>JAZQBJ010000001.1:0-9604 GCA_045545715.1 Oscillospiraceae bacterium
TCTTCCTAAGACCGCTTGGCCTCCGACTTCATATATCGCTCTTTCCACAGTAACCGTTTATGGTTTTGTCGACCGCTGGTATTGGCTGATTCTTGCCGCTCTTATTTTTATAAACGTTTTTATGCTTGGCGTCGCGGCACATTTTATCTATTGCGCTTTTCTTTCGCTTTTTGTTAACACAAAAAAACCGATCATTCATCAGAACCGATATTATTACCATGTTCTTGTTCAGACCGCCTTCCTTGTCCTTAAAATTTTCCGGGTAAAAGTCCATATTTCCGGAAGAGAATTTGTTCCGAAAAAAGGGAACTTTCTTTTTGTTTGCAACCACATTCACTGGCTGGACCCGGCTGTTCCGCTTTTGCTTTTCAGAAAGCGCCATATCGCCTTTATCAGCAAGAAGGAGACCCATTCCTATCCGGTTGCGGGTTCTTTCCTGCATGAAGCCGCATGCCTTCCCATAGACAGAGAAAACGACCGGGAAGCTCTTAAAACAATCAACCACGCCGCCGAATTTATCAAAAACGGAACCTGTTCCATCGGAATTTATCCGGAAGGTTGGGTCAGCAAAAGCGGCGAACTTCTTGAGTTCCGCCATGGAGCCTTTCGGATTGCAAAAAAAGCCGAATGCCCGGTAATCGTTGCTCATATTTCCGGAACGGACAAAATTCTTAAAAAACCCATATGGAAAAAATGCGAAGTCCTTCTTGAAATAAAAGGCGTTATAGGCAAAGAATTTATCCGGGAACACAAAACCATTGAAATAAGCAATTTTGCAAGAGAAATTATGACAAAATAAAAAAGGTACCGCAAAACGGTACCTTTTTTATTTATCTGTATTCATCATTTTACGAAGTTTCAGTTCGTTTGCCTCTTCATCCATATAGGAAATTCCAAGGAGCATTCCGCTTTCATCAAAAACGGCAATGTTTCCCAAAATCCCGCCCCAGCCTCTTTTCCCGAGTTCCAGGGGGACTCCGCTTCGGTAAAGTCTTTTATCAAAATCGTTTATAACAAGCCTTGGAAGGTCTTTATAAAGTCTTTCGATGGGCATAAGATGTTCTTCAAAAGTTCCGGTTTTCATCATTTCTTCAATTTCGGAAATAGTGAAACATTCGGAAAGTTCAAAACCCGCCGCCATTGTTCTTTCAAGGGCACTCATTGAAGCGCCGCAGCCGAGTTTTTCTCCCATATCATTGATAAGAGTTCGGATAAAAGTTCCCTTTCCGCAGAAAACTTCGATCTTTGCGGTCTGAGCATGCTCATCAAATTCAAGGAGCTTTATATCATAAACCTCGATTTCCTTTTGAGCACGTTCCACCACCTTGCCTTCTCTTGCAAGGTCATAAAGGGGCCTTCCGTTAATCTTTACCGCCGAAAACATCGGCGGGGTCTGCATCTGTTTTCCGGTAAAGCCGGAAATAACTTCCGAAAACTCATTTTTTGTAACATGGCTTTCGGTTTCTTTGAGCACGCGGCCGGTGGTGTCCTGGGTGTCGGTAACTATCCCGAATTTTATATCCGCAACATAGCGTTTATCCTCATTTGGAAGAAGGTCGCAGCATTTTGTTGCGTTTCCGAAAAAAAGCGGAAGAACTCCGGTCGCCATCGGATCGAGAGTTCCGGAATGTCCGATTTTCCGGGTTTTTGTAACACCGCGAAGTTTTCCTATTACGTCAAAGGAAGTGAAGCCTGCCGGTTTTTTAACCGGAAGAATTCCGCTCATTCGGTTTCCTCCCCAAGTGTTTCGGCAACAACTTTGAGCACCGTTTCTTTTGCGGTTTCAAGGTCACCTTCGACAAAACAACCTGCGGCGCAGCGATGGCCGCCGCCGCCGAGTTTTCCGCAAATTGCGGAAGCGTCGATTTCTTCCCCGGTTCGAACGGAAATCTTATATCCGTTATCACGGAAGCGAAGAGTGAGACCGATTTCAACTCCCTCAATTTCTCTTGTCATAGCCGGAACGCCTTCCAGTTCGGATTCAAGAACGCCGGTTCTTTCGATCATCTCTTTGGTAAGGGAGATAACCGCACAGCGGTTGTCAAAATAAAGTTCGGTTCCGTTAAGAACTTCCCTTTCGATTGCGATTCTTGAAAAAGATTTTACCTCGAACATTGCGCGGTTTATCATTACAAAATCGCATCCGGCTTTGAACATTCTTCCGGCAACCGAATGAGTATGGCCGGTTGTATTCGAATAGCGGAAACAGCCGGTATCGGTGGAAACGCCGGTATAGATGCAGTCAGCGATGATTTTGGTAAGCTCTGCTTCCTCAAAACCATAGCAGATATCTTCGATAATTTCGCAGCAGGCCGCCGCGGTATCTCTTACAAGCCAGTTTTTTGCATAGTGTTTGTTGGAACCGTGGTGGTCGATGCAAAGATCGACCTTTCCCTTATATTCATTAAGATTTTCTCCGAAAAGCTGTTCATCGGCAATATCAACAGCAACAACAGCTTTCGGTTCAAAATCTTCCGGTTCATATTCCAGGAGCAGGTATGAAAACTGCTTCGGAAAACCATCGTGGCAAACTACTTTGCTTCGTTTTCCAAGCTGTTTGAGAATATAATGCAAAGCAAAAGCGGAACCAAGGGTATCGCCGTCCGGATTGCGGTGGGTAAGGATAACGATATCGTCCATTTTGCGAAGAATTTCGCAGCACTTTTGAACATTTACTTCCATTTTTTCTTTCCTCTCCTTTCTTTTAAAAATTATTCTTCCCCGATTTCCCGAAGAATTTTCTGGATTCCGGCGCTGTATTCTATGGAATCGTCCGGAATGAAATGGAATTCAGGGACTTTGCGGAGTTCAAGTCTCATCATCATTTCGTGACGGATAAAACCGCCCGCTTTTGTAAGAACTTTGACCGCTTCTTTTGCTTTTTCCATTCCCTCAAGGGAACTGATATATACCTTGCAGTGGGAAAGATCGTTGGTAAGTTCAATGCGGACAACGCTTATCATTCCGCCGGAAATTCTCGGATCTTTCATGCTGCGGAGGATATCCATCAGCTCTCTGCGGATATCCTCGCTTGTTCTGTTAAGTTTAAATCCTGCCATAATTCCTCCGGTTTAGTCTTCGCGATATTCTTCAACGATATAAGCTTCGAAAATGTCGCCCTCTTTGATGTCGTTGAATTTTGTAAGGGTCATACCGCATTCATAGCCGGAAGCAACTTCCTTGACGTCGTCTTTGAAACGTTTAAGGCTGTCGAGTTTATCGTCGGCAATGATAATGCCGTCACGAACAACGCGGATATTTGCGTTTCTTGCAATTTTGCCTTCGAGAACATAGCAGCCAGCGACGGTACCGACGTTGGAAATTTTATAAACCTGGCGAATTTCCGCACGGCCAAGGTCAACGTCACGATATTTCGGAGCAAGCATACCTTTCATTGCGGACTGGATCTCTTCGATTGCGTCGTAGATGATTCTGTAAAGACGGATATCAACGCCTTCGCGCTCTGCTGTATCTCTTGCGGTGGTGTCGGGACGGACGTTGAAACCTACGATGATTGCGTTGGAAACCTGTGCAAGCATAACGTCGGATTCGTTGACTGCACCAACCGCGCCGTGGATAACTTTTACGCGGACTTCTTCGTTGGAGATTTTTTCAAGGGACTGGCGAACCGCTTCAACGGAACCCTGAACGTCAGCTTTGACGATGATGGGAAGTTCCTTGATTTCGCCTTCGGCGATCTGGTTGAAGAGGTTATCAAGAGTAACTTTCTGATACTGTTTGAATGCTTCCTGTTTTGCTTCATATTCACGCTGTTCAACAAGTTCACGTGCAAGTTTTTCATCGGAAACTGCGTTGAACTGGTCGCCGCCGGTGGGAACGGAATCAAGACCGGTGATTTCAACAGGAATGGAAGGACCTGCTTCGGTAATTCTGTTGCCCTTATCGTCGATCATAACACGGACTTTACCTACTGCGGTACCAGCGATAACAACGTCGCCGGTATGGAGAGTACCGTTCTGAACAAGCATGGTTGCAACAGGGCCGCGGCCTTTGTCAAGTCTGGATTCGATAACGGTACCTTTTGCCATTCTGTCGGGGTTTGCTTTGAGTTCGCGAACTTCCGCAACAAGAGTGATCATTTCGAGAAGAGTATCGATGTTCTCGCCGGTTTTTGCAGAAACGGGAACGCAGATTACGTCGCCGCCCCATTCTTCCGGAACAAGACCGTATTCGGTAAGACCCTGCATAACTTTATCCGGGTTTGCGGTGGGTTTATCGATTTTGTTGATTGCAACAATGATGGAAACTTCGGCCGCTTTTGCGTGGTTGATTGCTTCAACGGTCTGGGGCATGATACCGACGTCCGCTGCAACAACAAGGATAGCAATATCGGTGCAAAGTGCGCCGCGGGCACGCATTGCGGTGAATGCTTCGTGTCCGGGAGTATCAAGGAAGGTGATGGAGTTTCCGCTTTCGGTGGTAACTCTGTATGCACCGAGGTGCTGGGTGATACCGCCTGCTTCGCCGGAAGCAACGTGTGCGCTTCTGATGTAGTCGAGGATAGAGGTTTTACCATGGTCAACGTGGCCCATTACGCAGACAACAGGATCGCGGGTGATGAGATTTGCTGCATCGTCTTCGCTGTCGTCGATAAGGCGGTCTTCGATGGTTACAACAACTTCGTGTTCAACTTTTGCGCCGATGTCCATTGCGATAAGGGCTGCGGTATCGTAGTCGATAACTTCGTTTACGGAAACCATCATGCCCTGGAGCATAAGGCGTTTGATGATTTCGGAAGAAGCGATTTTGAGTTTGAGAGCAAGATCGCCGACGGTGATCTCATCGGGAAGGGTGATCTCAAGTTTCTGACGGCGCTGACGCTCCATTTCGAGTTTCTTGAGTTTTTCCTGTTCCTGTTCGTGTTTGCTCTTCTTGGGTTTGCCCTGCTGTTTGCTCTTCTGGTTGAGCTTCTGTTTGTTTACATAGCTGTCGCTCATGGAAGAAGCAGGTGCGATCTGTTCGTATTTATCGTTATATTTATCAAGGTCAACGGAAACCGCGCTCATATCAACATGGGCAACGCCTGCTGCAAGTTTTTCTGCCGGAGGCTGGTTTGCAGGTCTGGGTTTTCTTTCAACCGGTTTTTTCGGTTCATGGCGGTGGCTGTTGTCCTCTTTGTCTTTATCGAAGCCAAAGTTGTTTCCGCCGAAACGATCGTTTTTGTTGAAGTTCGGTTTGTCGCCGAAACGGTCATTTTTCTGAAAACCGGGTTTATCGCCGAATTTTCTTTCGCCCTGAGGTTTGTCACCGAATTTGCGGTCGCCATTCTGCTGAGGTCTGTCGCCGAATTTGCGGTCGCCGCTTTGCTGAGGTCTGTCGCCGAATTTGCGGTCGCCGCTTTGCTGGGGTCTGTCGCCGAATTTGCGGTCGCCGCTTTGCTGACGGTTGTTGTCAAATTTGCGGTCGCCATTCTGCTGGGGACGGTCAGAGCGCTGATCATTTCTTCTTTCGTTCTGGCGGTTGTCGCGGCTTTCACGATTATCGCGGTTTTCGGCAGGTTTTTTGTCTGCGGGTTTCTGCTCGGTTTTCTGAACAGGTTTTTCGGCCGGTTTTTCCTCTGCTTTGGGTGCAGGTTTGGGTTCCGGTTTCTTTTCTTCTTTTACTGCGGGTTTTTCTTCCGCTTTGGGAGCGGGAGCAGGTTTTTCCGCAGCTTTGGGCGCGGGTTTAGCTTCGGTTTTCGGAGCTTCGGCCTTGGGTTCTTCTTTTTTCTTTTCGGTTTTAGGCTGGCCGGCCATTGCGAAATAAGGAGCAAAACTTGTTACTTCGTTCTTTTTGGTATAATGTTCGAAAACATAGTTAAGTTCCTCTTCGGTAAGGGTTGCCTGGGCCTTTTTTGCGGGGAATTTTTCGCCGAGAACGTCGAGAACGTCTTTTACAGGTTCTTTAAGGTCCTTTGCAAGATCCGCCGCTTTATATTTAATATTTTCAATCATCTATGCAATTCCTCCAAACTCGTTCATGCTTTGTGCATGCCGCTTTCCAGCAGCTCTTTTATTTTTTTTGAAAAGCCGCTGTCGCAAACGGAAAGCACTCCGGCACGTTTTGCAACGGCATATCCTATTTCGTCCATAGTAAGGGGTAAAATCAAAACTTCTGTTCCGGTTTCTTCCGCAATACGTTTTACGTTTCTTGCGGTTCTTTCGGAACAATCGCCTGAAAGGAGAACGGCCTTTGCATTTCCTTTCCTCATGGCTTCTTCGGTCATATCAAAACCGAAAACAAGTTTTCCGGCTTTTTTTGAAAGACCAAGAAATCCAAGAAGTTTTTCATTCGCCATCGGATTCCAGCTCCTTTTCAAGCGCGTCATAAACTTCTTCCGGAATCGAGGTTTCGAAAACCCTTTCGATGCGTTTTGTTTTGCGCGCCTTTTTAAGGCATTCCGGATTCGGGCAGACATAAGCGCCTCTTCCCGGGCTTCTTCCGGTTTTATCAAGGGAGATAACTCCTTCCGGGCTTTTTACAACGCGGATAAGTTCGCGTTTCGGCTTTTTTTCTCCGCAGCCGGTGCACATTCTTTCCGGTATTTTTTTCATAAAAAGGCTTCCTCCTTTCGGAAAAGTTTATCCGTTATGTTAAAATTATTCTTCTTCGCCCCAAAATCCGCTTTCGGGTTTGATATCGATCTTCCAGCCGGTAAGTCTTGCGGCAAGTCTTGCGTTCTGGCCTTTGTTGCCGATTGCAAGGGAAAGCTGTTCATCCGGAACTTTTACCTTGCAGGATTTGTTGCCTTCGGGATCAACTTCGACGGAAACAACTTTTGCCGGGGAAAGAGCGGCGGCAATAAATTCTGCCGGGTCTTCGGAATATTGAACAACGTCGATTTTTTCGCCGCCGAGTTCGTCAACGATTTTTGCAACACGAGCGCCGCGGGTACCGATGCAGGCGCCGACTGCATCAACGTCGGGATCTTTGCTCCAAACGGCAAGTTTTGTTCTGGAACCTGCTTCGCGGGAAACGGCTTTGATTTCAACGGTTCCTTCATAAATTTCGGGAACTTCGATTTCGAAAAGGCGTTTTACAAGGCCCGGGTGGGTTCTGGAAATCATAACTTTGGGGCCGCGTTCGGAAGCGGTTACTTCAACAACGTAAACTTTGGTTCTCTCGCCGTCCTGGAAAACCTCGCCGGGAATCTGTTCGGATTTGAGGAGGAAAGCTTCGTTGTGGTCGATTTCAAGGGTTACACTTCCGCGAACAGGATCGGTGCTGATTACGGTTGCGGTGATGATCTCATGCTCGCGGCTCTGGAATTCTTTGAGAACCTGGCCTCTTTCTGCTTCGCGAATGCCCTGTTTGATAACATGTTTTGCGGTCTGGGCAGCGATTCTTCCGAATTCTTTGGTTTCGAGCGGGATATCAACAACGTCACCGAGCTGAGCTTTTTTGTTATATTTTACTGCTTTGTCGAGGATAATCTGGTTTGCAGCATCCTCAACTTCTTCAACAACAAGTTTTCTGATTGCAACATCAAAAGTTCTTGTTTCGGGATCGATGATTACTTTTACGTCTTCGGTTCCGACATAGTCACGGCGGATTGCAATGGCAATGGCGTTTTCGATTTTTTCGCAAAGGTATTCGACGGAAATGCCTTTTTCTTTTTCAAGAAGCGCGAGGGCTTCAAAAAACTCTGCGTTCATTTTTTTATAATTCCTCCTCAGTCATCGCTGTTAAAATCGTAATAAAGTTTGATATATGCGGTTTCGTTTTTATTAAATACCATTTCGGTTCCGTCTTCGAAAGAAGCGGTGATAACTCCTTCTTTGATATCATCAAGCTGAAGAAGGAATTCTCTCTGATTATATCCTTCGGGAGCGCGGATAAATCTTACAACTGCAAGATAGCCGAGATAGCGTTTTACATGTTCTTCGGTGATGAGTTTTCTTTCAATTCCCGGGGAAGAAACTTCGAGAACATAGTTTTTTTCGATGGGGTCTGCTTCGTCAAGAATGGGGTCCATTGCACGGCTGAAGTTTTCGCAGTCTTCAATGGTAAGACCTTCTTTGTCAATAAAAAAGCGCAGGTACCACTCCGTGCCCTCTTTTTCAAAGCGGACGTCCCAAAGTTCAACGCCGATTTGTTCCGCTACGGGAAGAGCAAGTTCAGTGCAGATCTGCGCGGTATTTTTCTTTTTTTCCGCCAAAAAAACACCTCCAAAAATTCTTTCGGTAAATAGAAAGGAGCGGGTTTTTTCTTCCCACTCCTTTAGTCTAACATATTACTTTAATAATATTAACATATTAAATATGAAAATGCAAGGGTTTTTAAAAAATAAAAACGTGTTTTTTCTTTATTTTATGCGATTATTTCCATCAAAAGCCACAAAACCGCAAGATGCGCCGGATAGAACCAATAATAAAGCGCTTTTATTCCCCTGTTATAAAGTCCCTGTTTCCCTTTATAAAGCCAGATAGGTATAAGCGCAAGAAGCGCGAATCCCTGGCGAAGAATATGGATCTCCATTCCGGAAATTTCAAAAACATATTCAAAGCCAGAAAGTATTTCAAAATTTATATACCAAAGGCATATAAGCTGGCCGGCGAAGCACCACCATTTTCTTCCCCGGAAGAAATAGAAAACAAGAACGGTAAAAATTCCCGCATAATGATAATCGCAAAAGCTCAGCAGGCCGAGGATAAAGCCCATTGCAAGGCTTCCCGCTCCCACAAGGAATCTTATCAGAAGCGATTTTTCCTTTGCGTTTTCGTTGATCCACATAAGCCCCGTGCTTATAAGAAAAGTCCAGAGAACGTTTTGATGCAGAGGATAAAAAATCCCGCCCAGAACAAGATTGAACGGAATTTCTGAAATCAGCGCAAAAAGAAGAAGTCTTCCGAAATATTTTTTCAGGTTTTTTGTATGGAAAAAACCTTCCACGTTCATAAAGGCAAAAATCGGAAAAGCAATTCTTCCGATATCCGTAAGCCAATCGTTCCCGGGAACGATTGTTACCCAAAGATGGTCGCAGAGCATAAGCGCCATTGCGATTATATGCAGATGGAAGGAAGTCAGTTCGGGTTTTTTCATTTTTTATACCTCAGAACTCCGCTTTCCTCTTCCGGATCCCAAAGAACCGCTTCCCCGGCTTCAAGGCTTTTTTTAACGTCGATAAGGCGCTGGTTTTTCGAACCCCGGAAAAGTATATTGAGCGATTTTTCTTCAAGAACAAAGCGTCCGTCAATAAGAAGATCCGTTACGGAAAGAAGTTCTTTCCAGCCGGGTCTTCCCTCTTCGATTCCGGAAATTATCTGTTCAAAAGTATATCCGGAATATGTAACAATATGAAGTCCGCGCTTTTTAATTTCTTCGCCGAGTTCCGAAAAAGCTTCCGCCTGAAAAAAAGGTTCTCCGCCGGAAAAGGTGACTCCCTGCAAAAGCGGGTTCTGTTCAATTGCTTTAAGAATATTTTCCGGGTGGCTAATATACCCGCCGTTCGGGTCATGGGTTTCCGGATTATGACAGCCTTTGCAGTGATGAGGACAGCCCTGGCCGAAAATGGTCATCCGGATTCCCGGACCATCGACAATGGATTCCCTCATAACACCAGCAAAGTCGGATCGTAGCCAAGTCGTTCTGTGAGCCAAGGAGT
>JAZQBJ010000002.1:0-3325 GCA_045545715.1 Oscillospiraceae bacterium
ATCAAGAAGAGCAATAAAATCATCGACGAGCTTTTCATCATAAGGAATTTTTGCGACGTTTTCCAAAAAATCTTCCTCATGCTCGATATCAAAATCCCAGGGTTTTCCGTAAAGATCCTTGCAGTTTGCGTCGCCGAGGAATATGAATTTTTCCGAAGGGATATAACATATTACCGAATCTTCCGAATGGGGGCCTTTTGCATGGATAAGTTCGCAGGATATTCCGCCCAGATCAATTGACATTGCTTCATCAAAAACAACATCGGAGGGAACGACTTTGATTTTATCCCTTTCGGGATATTCGCGTTTTATCATTTCGGTGCAGAAAACGATATCTTCGCCGGTTTTGATGCGGTTTTCCATGGAAAAATCGTCCCATTTCCAGTTCATTACTTCGCGGAGTTTTTCATCGGTTTTCCTTCCGGAAATTATCGGAACTTTCCAGAATTTTGCGCCGAAGGAATGATCCCAATGCCAATGGGAGAGAAGCACAAAATCCGGAAAGGGAAGACCTTGTTCCGAAAGTTCCTTTTTCATTTTTTCAACATGTTTTTCCGAATTTCCCGCATCGAAAAGAAGAGATTTTTCCTCTCCGACGATAAGTCCGATGTTCGGGCGGTCGGTATAATGCTCCGCGGGATATATATAGATATGTTCGGTTATTTTATTAAACATTTGAAGTCCTTTCATATATTGAAATATTCAAGTATAATATCGGCAATTTCGTCAACGGATTTTTCGTCCGTATTTATATGGAATCCGTTAGGAAGAGATTTTGAACCGGTTTGCGACATTTCGATATTTTCTATGCACCAACAATCCTCATCTTCGCCTCTTGCCAAAATTCTGTCGTGAATATTTTTATATCCGGCTTCCAAAATAATAAATTTTATATCAATCCCGTCGTTAATAAGGCGTTCGATTATTCTTGAGTATGAATTTTTTCTTATCAAGGTCATGGGTACCAAAATGTTTTTTGAAAAATTGCTATGAATATCTTTTAAAAGCATATAATTAAAATCACACCAAAGGGGATAGTCTTCATAAACTACTCCATAAGGTTCGCCGGGATAATTTTCGCGGACTGCGTTTCCCACTTCTTCGGCATCAAAAATCATTGAATTGTCAATGCGACTGAGGAGTTTTTCAGCAAGTGTTGATTTTCCAACGCCGTAAGCGCCGCTTATCCAGATAATCATAAAATTACCTCGCTTGATTTAAAATAAAATTTTCAAGATTTATTTTGTGGTTATATTTAATTGCTGCTTTGCGGTCCTTTTCGATTATAATGCTGTTTAAATCAAGTCCGTTTACTGCGGCAATGGCAACCGCATAATGTATAACGTCGCAAAGTTCGTTTCCGAGTTCGGCGTTAAGGTTGGTTCCGCTGTCGGCCTTTCTTCCGGTTTTTTTGTTGATAACTTCCGCGACTTCGCCTATTTCTTCAACAAGCTTCATGAAAAGATTGTTTTCCGCAAGGGCAACGCCGTTTTTCTCTGCAAAACCGCCATAAGTTTTTGCAAGATAGGATTCGAGATTATTTATTGTGACTTCCATTCTTTTTCTCCCGTTGTTTGATAAATTTATATTATCATATCTTAACAAAAAAAGACAGAGGCAAAGCCTCTGTCAGACGGATTTTTTGCGGCGGAAAAACAAAATACATGAGTTATATAACATAAGCAGAGAACCGCTTAAAATCAAACTGCCGATAATATCGCTGAACCAGTGTACACCGGAAAGTAATCTTCCTGTAACGGTTATGGCGATTATTACGGAATAAATCGTAACTGCGCTAAAAAGCAGTTTTTTATTTTTCGTTCTGTTTATAAATTGCATAATTGCGCTTCCCATAATTGTGCAGATAAGCATTACGTGTGAGGATGGATACGATGCTTCTGGTTCCCCGTTTATGATAACCGGACGATAATTTATGGTATTGATTTCAAAAAAATAATAAACTGCGGAAACAAGCAGATATAATCCTCCAAGAATATAAATATCCGAATCAACTTTCAGCAGACTTTTTCTTTTGATGAGCTGAAAAAGACCAAATGAGGCAAAACCCAAAACGGTGAAAATTGCCGAAAAACCGATAAACTCGGTGATTTTATACCAAATTGGATTATAACCTACTGAATCACGGAAAAAACCGTTTATGGTTGCGAGACCAACAGATGAAAAGTTTGGACCGATTGGCTGTACATCAACGCAGATGACCAAGATTGTAAAAACGATAAAAAGGATAAGCAAAAAAAGCGATGCAATAAAATAAAATTTTGTTTTCATAAAAAAATCTCCTTGCCATATTTTTAAAACAAACATAAGGCAAGGAGTTTCAGCATTCAAGAAACGTATGGTGGCTTTGGCGATACGAAAAGTGTCACCGTATTTTTAACGCGAAAAAAAGCTTTATTATCAATAAAAACAAAAGAAATGCACCTGCATAGGGCTGGGTACTGATAATGAAAACAAAAAGTCCGAGAACATTTAAAACAATTGATACAATGAATTTGTTCCTTTGCCAAAAACTTTTTTCAAAATTCTGTAAAGCAAGCTGAAGGATTCCAAAAAGTACAGAAAGACCTATAAAAAATATATAAGTGGTTTTGACAAAAGGGGATATTTGAGTAAGATTTGTTAATGAAACGGACAAAATCTTTTCGCCGATTTTTTCCCCGAAAAACGGTAGAAATAAAAGAAGCATATTCATGCAGTCAAGAAAACCGAAAAGAATGGCAACGGCTTTTTCTGTTGCTTCGGATTTTGCAGCAATGACGAGTTCGTCGTTGGAAAGAAGTTCATCAACGGAAACCGAAAAAAGTTTTGCAATTGTTTTAAGGGATTCGATATTGGGATAACCTCTTCCGGATTCCCATTTTGAAACGGCTGTTCGTGAAACAAAAAGAGCTTTTGCAAGTTCTTCTTGGGTCCAGTCTTTTTGTTTGCGTAGTGATACGAGTTTTTCGTTGAAATTCATATTTTCGCTCCGGATATTTTATTTTGATAATGACATTATAACATATATGACAAAAAAGACAGAGGCAAAGCCTCTGTCAAATGGATTTATTATTTGCAGTAAGCGATAAGAAGCTTAAGAGTGTTTTCAACGCCTTCCTTGTGGCTTCGTTCATAACCGTGGGAAGCATAAACTCCGGAGCCGATAAGTCCGTGCCGGATGTCATAGCCGGCATTAAGGGTGGAATCCACGTCTGAACCATAGAAAGGATAAATATCCACGGCAAATTTTATATCGTTATCCTTTGCGGCTTTGATAAGACCCGTAACGACGTCGTAATTATAAGGTCCGCAGGAATCTTTTGCA
>JAZQBJ010000003.1:0-3259 GCA_045545715.1 Oscillospiraceae bacterium
GGAAAGATTTGAATAATCCTCGAATTCCTCTCTTCTGCGTTTCTCCGCCATAACCTGTTTTATGCCGATATAATTATCGTCTATGTATTTTGCGATGTTCGGGAAAAGCTTTTCGCCGAGGGTAGTGCTCTCCTTATCGAAGATTACAAGATAGATGAGCATATCATGCTCAAGAAGAAATTCGCTAAAGCAATTAAGAGCAACCTTCATTGCTTTATCTTTCGGGTAACCGTAAGCTCCTGCGGAAATCAATGGGAAAGCAATGCTTTCACATTCCTTTTCAAGCGCTATGGCAAGGCATTCATTATATGCGCTGCGAAGAAGTTCCTCTTCTCCGTGTTCACCGTCTTTCCAGATGGGTCCGACAGCATGGATAACATATTTGCATGGAAGCTTATATCCTTTTGTAACTTTGGCTTTCCCGGTTTGACATTTTCCGAGAGTGATACATTCCGCAAGCAGACCGATTCCTGCGGCACGGTGAATTGCGCCGTCAACACCTCCGCCACCGCGAAGACCGTTATTTGCGGCGTTTACTATGGCATCGCATTCCATTTTTGTTATATCGTTTCTTACAAGCAAAAGCGGCATTAAATCACTTCCATAACATACTATATTTAAAATATTATCACAGCATTTTACAGCAGTCAATCAATTACATAATTAATCTGAAAGGTGGTGTGTTTATGTACCAACGACAAAATGCAGGATACATTATAACCGACAACATACATGTTGGAAACACCGAGTTTGTACTCGGCGAACATCCTGAAGCTGCTGCTCCATATGTAACATGGGAATGTACCGGAAATGACAATTATTTCTGGGGACATTACTTCATGGACAGAAAAACAGCGGAACGAGATCTGGTTGAAAGAGCTGAAAAAGAACTTAACTTCCAGCAGCAACAGGAAAAACAAACAAAAAATCGTTCAAATAACCGGAAGCGAGGTGAAGAACGGTGAACGATAAAAAGCACATCATCTGGAGTAACATAAATCTTGACTATGATGATTGGAAATTCGAGATGGAAGAATATTATCCGGAACTTTCCGAAGAAGAACGAATTGAGAAAATGTATGAAACAAACAACGATTATCTCGATGATGACCGCTGTAACCTCAATATAAAATTAAACGGACCTATTCTAGTTATTGCAGACATAGGCAGATGGAACGGAAGGTTTTCCGGATACAAAGAAATTGAAAGCGGCAATATCTCCGACTGCCTTTATACCGATATGGATTACGCCACATGGTATGTCGATAAAAACGGTGATTTTCGCTGTGATGCAATCCACCATGACGGAACAAACCATTATCTTTATCGAACTTAGAGGAACTGGAAGAAGGAATTGAAGAACCAACACAGGAAGAACCTTTTGAGCACCGTGCTCAAAAGGAATCCGAACCATCTGAAAAAGAAGAAACTCCCGTGCTCAATCCTCCTAAACCGAAAGTTAAGGCAGAAAGAGTTGAGTTCTATCCTCTGCACCCGGAGATTCCGAAAGAAGAAAGGCATAATTTCCGCATAACCGATAAAGAACTTGGATACGGAACAATAATGGAGAAATATTTTGCTAATGTTAAAGCCATCATCATTCTCCATAAGGTGGAAGATGAAAACAGGCTTGCCACTCCGGAAGAGCAGGAGATACTTTCAAGATATGTCGGCTGGGGCGGCCTTGCGGAATGTTTTGAGGAGAGTTTTCCGAGACACAAAGAACTTAAAAGCCTTCTTACTCCCGAAGAATATGAAGCTGCAAGAGCAAGTTCCCTCACCGCTTTCTATACTCATCCTGAAATAACAGGTGCCATGTATTCCGCACTCTATCAGATGGGCTTCAGAAACGGCAATATCCTTGAACCTTCCTGCGGAGTTGGTAACTTCATAGGAAGTCTTCCGGAATCCATGAGTGACAGCAAGGTTTACGGTGTTGAGCTTGATTCCATAAGCGGAAGAATCGCACAGCAGCTTTATCAGAACAGCAATATTGCAGTTACAGGATTTGAAAAGGTGAATATTCCGGACAGCTTCTTTGATGTAGCGATTGGCAATGTTCCTTTCGGAGATTTCAAAGTCCTCGATAAAAGATACGATAAATACCATTTCCTAATCCATGACTATTTCTTTGCCAAGGCTCTTGATAAAGTCCGTCCGGGTGGCGTTGTAGCATTCATAACTTCCAAAGGAACTATGGATAAAGAAATTTCCGCAGTAAGAAAATATCTTGCCCAGAGAGCTGAGCTTATCGGCGCAATAAGACTTCCGAACAATGCTTTCAAGAAGAATGCCGGAACAGAAGTTACGGCAGATATCCTCTTTCTTCAAAAGCGTGACCGAATGATTGATATCGAACCTGATTGGGTTCATCTTGATACGGACGAAAACGGAATAAAGATGAACAGCTATTTCGTAAAAAATCCGGATATGATTCTCGGCGAAATGCAGATGGTTTCTTCACGTTTCGGTATGGAAAGCACCTGCAAGCCTTATGAAAACGCAGAACTTTCGGAACTTCTTCGGGGAGCAGCCAGCAACCTTCATGCGGAGATTACGGAATATGAGGTTGATGAGATTGAGGAAGAAGATAAATCAATCCCTGCAGATCCGAATATTCGAAACTTCAGCTATGCAATAATCGACGGAAAGATATATTTCAGAGAAAACTCCCGTATGCACCCGGTAGATGTTTCCGTAACAGCGGAAAACAGAATCCGAGGAATGATAGCTTTAAGAGAATCTGCAAGAAAACTCATAGAGTATCAGACAGAGGATTATTCTGATGAAGATATCAAGGCCGAACAGGATAATCTCAACAAGCTCTATGATGATTACACAAAGAAATATGGTTTGATATCGAGCCGAGGTAACAGCATGGCTTTTGGAGAGGATTCAAGCTATTATCTTCTCTGTTCTCTCGAAGTTCTTGATGAAGAAGGTAACTTTAAACGTAAAGCCGATATGTTCAGTAAAAGAACTATCCGTCCTCATGTGGCGGTGACTTCTGTTGATACCGCAAGCGAAGCATTGGCAGTTTCCATATCCGAGAAAGCAAGAGTTGACATGGAATACATGTCAGACCTTTCGGATAAGACCAATGATGAACTGGAGTCGGAACTCAAAGGAATAATCTTTCGGGATATTCATTGTCCCGAAAAAGTCGAAGATATTTCAGAAGCAATGACAGATTTGAACAGATATCCATTCGTAACTGCGGATGAATATCTTTCCGGCAATGCGCCGAGAGCACCGAGGT
>JAZQBJ010000004.1:0-11929 GCA_045545715.1 Oscillospiraceae bacterium
AAGTTCAAGAACTTCGTCGCCGATTTCATCAAGTCTTGCGTCGGGTTTGTCAACTTTGTTGACTACAACGATTACCGGATGATTAAGTTCAAGAGCTCTCTGAAGAACAAATCTGGTCTGAGGCATGGGGCCTTCTGCCGCATCAACAAGAAGGATAACGCCATCGACCATTTTAAGAACACGTTCAACTTCGCCGCCGAAGTCTGCGTGTCCGGGAGTATCGATGATATTGATCTTTACTCCGTTATAATGAACGGAGGTGTTTTTTGCAAGAATAGTGATGCCTCTTTCGCGCTCAAGGTCGCCGGAGTCCATTACTCGATCTTCAACTACCTGATTGTCACGGAAAGTTCCGCTCTGTTTGAGCATTTCATCAACAATAGTGGTTTTGCCGTGGTCAACGTGGGCAATAATTGCAACGTTTCTTAAATCTTCACGAATCAAAATATTTTCTTCCTTCCTTGTGGGATCGGTTTCCCGGAATAAATAAACATAAAAAACGGACAGTTCCCCGTTTTGTCAATCGTGGGAAATGCCCGTTATTGGACAAATCTCTTTTGGTCTGTCGCCGGATTTTTTAAATCAGTCCGGAAGATCTTCGGTGGGAAGATCGAGGTTTTCAAGAAGTCTGCGGAGTTCACCAAGCTCTTCAGCGGTAAAGGTAAGACCTTTTGCCATTCTGCTGTGGTCGGGAGCCCATTCGCGGATGTCATATTTTGCAGGACGATCGTTCCAGCTTACGAGGTTGAGTTCTTTGGTCCAGCCTCTGGAGTTTTCGGAAATTACGCCGCATTCTTCGGTGATTTTATAAGTGATTTCAGGCATGTCAAGTTCCTCCATGAAGTTTTTATAGTTTTACGCTTTTATATATTATATATTATAATTATAATATTAAAATTTGCAATATCATTTTTCAAAAAAATATTTTTTTATTTCGTTTTTTTGATATTTATTTTCTAAAAAAGGAGTTTTTATAAAATTTGTCCCGCTGAATTTAGGTTTAACATAATATATATTGCACATCAAAATGTGTATTACAATTTTTTCAGGAGATAGATTTTATGGAAAACAACGGCAATATTAATCAGCCTTGCTTCTGCGGAAGCAACGAAGGGATTCTTGCCATGGCAAAAGTTCCTTCCCAGGCCTGGTGCAATGTTTATGACGGTGCGACGGCTCTTTCACGCGGAACGCTCTTCCCTGCTCTTGATTTGCCTTATCTCGGCAGAAAGGCAACAGAATGAACGAACAGAAAACTCTTCTTTCAAGAATTGCAACATGTGATTTTATTCTTGCGGAAACCTCTTTGTTCCTTGATACACATCCGAATTGCGCCGAAGCGCTTGCTTTTTATAAAAAGCATCTTGAAATGAGAAAAAAAGCCGCGGAGGAATATACGGAAAAATTCGGAATGCTTCGTCATGAAGATTATTCAGGTCAGAATACATGGCAATGGACCGAAGGTCCCTGGCCCTGGGAATATGAGGAGGTATGATATATGTGGATTTATGAAAAGAAACTTCAGCATCCTGTAAAAATATCAAAATGCGATCCGGCAATGGCAAAAATCATTATAACCCAGCTTGGAGGACCTGACGGTGAACTCGGCGCATCAATGCGTTATCTGAATCAGCGTTATGCAATGCCGAATGACAAAGTCAAAGCAACTCTCACAGATATCGGAACCGAAGAACTTGCACATATGGAAATGGTGGCAAGCATCGTTCATCAGCTTACCAGAAATCTTTCCATGTCGGAAATTGAAAAAAGCGGCTTTGCGCCTTATTTTGTTGACCACACAGTCGGAATATATCCGGTTGATGCAAACGGAGTACCCTGGACTGCGGCAACAATTCAGTCCACCGGCGACCCAATTGCAGACCTTCATGAGGATATGGGTGCAGAACAAAAAGCAAGAAAAACTTATGACAATATTCTCAACCTTTGTGATGACCCGGACGTCCGCGACGTAATTAAATTCCTCCGTGAACGGGAAATTGTTCATTATCAACGCTTTGGCGAAAGTCTTGAACATGTTCTTGATGGACTTAACAGCAAAAACTATTACGCATTCAACCCTGCTTTTATTCCTAAAAAGTAATCAAACAAAAAACAGCCGTAAAGTTTAAGAACTTTACGGCTGTTTTGATAAATGAAATATTATCTCTGTCCCTTATCGTAAGGAATACCTTCTGCTTTAGGTGCTCTGGATTTTTTGGAAGTAAATGCAAGAACAATAAGGCAGATGATATAGGGCAGCATATTGTAAATGGAGCCCGGAATGTTGAGGTCAACAAGGAATTCAAATCCGAAATAAACGTTGGAAAGTGCACGGAAGAAACCGAAGATAAGCGCAGCCATAGCGATTCTGGTAGGTTTCCACTGGCCAAAGATCATAACTGCAAGTGCAAGGAAGCCAAAGCCTGCTACACCGTTTTCAAATTTCCATTCAGAAACACCGGAAAGAATATAGCAGATACCGCCGAGACCGCCGAATACACCGGAAATAAGAACGCCTGCCCAACGCATTTTATAAACGTTGATACCAACGCTGTCTGCTGCCTGGGGATGTTCACCGCAAGCCATAAGGCGAAGACCGAATTTGGTTTTATAAAGGGTGACATATGCAACAACAAGAGCAATTACGGCAACAGCCATGAACCAGTTGAATTCAAAGCTTCCGATGTTTACAATGAACTGTTTTTTCTCATCAACATACTGAATGGTGGAAGAAACGTCGTTGGGGTTGGTTGCGGTGTTGATTGCTTTTACAATAACGGTTGCCGCCGCAGTACCGAGCATGTTCATTGCGGTACCGACGATGGTCTGGTTAGCTTTGAAGTTGATGCAGGCTACGCCAAGCAGTGAAGAATAAGCTACACCAAAAGCAATTGAGGCAAGAAGAACACAGATTATAAGTCCGAAAGCACCCATGCTGTCCGGAGCATATCTCATCATAAGAGCGCCGCCGAGAGCACCGATTACCATGATACCTTCAAGACCAAGGTTGATAACACCGGAATGTTCAGCAAAGCATCCGCCGAGAGCAACAAGGAGAAGAACCGAGGCAAAAATCAATGTGTACTGAATAAGTAATAACATTATTTATCGCCTCCTTCCTGAGTATTTGCTTCCGCAGCGGCTTTTGCTTTAATGGCCTGTTTTTCTTCATTTTTATCAATGAGATAGTTCATTGCATATTTAATGAAGAATACGAAACCGCAAAGATAAATGATGATCGCGGAAATAAGGTCGGAAATCTGGGAGCAGTACATGGTTTTATCAACGAATGCGCCACCGTTGGTAATATGCTGAATAAAATAGGAAGAGAAAATTGCACCGATGGGGTTAAGACCGCCGAGGAATGCAGCTGCAATTCCGTTGAAGCCCATTGCGGGAACTGCGGAAGAAGTGCAGGACCACTGCTCAAAGTCGGTAAGATAAAGGAAGGAAGCACCGAGAGCGGCAATTCCGCCGGAAATCATAAGAGTAACGATGATGTTCCTCTTCTCTGCCATACCGCAATATTTTGCAGCGTTTTTATTGAAGCCGGTTGCTTTGAGTTCATAACCGAATTTGGTTTTTTCAAGAACAATAAGGATAATAACCGCAGCAATAATGGAAAGCGGAAGAGCTATGGTTACTCTTTCGTTTCCTGCAAACAATTTTTCAAGTCCGAGAGTCGGAAGAATTGCCTGCGGGGCTTCAACGTCAAGATGGAAGGTATAGGGGCTGGTTATCTCTTTTACAGGAGTAAGAATCATGTTGGTGCTGTAAAGAGCGATCCAGTTGAGCATAATACCGGAAATAACTTCGTTAACGTTGCAGTAAGCTTTGAGAAGACCTACAACTGCACCATAAAGTGCGCCGCAAACTGCAGCAATGATCATGCAGGGAATCCAGCCGAGTCCGAGAGAAAGTGCACAATAAAGGCATACGCAGATACCAACGCAATACTGACCGGGAGCACCGATGTTGAAAAGACCTACTTTATATGCAAAAAGAATGGAAAGAGAGCACATAATAAGCGGAGCGGTTTTTACAAGGGTGTTACCGAAGTTTTTAAGCTGAAGGTTTGCTTTGGAATAATGGAAGAAGTTTTTAAGAACTTCGGAAATTGCTTCACCTGCACCGGTGGGGTTAATAAAAAGAAGAACGATATAACCGACCAAAACGCCGAGCACGATACAGATAAAAGAAGCAAACAGAGACTGGAAAGCCTCATTTTTTAAAATTTTCTTGATCATGCTTTCACCTCATCTCTCTTTGCACCGGCCATATAAAGACCAAGCTCATCTTCGGTTGTGGTTTTGGGATTAAGTTCGCCGACGATTTCGCCTTCGTACATAACAAGGATACGGTCGGAAACGTCCATAACCTCATCAAGTTCAAGGGAAACAAGAAGAACACCTTTTCCTGCGTCACGCTGTGCGACAATCTGTTTGTGGATATATTCGATTGCGCCGACGTCAAGTCCGCGGGTGGGCTGAACAGCGATAAGAAGTTCGGGGTTCTTATCGATCTCACGGGCAACAATTGCTTTCTGCTGGTTACCGCCGGACATGCTTCTTGCAATGGTTATCGGACCCTGGCCGGAACGAACGTCATACTGTTCGATAAGCTTTTCAGCATATTTTCTGATATTTCCTTTTTTGAGGAAGCCGAATTTGTCGGTAAATTCAGGTTCAAAATAGCGCTGGAGAACACAGTTATAATCAAGCGGATAGTCAAGAACAAGACCGTGTTTATGTCTGTCTTCCGGAATATGGCTCATACCGGAAAGAAGTCTTTTGCGGATGGGAGCTTTTGTAATATCTTCGCCGCAAAGGGTGATTTTTCCGTTAACAAGAGGTTCAAGACCGGTGAGACCATAAACAAATTCGGTCTGGCCGTTTCCGTCAATACCTGCGATACAAACAACTTCGCCGCGATGTACTTTAAGAGATACATTTTTAACTGCGTTGTTTTTATGCATTTTGGAAGCAACGGTCATATTTTCAATGTCAAGAACAACATCTCCGGGAGTGCTTTCTTCTTTCTGAACATGAAGGTTTACGTTATGACCTACCATCATTGCGGAAAGTTCCTCAATAGTTGCGTCCTTGGTATCAACTGTACCGATATATTTACCTTTTCTGAGAACGCTGCAGCGATCTGCAACGGCTTTGATCTCGTTGAGCTTATGAGAAATGAAGAGGATAGATTTTCCTTCCGCCGCAAGATTCTTCATAATCTGCATAAGTTCATCAATTTCCTGGGGGGTAAGAACCGCGGTGGGTTCATCGAAAATAAGGATCTCATCTTCACGGTAGAGCATTTTAAGGCTTTCGGTACGCTGCTGCATACCAACAGTAATATCCTCAATATAAGCATCCGGGTCTATATGAAGACCGTATTTTTCAGAAAGTTCAACAACTTTTTCTCTGGCTTCTTTTTTCTGAAGGAAGCCAAATTTGTTAGGTTCAACGCCCATGATGATGTTATGGAGAACAGTGAAACATTCAACAAGTTTGAAATGCTGATGTACCATTCCTATACCAAGATCATTTGCATCGTTGGGGTTTTTGATATGTACTTCTTTACCGTCTTTTTTGATAATACCCTCTTCTGCCTGATAAAGGCCGAAAAGAACACTCATCAAAGTAGATTTACCGGCACCGTTTTCGCCAAGAAGAGCATGTATCTCGCCTTTTTTAAGCTGGATAGTTACGTCATCGTTGGCGATGATTCCGGGGAATTTTTTGGTAATATGAAGCATCTCTATTGCATATTGATTCTCCAACTCTACCGTCCCTCCTATTTTGACTTATAGTTATAATCATAATACTACATATTTCGATTAAATACAAGCAAAATTTCTTTAACAATATAAAGAAAAAAGGACAGGCAAAAAGCCTGTCCCCTTTTAAATACTGTGATAAAAATTATTTGAGGTTACCGAGATCGTTAACAGTAACAACAGTGCAGTTGTCAGCAGCAGTGATGGTGATGTCGTTGTTAACAACGATTTCGCCATTGTAGATTGCTGCTACGAGTGCGTTGTAATCATCTTCGGTGAAGGTATCTGCCCACTGAGTGGAAGCAGGAAGCTGTACGTAGTTGTCTGCAGAAACTTCGGAAACAAGACCAAGGTTTTCAACAGTGCCGCCTACGAATTCGCCGGCAACGATTCTGCCGAGAACGGTTTTAACGGTAGGTGCAAGACCTTTCATTGCGGAAGTTACGGTCATGTCTGCGCCATAGAGACCATCGATGATGGGAGCCTGGTCAACGTCAACGCCGATAACTTTGCCGCCAACTTTTGCTGCTGCTTCAGCAACAGAAGTGTAAACGCCGCCGCCGCATGCGAATACGAGTTCGGTGCCTTCACCGTACCAGGTATCCATAACTGCAGTGATGTCAGCATCGCCGTAGAACTGGTTTGCATAGCCCCAAACAACGCTTACATCAGCACCGGTTTCAACTGCTGCTGCGTCTGCGCCCTGAAGGAAGCCATAACCAAATCTGAGAACTGCAGGAACAGCCATACCGCCGCAGTAACCGAGTTTGGTGTAACCGAGTTTAACTGCTGCATAGCCTGCGAAATAACCGGAAATTTCTTCCTGGTAAACTGCAGAATATACGTTTTCAGGAATGGTCCAGCCGTTGCCGGTAAGGTCGAATTCAGAAACGTCAAGAGCTACAAATTTTACTTCGGGATATTCATCTGCAGTTGCGATGATTGCGTTTGCAAATGCAAAACCGGGCATTACGATTACGTTGTAACCGCTGTCGATTGCGTTTTCGATCTGAGCAATACGGTCATCGTCAGAGTCGGTTGCGGGTTTGAAGTACTCGAAGTTGATGCCTTCTGCTTCGCAGAATTCTTTGCAAGCTTCATAAGTAGTCTGGTTGAAAGACTGGTCGGTGATGTCGCCGTAGTCGGTGATCATTGCAACAGCAACGTCAGATGCTTCGTTTTCTTCGGGCTCAGTTCCGCATGCTGCAAGAGAGAGCATCATAACAAGAGCGAGAAGAAGTGCAAAAATTTTTTTCATTTTAATTTTCCTCCCCTGTGTAATATTTTTTCACAGTACCTTTAATATATCATATTAGCAAAATAAGTTCAAGTCGATTTATAATTTAACAAGAAATTTTTCCTTTTAATTTATCAAAAAAGCACACCCAAAGGTGTGCTTTTTGAATTATTCCTGATTATTCTCAATATATCTGCTTATGTATCCGGAAAAAAGATCGATGGCCGCTTTGTTTCTTCCGCCTTCAAGAATAACGATGTCCGCGTTTTTCTTGCTTGGTTCAACAAATTTTTCATGCATTGGTTTTACCGTAGTTTCATACTGGGTAAGAACAGATTCAATGCTTCTTCCCCTTTCGGTCATATCGCGGAGAATTCTTCTTCCCAATCTTACATCCGCATCTGTATCGACAAATATTTTAAGGTCCATAAGATCGCAGAGTTCTTTATTCTCAAAAATCAAAATACCGTCTATGATAAGAATCTTCGAGGGAGTAAGAGTTATAGATTTATTTTTATCCCTGTTATGAATTGTATAATCATAGACCGGTTCCTCAACGGATTCTCCGCTGCGGAGTCTTTTAATATGCTCTATCATAAGTTTTGTATCAAAAGAATCCGGATGGTCATAATTTACTTTGCATCTTTCTTCGTATGTAAGATGATCCAAAACATTGTAATAATTGTCATGATGGATTACTGTGACATCTTTTCCGAAACGTTCAACAAGTGTTTCGGTAAAAGTGGTTTTTCCGCTTCCGGTTCCTCCGGCTATTCCAATTACAAACATTTTATGCTATCCCCTATTTTTATTTGTGTTTTATTTGCTGATTTTTACAACAGTATCAAGAACAAGGGTTATCATATCATGGAAAGAAGTCTGACGTTCTTCAGAAGAAATATTTTCTCCGGTTACAAGGCTGTCAGAAATTGTGCAAACAGAAAGCGCATGTTTTCCTGCTCTTGCGGCGTTCATAAAGAGAGCTGCGGATTCCATTTCGCAAGCAAGAACGCCCATTTTAGCCCAACGTTCAAAAACAGGCATTCCGACACATTTTTCATTAAGGTCGTCATTATAGAAAATATCTGAAGAAACGATGTTTCCTACATTATAATCAATGCCTTTTTCTTTTGCGGTTTCAACACAGGCGGAAAGAAGACCAAAATCAGAAATCGGAGCGAATGCGCCCGGAAGACCGAAGTTATTTGCATAATTTGAATCATGGCAGGCACCCTGTGCAATAACAACGCTTCTCATATTTACATAAGGAACAATTGCGCCTGCGGAACCGATTCTTATAATATTATCAACATCGAAGAAATTGAAAAGTTCATAGCTGTAAAGTCCCATCGAGGGCATTCCCATTCCGCTTGCCATTACAGAAACCGGAACACCTTTATATGTACCTGTATAGCCCTGTACTCCGCGGACATTGTTCACAAGTTTTGCATTTTCAAGATAAGTTTCCGCAACAAATTTTGCACGAAGAGGATCTCCGGGCA
This sequence comes from Oscillospiraceae bacterium, assembly GCA_045545715.1. GTDB lineage: Bacteria > Bacillota > Clostridia > Oscillospirales > Ruminococcaceae > UMGS1668. Next base: position 8,519 of record JAZQBJ010000004.1, read on the forward strand.
TGAGAACTGTTTTTGCAAAATCGGAAGGTGTCGCGTTGATATGGGGAGTAGGATAATTTGACATGGATGTTACCTCCTTATTTCTGTTCGGCAATGGCTTTTTTCCAGCATTTATGGCACATTGCAATATATCTGTCGTTTCCTCCGAGGCAAATCTGGTCGCCTGCGGTAACGATTTTTCCGTTGTCATCCATTCTTGCGTTTACTGTTGCTTTTGCTCCGCAATCGCAGATGGTTTTTATTTCTGTAATGGAATCCGCAACTTCAAAAAGTCTCATGCTTCCCGGGAAAAGTTTTGTAACAAAGTCGGTGCGAAGCCCGAAGCACATTACCGGAATATTCATTTCATCAACTATATCGCGAAGTTCGTCGATCTGTTCCGGAGCAAAAAACTGGGATTCATCAGAAATTATTACGTTGCAGTCCTCATGCTTTGCAAAAAGTTCCTTGATGCTGTCGCCGAGTCCAACCTGTTCCGCTTCGGCATAAAGACCGATTCTGGATTTTATAATGCTCGCGCCGTCCCTTGTATCGGTCTTTGGTTTGATGAGCCAAACCTTCATTCCGCGTTCTTCATAATTATATTTTGCAATAAGCGCCTGGGCGGATTTTGAACTTCCCATAGCGCCATATTTAAAATAAAGTTTTGCCATAGAACTATCCCCGTTTCAAAAAATTGCGTATTTTTTATTAATTATATCACAGCTAAAAATTTTTTCATATAGAAAAAATAAATATTATATTTTAATTTTATAATTTTTGGTAAACATCTCTTGCTATAATATTAATTTTGATGTAGAATATATATGTGATAATTTTTGTTTTGCAAAGATGCAAAAAATGAGAGGAGGATTTTCCGTGAACGAACCTACAATTTCCTTTTCTATCAGAGAAGATAAAGAAAAAGAAATAAAAGCAATACTTACAACTGTTTATGATGCTCTCCGCCAAAAAGGATATAATCCCATCAACCAGATAGTCGGATACATTCTTTCCGAAGATCCCACTTATATTACCACTCACAACAATGCAAGAAGCCTTATCCGCAGAATCGATCGCGACGAGCTTCTTCAGATTCTTGTAAAAACTTATCTTAACGATTGATCATTTGGAGGAAAGTATGTCTGAACAGTTTATGACTTACAAGGGTCGTCCCCTTGTTCGCAGCAAAAAGATTCTTTATTATGGAGATATGCGAGACGCTTATGTTGTTATGCTCCAGATAAACAACACTTCTACCGCCGGCGGTTTTGAAGTTGCCGGTCACATCACCCTTCAGATGATGTCCACCGATCCCAATGCCGCTCCGACTGAAATGGTTGTAAAACGTGCAGAACGCGATGGTCTTTATGCAGCTCTTGACCTTGCTTCCACCTGGCTTGACCGCCAGCTTGGAAAAGTTGAAGAATAATTCAAAAGCCGCCTTTGGGCGGCTTTTATTTTTTAATTGTTTATTAAGATTTGCCCGTAAATATTGATGATGACTTTTTTAGTGATATAATCAAATCAAAGGCGGTGATTGTATGAATAAGCTTGTTATTTTTTTACTCATATTCGTTCTTCTTTTTTCTTCATGTTCAAAACAGCCAAAAGAGCTCGATTTTTCTGATATAAACGATATGAACATCGGAGCGGAAATGCCGAAAGTTTTGTATGCCGACCAAAACAAAGCTATATTCTTCGGCTGCTTCGGAATAATCGTTTATGATCTTGAAAACCGCACAATAACCGACCGTGTATATAAAGAATTTGAAGAAATTTTTAAAGAAAAAACATATTACGACTGCGATGCTTCTGCCGATGGAAGATATATTTACGTTTCTTATCTGGATTTTTCCTTTGAAGAAAAATACGACGGATATTATCATGTTTATGATACAGAAACCGGACGCTTCAAAAACAAGCATTTAGACTATGATGAAGCAGAAATTTTCGAAGATACATACGTCAGTTTATTTGACTGCGATGAAAGCGAAAAATACTTTCCTTATCTTGATGACATTATTCTTGGGCACGGAATGAGCGAAACCATTGCGGAAACGGAATACGGTTTTGTTGCGCTGCGTTCCGATACCTGGAACGCCAAAGATTTGCAGATAGCCGTATGCAATTACGAAACCGAAAAGGTGGAAATATTCGACCTTTTTGATTTATAATATTTTAAGGAGGCATTTTATGAGGCTGCGTTTTGTTCTCTTTTAATAAAAATTGAAAGGAGAACTTATGGAAATTAAAATAACAGAATACACAAAATATAATTCTGATGAAATTTTGAATTTATATAACAGTGTTGGCTGGTGCTCATACACAAACCGTCCGGAAATGCTTGAGCACGCATTTGAGCATTCGTTAAAAATTCTTTGTGCTCATGACGAAAACAAACTTGTCGGATTGATCCGTGCCGTCGGCGACGGATTTTCCGTTCTGTTTATTCAGGATATTCTTGTACTTCCGGAATATCAGCGAAAAGGAATCGGAACAAAGCTTTTAAAGACCATTCTGGAATATTATCCGGAAGTTTATCAAACCCAGCTTGCTACAGACAAAACCGAAAAAACTGTTGAATTTTATAAATCCTGCGGTTTTCTTCCATATTCCGAAACCGGATGTGAAGGTTTTATAAAAATCAGATACTAACGCAAAAAAGGCTTCCCTTCCGGGAAGCCTTTTTGATTTTTATTTTGTGATTACCAGTTGCCGGAGGGTTTCGGAACCTGGTGCATTTTTTCCTGAACCTCGTTGATGAATCTGCCCTGATATTCGGGGATTTCGGTTACAAGGCTTTCGGTGGTAAGAACCATGGATGCAACGGAAGCTGCATTATTGAGTGCGCTGCGGGTTACTTTAACGGGGTCAACAACACCGGCTTCAATCATGTCGGTGAATTCTTCGGTAAATACGTTGAAACCATAGCCGACTTTTCTGGAACGGCGAACTTTATCAACAACAACGGAACCGTCAAGACCTGCGTTTACTGCAACCTGACGCATCGGTTCTTCAAGAGCACGAACAACGATTGCAACACCGGTTTTTTCATCGCCGGAAGTATGTGCAAGAAGTTTTTCAACTTCGCCGATTACGTTAACAAGAGCAACGCCGCCGCCTGCTACGATACCCTCTTCAACTGCTGCTTTGGTTGCGTTAAGAGCGTCTTCGATACGGAGTTTCTTTTCTCTTGCTTCGGTTTCGGTTGCTGCGCCGCATTTAACAACTGCTACACCGCCAACGAGTTTTGCAAGTCTTTCCTGGAGTTTTTCACGGTCATAATCGCTGTGTGCGGTTTCATAGGAAGCTTTGATAACTGCGATACGGCCCTGGATTTCGTCTTTGGAGCCTGCGCCGTCAACGATGAGGGTTTTATCTTTATCAACTTTAACTTTTTTAGCAAAACCGAGGTGGTTGAGTTTAACA
>JAZQBJ010000005.1:0-9016 GCA_045545715.1 Oscillospiraceae bacterium
GGACAAAAAACGGTCTTGTGATTTTTAACGAAAAAATTTAAAAAAAATCTTGAAAAATCACGAAAAAACGCTTGACAAAGGGCTTGTTATATAATATAATATGTCTTGCGTGACTGCAACAAGGCGGATGCTATGCAAGCATATCACTTGTGTGACGTCCGCACGATATGCGATGAAGCGGGAGGTTGCTGTCTGTGTGACAGGTAATTTCCGCAGAGTATGTCCGATTTTAAACCGGGCGACAAGAAATACTGCACACCCATGTGTGTCGGCGTATGTGATGAGCTGCGTTCGACGGGTCTTGTTATTAATGCGTGCCATTGCGCTTAAAAAGCTATAGGTGCGTGCGTCCGGAGATACTTGCGTCTATTATATATAATATATAATAGAGTGCGGCATTTCCGTTTTTTAATGAGAAGACATGAAACACACGGGAACGTGGAATGTGTTTCACAAGGTCGCACCCCAAGAGTCATTGGGAATCAATTAAGGAGGCGATTTTAGTGGCAGTCAAAGAAAAAATCAGAATCAGACTGAAGAGCTATGATCATCAGCTTATCGATCAGGCAGCAGAAAAGATTGTTGAAACTGCAAAGCGCACTGGTGCTCGCGTTTCCGGTCCTATTCCGCTCCCTACCGAAAAAGAGATCGTAACCATTCTCCGCGCTGTTCATAAATACAAAGACAGCCGTGAGCAGTTTGAACTTCGTACCCACAAAAGACTCATCGACATTCTGAGACCTTCCAACAAAACTGTTGAAGCTCTCACCGGTCTTGAGCTCCCTGCCGGTGTCGAAATTGAAATCAAGTTCTAATCGAACCTGATAACGAAAATCGACCATGCAGGTCATGTCGGTCCGTAAAAAATGAATGCGGAACCGACCAATAACCAATAGGAGGCAGAATAATGAAAAAGGCAATCATCGGCAAAAAGATTGGTATGACCCAGCTTTTTGACCAGGCAGGAAAAGTAATTCCTGTAACCGTTGTTGAAGCCGGTCCCTGCGTCGTTGTTCAGAAGAAAACTCTTGAAAACGACGGTTACGAATCCGTACAGATCGGCTACGGCGAGATCACTGAAAAACATCTCACCAAACCCCTTAAAGGACATTTTGCAAAAGCAGATGTTGCTGCAAAAAAATTCCTTCGTGAATTCAGACTTGACGATTGTTCCGCAGTAAACGTTGGCGACATCATCAAAGCAGACGCTTTTGAAATTGGTGAAAAAGTTGACGTTACCGCAAAATCCAAAGGTCACGGTTATGCTGGTACCACCAAACGTTACGGTTTCAAAGGTATGCGCGCAACCCACGGTGTTGGCCCTATCCACCGCCACATCGGTTCCATGGGTAACTGCTCCGACCCCGGCCGCGTTTTCAAAGGCACCAAACTTCCGGGTCACTTCGGTGTTGAAAGAACCACTGTTCAGAACCTTGAAGTTGTTAAAATCGATGCAGAGAACAACCTCATCGCAATCAAAGGTGCAATTCCCGGTCCTAAAGGCGCAATCGTAAGTGTTATGGCTGCTGTTAAGAAACAGAAAGTTAAAAACACTTCCGTTTCCATCAGCAAGAACCCGCAGAAAGCATCTGCACGTAAATGATAAAGGAGGAAAAGAAGCATGTTAGACGTTAAAGTTTTGAACATGAACGGCGAAGAAGTCGGTACTCTTTCCCTCTCTGAAGCCGTTTTCGGTATTGAACCGAACACTGTTGCAATGCATGCAGCTGTTGTTAACTATCTTGCTAACCGTCGTCACGGTACTCAGTCCACCAAGACCAGAACCGAAGTTCGCGGCGGCGGCAGAAAACCCTGGAGACAGAAAGGCACCGGCCATGCTCGTCAGGGTTCCACCAGAGCTCCTCAGTGGGCACACGGCGGTGTAGCTCTTGGCCCGAAACCCAGAAAATACCGCTTCACCCTTAACAAGAAAGTTCGTAAACTTGCAATGGTTTCCGCACTCAGCTGCAAAGTTGCTGCAAGCGAAATGATCGTTCTTGAAAACCTTGAGCTCAACGAGATCAAAACCAAAGCAATGGTAAAAACCCTTGCAAATGTTGGTGCAAATGGTAAAACCCTTGTTGTTATGCCCGAAGTTAACGAAAACGTTATCAGAAGCGCACACAACATCCCCGGCGTAAAAACCGCACTTACCAACACCATTAACGTATATGACATCCTCAACCATGATAACCTTGTTATCACCAAAGAGGCTGTTGCAAAACTTGAGGAGGTGTATGCAAAATGATGAAAACCGCTCATGACATCGTCATCGCTCCGGTTATCACCGAAGCTTCCATGGCTGCTATTGCCCAGAAGAAATACACTTTCCGTGTAATGAAAAACGTAAACAAACAGGAAATTGCCAAAGCTGTTGAAGAACTTTTCGGCGTTAAAGTTGCAAAAGTTAACACCATCAACATGAGAGGCCGCAACAAACGCGTTGGCCTTCACTTTGGTAAAACCGCTGACTGGAAGAAAGCGATCGTAACCCTTAAGGCTGACTCCAAGGGCATCGAGTTCTTCGAGAGTATGCTGTAAGGAGGACGAACTGAATGGCTATTAAGTTCTATAACCCCACTACTCCCGGTCGTCGCGATATGTCCACCATTGATTATTCTGGACTTTCCAAGGTAGCTCCGGAACGCAGCCTTCTCGAACCGATGAAGAAGCATTCCGGTCGTAACTCCTACGGCCGCATCACCGTTCGTCATCGTGGCGGCGGCAACAGAACCAAATATCGTATTATCGATTTCAAACGTAACAAAACCGGAATGAGCGCAGACGTTCTCACTCTTGAGTACGACCCCAACCGTTCCGCTCACATCGCTCTTGTTCAGTATGAAGACGGCGAAAAGAGATACATCATTGCTCCTCACGGCATGAAACCCGGCGATAAAGTTGTTTCCGGTCCGGAAGCAGACATCATCCCCGGCAACGCTCTTCCCCTTATCAACATCCCTGTTGGTACTTTCATCCACAACGTAGAGCTTTATCCCGGAAAAGGCGCACAGCTTGTTCGTTCCGCAGGTACCATGGCACAGCTTATGGCTAAAGAAGGCAAGTATGCACTTATCCGTCTTCCCAGCGGCGAACTTCGTAACGTTCCTAACGGATGCTACGCAACCATCGGCCAGGTTTCCAACGTAGAACACGCTAACGTTTCTTACGGTAAAGCAGGTCGTATGCGCCACATGGGTTGGAGACCTACCGTCCGCGGTTCTGTAATGAACCCCTGTGACCATCCTCACGGCGGTGGTGAAGGTAAATCTCCTATCGGCCGTCCGGGCCCTGTAACCCCTTGGGGTAAACCTGCTCTCGGTGCAAAAACCAGAGCTAAACACAAGGCTTCCGATAAATTTATCGTGAAACGCCGCAATTCGAAATAATCGAGAAGGAGGATAAACGAAATGAGCAGAAGTGTTAAAAAAGGACCGTTTGTGCAGCCTGTTCTTCTTGCAAGAGTTCGTGAAATGAACAAAGCAGGCGAAAAAAGAGTTCTTAAAACTTGGAGCCGTTCGTCCACGATCTTCCCGGATTTCGTAGGACACACCTTTGCGGTTCACGATGGACGTAAACATGTTCCGGTATATGTAACCGAAGATATGGTTGGTCACAAACTCGGTGAGTTTGCTCCCACCAGAACCTTCAGAGGTCATGCCGGTTCCAAAAAAACTAACAACGGTAAATAAGGCCGAGAGGAGGATTTCATATGGAAGCAAGGGCTATTTTGAGATATGCCCGCATCTCGCCTCGTAAAGTTCAGATTGTTCTTGATCTTATCAGAAACAAACCTGTAGATTATGCGATGGCAGTGCTTAAACACACCCCCAAAGCGGCCTGTGAGCCGCTCGAGAAGCTCCTGAAATCGGCTATCGCCAACGGAGAGAACAACCACGGCATGAGCAAAGACAACATGTACATTGCAGAATGCTTCGTTACTCCCGGCCCGACGATGAAACGAATTCAGCCTAAAGACCACGGTAAAGCATTCCGTATTCTTAAGAGATCTTCTCATATCACCCTGGTTCTCAGAGAAAAAGACTAAGTAGGAGGTAAATTAATGGGACAGAAAGTTAATCCCCACGGTCTCCGTGTTGGTGTAATTATAAATTGGGAATCCCGCTGGTTTGCCAAGGACGCAGTCTTCGGCGACACTCTTGTTGAGGATTACAACCTTCGTAAATTCCTCAAAAACAAACTTTACGGCGCAGGCGTTCCGAAAGTAGAAATCGAACGTACCGGCGACAACAAAGTGAGAATCCACATCCATTGCGCAAAACCCGGCATGGTCATCGGCCGTCAGGGTTCTGAAATTGAAAAACTTCGCCTTGAATGCGAGCAGATGCTCAACAAAGGCAAAGAAGAAAAAGTTCAGGTTTTCCTCAACATTGTTGAAGTTAAACAGCCTGACAAAGACGCACAGCTTGTTGCAGAAAACATTGCTGCACAGCTTGAACGCAGAATTTCCTTCCGTCGTGCAATGAAACAGGCAATCGGCCGTTCCATGAAACTCGGCGTTAAAGGTATCAAAGTTATGTGCTCCGGCCGTCTTGGCGGTAGAGAGATTGCCGGCAGCGAATGCTATCATGAGGGCACCATTCCGCTTCAGACCATTCGTGCTGATATCGACTACGGTTTTGCAGAAGCTGCAACTACCTATGGCCGCATCGGTGTTAAAGTTTGGATCTACAACGGCGACGTTCTTAACGACGTAAAAAAACAGCCCTCTCGCAAAGAAGGAGGTCGTAAATAATGCTTCTTCCGAAGAGAGTTAAATACCGTCGTGTTCAGAGAGGCCGCATGAAAGGTGCTGCACACAGAGGTAATTTCGTTTCCAACGGCGAATACGGCCTTATGGCACTTGAGCCCTGCTGGCTCAAAGCAAACCAGATCGAGGCAGCTCGTATCGCAATGACCCGTTACATCAAACGTGGCGGTCAGGTTTGGATCAAAGTTTTCCCGGATAAACCCATCACTGCAAAACCTGCAGAAACCCGAATGGGTTCCGGTAAAGGTGCTCCCGAATATTGGGCAGCCGTTGTTAAACCCGGCCGCGTAATGTTCGAAATCGGCGGAGTATCCGAAGAGCTTGCAAGAGAAGCAATGAGACTTGCTTCCCACAAGCTTCCTATCAAATGCAAATTCGTAAAAAGGGAAGAAAAGGGGGTTGAAGAGCAGTGAAAGCAGCACAGGTTCGTGAAATGAATAAAGCAGACCTTGAAAAGAAACTTTCTGAGCTCAAAGCCGAGCTTTTCAACCTGAGATTCCAGCACGCCATTAATCAGCTTGAAAATCCGATGAGACTTGTTGAAGTCAGAAAAGACATCGCAAGAGTTAAAACCGCTCTTCGTGAACTCGAGCTTAAGGCAGAGCAGTAATTGAAGGGAGGATAAAGCATGAACGAAGAAAGAAATCTTAGAAAAACTAGAGTCGGTATCGTAGTTAGCGACAAAATGGACAAAACCGTTGTTGTTAAAGTCGAAGACCGTGTTCAGCACCCCCTTTATAAAAAGATTATTAAGAGAACCGTAAGATTCAAAGCGCATGACGAAAAGAACGAATGCGGAATCGGCGACCGTGTAGAGATCATGGAAACCAGACCTTTGTCCAAAGACAAACGTTGGAGAGTTTCCGAGATCATCGAAAAGGCCAAATAATTAGAGTCGGACGGAAAGGAGGAAATATCTGTGATACAGATGCAATCTCATCTGAAGGTTGCTGATAACACCGGTGCAAAAGAACTTCAGTGCATCCGTGTTCTCGGCGGTACCAGAAGAAAATATGCTAACATCGGCGACGTAATCGTAGCCAGTGTTAAAAAAGCAGCTCCCGGCGGCATGGTTAAAAAAGGCGATGTTGTTAAAGCTGTTATCGTCCGCTCGGCCAAAGGTGTTCGTCGTGATGACGGCAGCTACATTCGTTTCGACGAAAACGCAGCCGTAATCATCAAAGAAGACAAAAACCCGCGTGGAACCCGTATCTTTGGACCGGTAGCTCGTGAGCTCCGTGAAAAAGATTATCTTAAAATCCTGAGCCTTGCGCCCGAAGTTCTCTAAGAAGGAGGAAATTGACGATGAATAAAGTACACGTAAAAACCGGCGACAAAGTCATCATCATCTCCGGAAGAGATAAAGGCAAAGAAGGCAAGGTACTTGAAGTAAGCCCTTCCGAAGGCAAAGTTATTGTCGAAGGATGCAACATTGCAACCAAACATGCAAAACCCAGAAGAATGGGTGAGCAGGGTGGACTTCTTCAGGTTGAAACCGCCATCTACGCCTGCAAAGTGATGCTTGTCTGCCCCAAATGCGGCAAACCCACTAGACTGGCCCATAAAGTTCTTGCTGACGGAACCAAAAAACGTCTTTGCAAGAAATGCGGCGAAACTTTTTGAGTAAGGAGGAAAACACATGACTAGACTTAGTGAGTACTACAAAAGCGATGTAGCACCTGCTCTTATGAAGAAGTTTGAATACAAAAGCGTCATGCAGATCCCGAAACTCGATAAGATCGTCGTGAACGTTGGCGCTGGTGACTGCAAAGATAACTCCAAAGCAATGGACGCTATCCTCAAAGACCTCGGTGCTATCACCGGTCAGAAAGCAATCACCTGCAAAGCTAAAAAATCCGTAGCAAACTTCAAACTCCGTGAAGGAATGGTTATCGGTGCAAAAGTAACCCTTCGTGGTGCTAAAATGTACGAATTCATGGACAGACTCTTCAACATCGCTCTTCCGCGTGTAAGAGACTTCCGTGGTATCAATCCTAACGCTTTCGACGGACGCGGCAACTACAGCCTTGGTCTGAAAGAACAGCTGATCTTCCCGGAGATCGACTATGATAAAATCGAAAAACTTCGTGGTATGAACATTTGCTTCATCACCACCGCACAGACCGATGAAGAAGCCCGCGAGCTGCTCACTCTTATGGGCGCTCCGTTTGAAAAGTAAGATAGGAGGATATTAACATGGCAAAAACGTCTATGAAGGTCAAACAGAAAGCAGAGCCTAAGTTCTCCACCAGAGCTTATACTCGCTGCAAAATCTGTGGCAGACCCCACGCCTATCTTCGCAAATTTGGTATTTGCCGTATCTGCTTCAGAGAACTTGCTTACAAAGGTGAGATCCCTGGCGTAAAAAAGGCAAGCTGGTAACTTATAGAGAACAAAGGAGGTTTGAGGAATGCATATCACCGATACAGTCGCTGACTTGCTGACCCGCATCAGAAACGCGAATTCCGCTAAGCATGATACCGTCGATGTTCCCGCTTCTAACATGAAAAAAGCAATTACCCAGATCCTTCTCGATGAAGGTTACATCAAAGGTTACCAGGTAATTGAAGATGGAAAACAGGGAATGATCCACATCACGCTTAAATACGGCGCAAATAAAACCCCGGTAATCACAGGCCTTCGCAGGGTTTCCAAACCCGGCCTGCGCATTTACACTAACGTTGAGGAAATGCCCAAAGTTCTTAAAGGCCTTGGTATCGCAATTCTTTCCACCAATAAAGGAATCATGACCGATAAACAGGCACGCAAAGAGAACGTTGGCGGCGAAGTCCTTGCGTTCATTTGGTAAGAAGGAGGGAAACTGAATGTCTCGTATCGGTAAAAAACCGATTGCTATACCGGCAGGCGTTGAAGTCAAAATCGACGGCAACGTTGTAGAGGTAAAGGGTAATAACGGTACCCTTAAACAGAGCTTTCGACCTGAGATAAAAATCGAAGTCGAAAACGGCGAGATCATCGTGTCCCGCCCCGATGATACTAAGGAAATGAGAAGCCTTCACGGTCTTACCAGAACCCTTGTATCCAACATGGTAACCGGCGTTTCCACCGGTTTTGTAAAAGAGCTTGAAATCAACGGTGTTGGTTATAAAGCAGTAAAAGAGGGAACCAACCTTGTTATGAACCTTGGTTATTCCCACCAGGTCATCATCCCCGAAAAAGATGGTGTTACCTTCGAAGTTCCTGCACTTAACAAAGTTATTGTTAAAGGCGCTGACAAACAGAGAGTTGGTCAGATCGCAGCAGAGATCAGAGAAAAACGTCCGCCCGAACCTTATAAAGGTAAAGGTATTAAATATGTCGGCGAAACCATTATCCGCAAGGAAGGTAAAGCCGGTAAAGGTAAAAAATAAGAAGGAGTGAAAAAACATGGTATCTAAAGCTGATAAAAACGCAGCACGTGTTAAAAGACACTACCGCGTAAGAAACAAAATCAGCGGAACCGCTGAAAGACCGCGTCTTAATGTTTTCCGCTCCGCTAAACACATCTACGCTCAGATCATTGATGACGTAAACGGAGTTACCCTCGCAGCAGCTTCCACCACCGAAAAATCTTTCGAGAACTACGGCGGCAACAAAGAAGCAGCTAAAGAGATCGGCAAACTCGTAGCTCAGAGAGCTATCGAAAAAGGTATAACTTGTGTCGTATTCGACAGAAGCGGCTACCTTTATCACGGACGTGTTAAAGAACTTGCAGAAGGTGCCCGCGAGGGTGGACTTCAATTCTAAGAAGGAGGATACAGATGGCTTTAATCGATGCTTCTAAACTCGATCTTGTTGAAAAGGTCGTAGCAATAAACCGCGTATCCAAAACCGTCAAAGGCGGACGTGTTATGAAGTTCAGCGCTCTCGTAGTAGTTGGCGACCAGAACGGAACCATTGGTTTCGGAATGGGCAAATCTAACGAAGTTCCGGACGCAATCCGCAAAGGTATTGAAGACGCAAAGAAAAATCTCAAACACATTACCCTCAAAGGAACCACCATTCCTCATGAGGTTCTTGGTAAATTTGGCGCTGGTGAAGTTCTTCTCAAACCGGCTCCCAAAGGTACCGGCGTTATCGCAGGCGAAGTCGGAGGCCAAGCGGTCTAGGAAGACAACTCTGCCTTCCAACTCCTTGGCCCACAGAACGACATGGCTACGATCCGACTTCACCATTCCTCATGAGGTTCTTGGTAAATTTGGCGCTGGTGAAGTTCTTCTCAAACCGGCTCCCAAAGGTACCGGC
>JAZQBJ010000006.1:0-9320 GCA_045545715.1 Oscillospiraceae bacterium
AAAGGCAACACCGAGCTTCTCGAAGCAGTTAACGGCGTTCTCGCCACCACGACTGTTGAAGATTATGAAGCAATGATGCAGGAAGCAATCGCAGTTCAGCCTCTCAGCGAATAATCACCGAAATTTATAAAAAATGTCGCCCGGAACAACCCCCGGGCGGTTTATAATGTCAACTGCCCTTTTGTTAGCCTTCCCAGAGGGGAAGGTGGCACGCCGGAGGCGTGACGGAAGAGGGATTATCAGGTAACCCGGAGGGAAATTGACCGGGAATCCAATATATAAAAAGGAGAATAACCTTGGCAGAATTTATCGAAGGCGTCATCAGAGTATGGAACGGATACGGTTCCGCATTTCTCGAAGGCGCGCTCAACACCCTTATCGTTTCTTTTGTCGGCACGGCAGTGGGCTGCCTTATCGGTTTCGGAGTAGGCGTTGTTCAGACCATTCCGATCGAAAGCAAAGACCCTGCATGGAAAAAAATCATCCTCAAAATCGTGAACCTTATTCTTAAAGGTTATGTCGAACTTTTCCGCGGAACCCCGATGATAGTCCAGTCCGTTTTCATCTATTACGGCGTAATCATGGTTTTTGATTATAAAATGGATATCTATTTCGCCGCGCTTCTTATCGTTTCCATCAACACCGGCGCATATATGGCGGAAACCGTCCGCGGCGGCGTTCTTTCAATAGATCCGGGCCAGACCGAAGGCGCAAAGGCCATCGGAATGAACCACGTTCAGACCATGATCAATGTAATCATTCCCCAGGCTTTCCGCAACATAATCCCCCAGATCGGCAACAACTTCATCATCAATATCAAGGATACTTCCGTCCTTTCCGTAATCGGATTTGCGGATCTCTTCTTCATGCACAAAAGCGCAGTCGGCGCACTTTATCTCTTCTTCCATTCCGCAAGCATCGTAATGGTGATCTATCTCGTTATGACCGTTACCGCTTCCTTCCTTTTAAGACTTCTTGAAAAGAAACTCGACGGCGACGATAACTATGACCTCGCGACCACCGATACCCTTGCACATACCAGCGGAATGTACACCTATCACGCAAAAGAAAAACCTTTGGAGGACTTCAAATGAGCGAAAATATCATAGAAATTCAGCATCTTGAAAAGAATTTCGGAAGCCACAAAGTTCTTTCGGATATCGATTTTTCCGTAAAAAAAGGCGACGTCACAACAATAATCGGCGTTTCCGGTTCCGGAAAATCCACTCTTCTCCGCTGTATAAACGTTCTTGAAACTCCTTCCGGCGGAAAAATCCTTTTCCATGGAAAAGATATTGAAGAAAAAGGCTTTTCCGTAACCGATTACCGCGCAAAAGTCGGAATGGTTTTCCAGAGCTTCAACCTTTTCAACAACATGACCGTTCTCCAGAACTGTATGGTCGGCCAGATAAAGGTTCTTGGAAAAAAGAAAGACGAAGCAGAGGAAAAAGCAAAATATTTCCTTGAAAAAGTAGGCATGCTGCCCTATGTAAACGCAAAACCGAAGCAGCTTTCCGGCGGACAGAAACAGCGTGTTGCAATAGCAAGAGCACTTGCTATGGAACCGGAAGTTCTCCTTTTCGATGAACCCACTTCCGCTCTTGACCCCCAGATGGTCGGAGAAGTTCTTGCGGTAATGCGCCAGCTTGCTGCGGAAGGACTTACGATGATCGTCGTAACCCACGAAATGGCCTTCGCAAGGGACGTTTCCAGCCGCGTTGTTTTTATGAAAGACGGCATAATCTGGGAAGAGGGAACCCCCGAGGATATTTTCGCAAATCCGCAGAAAGAAGAAACCAAGGAATTCCTTGCAAGATTCATAAACTAAAAAAAGCACCCGCAAGGGTGCTTTTTCCGTTTAGCCTTCCCGGAGGGGAAGGTGGCATTTGCGAAGCAAATGACGGATGAGGGATAATCCTATCCAATTAAAAACGGGCGCACACAAAGGTGCGCCCCTACGGTTTTTTCAAAAAAGAGCACCCTTGAGAGTGCTCATTTTATTTATAGATTTTTTCTTCATCAACAGCGATTGTGCCGTTTTGCTCTTCATATTGTTTTATACATTCTTTTGCAAGAAATTCAAGCTGTGCATTGAGAGAACGCATATTATCTTTTGCGATATAGCTGATTTTATAAAGAACTTCCGGTTCAAAGCGAATTCCGGTCTGAATTTTATTGGTAGCCACGATAACACCTCGTTTTTAGTATGTTATCAGTATATGCTGAAAAAACTTGAAATTATACCAACAAAGTGTTATCATATTTACGCAAAGAAGGTGTTTTTATGGCAAAAGACGAAAATTATTTTTCTTTTTGCGGAGGTTCAACCCTGAAAAATGAGGAAATATCTCTTTTGGTAAGACCGGATGTCGCCTTTAAAATAAAGCGGCTTGCTGCAAAGGAAAACAAAACGGTTGAGGAATATATTTTATCTTTGCTTTCTGAACACGCGGAAAAGAATTTTCCGAGCTATAAAGATTTATATAAAAAATTATTCGAAAAAAGATGAGCACGGCTTTGCCGTGCTCATTTTTTTAAAAAACTCAGGGAAGATATTTTTCGAAGGAGAAGCCCTGTTCCCGGACATAGTCGATAACGTCGCCGAGAATGGCGGTGTTTGTTTCGGAAACCGCATGGAGAAGGAAAATTTCGCCGTCGTGGATGCTTCTTGTAATGCGTTCAAAAGCTTTCTGGTGTTCCATCTGGTTTGCCGGGTCCCAATCCGCATAGGCAAAGCTCCAACAGACGGTGCGGTAGTTCATTTTCTGTAAAAGGGCAAGAGTTCTTTCGGAAAAAGCGCCTTCCGGCGGGCGGAAAAGATACATGTCGTAATCGAAATTTTCGGAAATATAATTGTGAAGATCCGCAACTTCGGCGTAGGCTTCTTCCATGGTGATTTTTGTCATGTTGGGATGGCGGGCGCTGTGGTTTCCCAAAACGTGGCCTTCGTCGATCATTCTGCGGATAAGTTCCGGTTCGGATTTTGCATAGGAAAGGGTTACAAAGAAAACAGCGGAAACGCCTTTTTCTTTCAAAACATCGAGGATTTTCGGGGTGTAGCCGTTTTCATAACCTTCGTCAAAAGTGAGATAGACTTTTCCTTTGTGTTCGTCGCCTTCGCGGTAAAAATCTGCGTCCCATTTTGAATATTTTGCCTGAAGATCTATGCAGGCGATGGGTTTTCCGGTTTCGTCAAAATTTGTTCCGGGACCCCAGGGAACCTGTTCGCTTCCAAGGTCGGCAAATTCCTGAAAATAGGGCGAAAGTTCTTCAAGGGAACCGATATTGTTTTCGATTGCGGGATCTTCTTCCGGCAAGGGTTCCGGTTCGGAAGAACTGCTTTCGGAACTTTCGGGAATTACCGGGGTTATCTCAATATTTGCGGAAAGTTCTTCTTCCTGTTCGATGATGCTCTGGCTGTTTCCGGAATATCTTCCGTTTGAAAAACATCCGGAAAGCAAAAGGCAGACTGCGAGAAAAAGCGCGGTTACTTTTGTTGTTTTCAATTTGATTCTACCTCCCTTTACAAAAATTTTTGTTTTCCTGTATTTTATTTTACCACAAAATTCGGGATATAAAATGTTTTTTATTTAAAATTTTATACTTTTCTCTTTTATTTCTATTAGTAATCGGTTATAATCATTTTAATCGCATATTTTTACAACCACGCTTAATCTGCGATGACATAGATATCATGACACTATCAGGAGGAATTATTCTTGATAACTATTTTTGACATTGTTGCAATGCTGGGCGGTCTTGCTCTTTTCCTTTACGGAATGCACATGCTCAGTGCAAGCCTTGAAAAAATGTCCGGAAGCAAGCTTACAAAAATTCTTGAAAAGCTTACCGGAAGCGTCTGGAAAAGCGTTGCTCTCGGCGCGGGAATAACTGCCCTTGTCCAAAGCTCTTCTGCAACAACGGTTATCACCGTCGGTCTTGTAAACTCCGGAATTTTAAAGCTTGGCAATGCAATTGGAATAATCATGGGTTCCAACATCGGTACCACCGTAACTTCCCACCTTCTCCGTCTTACCGAAATTTCCGGAACAAGCGGACTTATGCAGTTCCTTAAACCGGATTTCTTTGCTCCGGTTTGCGCAATAATCGGTGCGGCTCTTGCAATGTTCACCAAAAAGACCAAAACCATAACCATAGGTGAGATCCTCACCGGTTTCGGTATGCTCTTCATCGGTATGGATCTTATGGAGGGAGCCCTTTCTCCTCTTCGCGAATCTCCGCTTATGGGTGAACTTTTCGTAAAATTCGGCAGCAACCCGATTCTCGGAATTATTGTCGGCGCCGGAGTTACCGCAATTATCCAGAGTTCCTCCGCATCCGTCGGTATTCTCCAGGCTCTTTCCGTAACCGGCGCAATTTCCTGGGCTTCCGCAATTCCGATTATCCTCGGCCAGAACATCGGTACAACCATCACCGCGATGCTTTCCGTAATCGGCGCTTCCAAAAACGCAAGAAGAACCGCTATTGCCCATCTCTATTTCAACGTAATCGGTACCATTGTTTTCACCGTTGCGGTTTTTGTAATTCAGGGAATGGGAATCGGCGATTTTTGGGATAACCCGATCAATAAATCCGGCATCGCAAACTTCCATACAATTTTCAACGTCACCATGACCGTTCTTTTCCTGCCCTTCATCGGTCTTTTGGAAAAGCTTTGTATGAAAACAATTCCCGCAGACGGAACCGAAATCGACTCCGATACTTCCGAACTTGCCCCGGGACTTGTTTCCAACCCCATTGCGGCAATTTCCGCTTCCGAACTCATTCTTAAAAAACTCATGGGCGTAACCGCCGACTGCGTAAAATGCTCTTTTGAAAGACTTAACGGCGGCGACCCGAAACTTGGCGAAAGAATTTCCGAACAGAACACCGCAATCTGCAGAATGGAAGATAACCTTCGTATCTACCTTCTCAAAGTTGCGGAGGGCGACCTTTCTGCAGAGCAGGAAAAAACCGTTACCGAAATGCTCGGAAGAGCCGACGACTGCGTCCACATCGCCGAACACTGCCTTAAAATCCGCGATACCGCCGAGGATATGTCTTCCAAGAACAAAGGCCTTACCATGGCGGGAAAACGTGAATTCGAAGTTCTCAGCAAGGCTTTGCTCACCCTGATGAACACCGCCGCGGAAGGTTCCAACGAAAAAGACAAACGCGTTGACGCAAAAGTCGAACCGCTTTATTTTGTTGTTACCGAAATGACCGAGCTTATTCGCAGCCGCCATATGGACCGTCTTAAAAACGGAGAATGTTCTTATGAGGCGGGATCGCTCTTTATGGGAACTCTTATCGACGTTGAACGAATTGCAAAACATTGTTCCGCAATCGGAGTTTCACTTGCTCTTCAATTCAAAAACAACTCCCTTTCCGAACAGGAATTTGCAAGAAGGATCCATCGCGGCGATACCGAACATTTTATGGAACATTATATCGATTATAAAAACGAATATTTTGCTTCCCTTGTTACCGAATAAAAACAAAACCGGCACTTTTGAGTGCCGGTTATTTTTTTGAAAAACAATATTAACAAATATGCAGTTGTTTTTTAATTTGAATATGATAAAATAATAGAGATAATGGGGTATGAGGGTCTTTTTTTACCGAAAACCCCGGTTGTTTGAAAATTCGTACCGGAAAGAAGGTGCTTTTAAAAATAATGGAACAGTATAACGTTACTGGAATGAGCTGCGCAGCCTGCAGCGCAAGAGTTGAAAAGGCGGTTTCGGAAATCGAAGGGGTTTCCTCCTGTTCGGTAAGCCTTCTTACAAATTCCATGGGAGTTGAAGGAACGGCAAAACCGGAGGAAATAATTTCTGCCGTTGAAAAAGCCGGCTACGGAGCCTCGCTTAAAGCGAAAGATAAAAAAGAAAACAAAACAAACAAGGCGGATGCCCTTGAAGATAAGGAAACGCCGGTTCTTAAAAAACGCCTTTGGGCTTCTGTCGGGTTCCTTGCGGTCCTGATGTATGTTTCAATGGGCCATGTTATGTGGAACTGGCCGCTTCCGGCTTTTCTTGCGGAAAACTGCATCGCAATCGGTCTTGTTCAGCTTATCCTCACCGGAATTGTGATGGTGATAAACCAGAAATTCTTTATAAGCGGATTCAAAGGACTTATCCACAAGGCACCGAACATGGATACCCTTGTTGCTCTAGGTTCCGGAGCATCTTTTGTTTACAGCGTCTATGCTCTTTACGCAATGACCGAAGAGGTGATTGCCGGAAATCTTTCCGGCGCGCACCATTATCTCCACGAATTTTATTTTGAATCCGCGGCGATGATCCTTGCGCTTATAACAGTCGGAAAAATGCTGGAAGCCCGTTCCAAGGGAAAAACCACAGATGCGCTCCGCTCTCTTATGAATCTTGCGCCAAAAACCGCGACCGTTATCCGCGGCGGCGAGGAAGTTTCCGTCGGAGTGGAAGAAGTCAAAAAAGGCGATGTTTTTGTTGTCCGCCCGGGCGAAAGCATTCCCGTTGACGGAATTATCCTTGAAGGAGAAACCGCAGTGAACGAAGCTGCCCTCACAGGCGAAAGCGTTCCGGTGGATAAAACGGTCGGTTCTTCCGTTTCCGCCGCAACAATAAACCAGAGCGGATTTATAAAATGTGAAGCAACAAGGGTCGGCGAAGATACAACTCTTTCCCAGATCATAAAAATGGTCGAAGGCGCAGCCGCAACAAAAGCGCCAATAGCAAAAGTTGCGGATAAAGTTTCCGGAGTTTTTGTTCCGGTTGTAATAACCATAGCGCTTTTTACCGCCGCAGTTTGGCTTATCCTCGGTGAAACTGTCGGTTTTGCCGTTGCAAGGGGAATTTCCGTTCTTGTAATAAGCTGTCCCTGCGCTCTCGGTCTTGCAACGCCCGTTGCGATTATGGTCGGAAGCGGAGTCGGCGCCAAAAACGGGATCCTTTATAAAACAGCCGCTTCGCTTGAAGAAGCCGGAAGAACCGAAATTGTGGTTATGGATAAAACAGGAACCATAACAAAAGGCGAACCCACCGTTACCGATATGATTCCGGCGGAGGGAGTTTCCGAAACGGCTCTCCTTAAAATCGCTGTGGCTATCGAAACAAAAAGTGAACATCCCCTTGCAAAAGCCATTGTGAGAAAA
Organism: Oscillospiraceae bacterium; assembly: GCA_045545715.1. Lineage (GTDB taxonomy): Bacteria > Bacillota > Clostridia > Oscillospirales > Ruminococcaceae > UMGS1668. The sequence goes on from JAZQBJ010000006.1 coordinate 7,136, forward strand.
GGCGAAGAAGCAAATATCCAGAGCGACGGAGTTGCCAATTTCTATGCTCTTCCCGGAAGCGGAGTTACCGGAATTATGGGTGGAATTTCTGTTTTCGGCGGAAACCTTGAATTTATAAAAAACACCGCGCCGATCCCGGAAGAAACTTCCGCAAAAGCGGAAGAACTGGCCTCCGAAGGAAAAACTCCCATTTTCTTCAGCGGAAACGGAAGGTTCCTCGGAACAATCGCGGTTGCGGATGTTATAAAAGAAGAAAGTCCCGAGGCCGTTGCCCAGCTTAAAAATATGGGTATCCACACCGTTATGCTTACCGGTGACAACGAAAGAACCGCAAAAGCCATTGCAAGCCAGGTTGGCGTTGACGAAGTTATTGCAGGGGTTCTTCCGGAAGGAAAAGAAGAGGCGGTACGCCGCTTTGCCGAAAAAGGAAAAGTCACAATGGTCGGCGACGGAATAAACGATGCTCCTGCGCTCACTTCCGCGGATATCGGTATCGCCATCGGAGCGGGAACGGACGTTGCCATCGACTGCGCGGATATCGTTCTTATGCAAAGCCGCCTTTCCGACGTTCCTGCGGCAATCCGCCTTGGAAGAGCGACCCTTCGTAACATCCACCAGAACCTTTTCTGGGCGTTTGTTTATAACTCCATCGGAATTCCTCTTGCGGCGGGAGCTTTTGTGGCTTTCGGCCTGGAGCTCAACCCTATGTTCGGTGCCGCAGCCATGAGCCTTTCGAGCTTCTGCGTTGTTACAAATGCGCTCAGGCTCAACTTTGTTGATATTTTTAGCCCGAAGCACGACAAAAAACGCAAAAACAACGTGACAGGACTCGAACCTGCAGCAGAAAGCACAGATGTTACCGTAGGGCAGGGGCTTGCTCCTGCCGAAATTCCGGAAAATTCAGATGTTTCCGCAGAACCGGAAACCGAACCGGAAATCATTGAAAAAACCTATAAAATTTCCGGAATGATGTGCGCCCATTGCGAAGCCCATGTTAAAGAAGCCCTTGAGGCCATTCCGGAAATAACCGAGGCAAAAGCCTCCTGCCTTTATGATAACGCGGTTATAAAAATGACCGCCGAAGTTCCGGAAGAAAAAATCCGCGAAGCAATCGAAAAAGCTGGATATCATCTTATATAAAAGCCGCCCTTGTGTAAAGGGAGGTGGCATTTCCGTAGGAAATGACGGAGGGATTGTAACCCTGTCCGGCTGAAAACAGGGTTGCGATTGAACAGAATCCCCCAGTCTTTTTTAACCGTAATCGGTTAAAAAAGCCAGCCCCCTTTAGGCAAGGGGGCCTTTTGCAAAACCGGTATTTTGTGGCCGAAACAAAAAATTCATAAATTTTTTTAAATTTTTATGCAATACTTTTTGATTTTTCAGACACCTAATATATATGCGCTTTTTTTCAAAAGCGCATTAAAAGCAAAAAAACACAAAAACTAATTAAAAATTTAAAAACTGAAAGGAATTAAACAAAAATGAAAAAAATCCTTGCATTTATTCTTGCAGCAGTAATGATGCTCTCCTTCGCAGCATGCGGAAGCACCGAACCCGCAGAAGGTGAAAACGGCGGCGAAGAAGTAACCGTTGGCTCCGCACTCGAAATCATCGAAAAAGTTTGGGCAGAATTCGGCGAAGACGAAAAATTCTTCGCAATGGGCGGCGACTATGACAACATGGTAGACGGCGCACCCGGCACTGTTACCAACGCAGACTACATCAGCAGCGTTCTTCTTGTTCCCGCAGATTCCGCTTCCGAAATCGTTGAAGCAGCAGGTCTTGTTCACGGAATGAACCTCAACTCCTTCACCTGCGGCGCATTCAAAGTTGCTGACGCAGCAGCTTTTGCGGAAACCATGCATGAAGCAATCGCTTCCAACCAGTGGATGTGCGGTTTCCCCGACAAAATGGTGATCGCAACTTTCGGCAGTGAATATGTTCTTGTTTCCTTCGGCATTAACGACGCAATCAACCCCTTTGAAGAAAAACTCGTTTCCGTATATCCCGAAGCAGAAATCGTTTACAGCGAAGCAATCGCATAATTTAAAAAACAATCAGGCGCATCTTTTTAATAAAAATGGTGCGCCGTTTTTATGAATGACGACGTTTTTTCGATAGGAAACGTCGTCCCACGCGGTCCCGCAAAAAGGGGACGGTCGGGGGAGCGGTCCCCCCCGGGGAA
>JAZQBJ010000007.1:0-8537 GCA_045545715.1 Oscillospiraceae bacterium
TCAAACAAAAAATCCCGTGCTCGTTTTGAGCACGGGATTTTGTTTTGGTTTGTTTATTCCTCTTCGGGGGTTTCTTTGGGAAGGATTTTTGCATGAACTTTTGCAATTCGGTGTTCTTCAACGTGAACAACGGTGAATTCAACTCCCTGGAATTCAACAACAGGGTGTTCATCTTCATCGGGAATCCTTCCGAGAAGGTCCATAATAAGTCCGGAAAGGGTGTCATAATCCGCATCTTCATCAACGGAAATATCAAGAAGTTCTTCGATATCATCAAGAAGAACGGTGCCCTCGAAATCGAAGTTATCCTCGTCGATGGCGCTTATTTCCTCTTCCTCGTTGTCATATTCGTCCTGGATATTCCCCATTACGGATTCGATAAGGTCTTCCATGGAAACAAGTCCGGCGGTACCGCCGTATTCATCAACAACAATGGCAGCCTGGATCTTTTTCTGCTGGAATTCCATAAAAGCTTCGCGGCAGCTGTTGGATTCCGGAATAAAGTTTACCGGGCGGATAAAATCCTCAACTTTTCTTCCGTCAAGGTTTGTATCTCCGATAAGAGTAAGAAGGTCTTTTGCAAAGACAACGCCTTTGATATTATCGATGGTTTCTTCATAAACCGGCATTCTGGAATATCCGTCGGAAATTGCAAGATCCACCGCTTCGCTTATGGGGGTTTCCATTTCGATGGCGGTAAGATCTTTTCGGTGAGTCATAATTTCGCCGACGCTTCTGTCATCGAATTCGAAGATGTTGTTGATCATCTCTTTTTCGCTTTCTTCGATGGTGCCTTTTTCATCGGCAACGTCGAGCATCATACGGATGTTTTCTTCGGTGGCTTCCTCGGGTTCTTCGTTGGGGTTGATTCCGAAAAGGCGGAGAACAATGTTGGTCGAACCGCTGAGAAGATATACAAAAGGTTTGAAAGCTTTATAGCAGAAGGAAAGAATTCCCGCTATGGCATAAGAAATCTTTTCGGGATAATGCATAGCAATGCGTTTCGGAACAAGTTCGCCGAGAACGAGAGAAACATAGGAAAGCAAAAGGGTGAGTACAAAAACCGTTCCGCCGTGAACGATATCCGCATCTATCGGAATATATTTCGAAAGAAATTCCGCAAGAGGGTCAGCATAAACGTCCGCCGCAACAGCGGAAGACAAAAATCCGGAAAGGGTTATTGCAACCTGGATGGTTGCAAGAAAATTGTTCGGCTGGTCAACAAGTTTTGTGAGCATTCTTGCTTTTCTGTTGCCTTCTTCCGCATCTTTGCGGAGTTTTGCGTCGTTGAGAGAAATTACGGCAATTTCACTCATTGCGAAAAGCGCATTGATAAAAATAAGAACTAATACTAAAATAATGGCCATAGGACTTCCAGGGTCATCCATGAAAAGGTTTCCTCCAATACATATAAAATATTCAGTTTAATATAATATAATATATCATCATTTATGTCAATAGCGCAAATGCGGCTTTTATCGCAATATTTCTTGACCTTCGGGCAAAATCGTGTTATGATATTCGGGCAAACAAAATACGGAGATGTATCGAAGTGGTCGTAACGAGAACGACTCGAAATCGTTTTGTCCTTAGCCGGGCACGTGGGTTCGAATCCCACCATCTCCGCCATAAAAAAACTCCCCGGCGGGGGAGTTTTTTTGCATTATACCATCTTTATAAAATCCTTATAGAAAAGAACGCATTCGCCAATGTTCTTAATCCTGATGTTTTCGTTGGCGCCGTGGATCGAAGCAAACTGCTTTTTATCAAGGTCAACCGGCGCAAAGCGGATTATGTTTTCGGCAACGTCGGTGAATCTTCTTGCATCTGTTGCCGCGGTGAGCAGGAAAGGTGCGACTGCAACGTCCGGGAAGTTCTGATGAAGAAGCTTTTCAACAAGGGCAAAGGCTTCTCCGTTAAAATCCGTCGGGCGGCAGTAATCGTGATAAATTTCTTCAACTTCAACGCCGTATTTCTTTCCGACAGCCTTAATTTCTTCAAGTCCGCGGTAAAGGTCCTCCTCACGGACACATCGGAGCATAAGGGTAACTTCCGCTTCCTTATCACGGATCTGAATGTTCCGGTCCGGACCGGAAGAAGCAGTTGTAAAGAACATTCCGGTGGAAAGCATTGCGCTTGCGGCCGGAATTCCCATCATGATTTTTTTGATTATCGGGGAGAAAAGACCGATGTTTCCGAAAAGAACGTTCATCGGAAAAGCCATATAGGGAACGTGGCGCTCAAAAGTTGCCCTGACTTCCGGATAAAAATTTCCTTTATAGATTTTCGGAGCTTTTTTGCTCACTTCCGCAACAAATTTTCCTATTGCTTCAACGGAACTTGTGCTGCTTCCGTTAAGGCTTGTGTGGCCTTTGGAGGAAACTTCCGCTCTGCAGCGGAAGACATGCCTGCTTTTTTCGTGAACGGCAACCATTGCGCTTTTGCATTTGACTCCCGGAATCATTCCTTCGGTTATTGCGCCGCCTTCATCAAGAACCGTATCGAAATAAATTCCGTGTTCCTTAAAATATTCCGTTGCGAGAACCATTCCGTCACCGCTGGTTTCCTCGTTGTTGGAAGAACCGATATAAAGATTTATGCCCTCAAAATCATATCCTTCGGAAAGAAGTTCCTCCGCCGCGGCAAGTTCCGCAAAAATCGAAGTTTTTGTATCGATCGTTCCTCTTCCGAAGAGCCTTCCGTCCTTTTCCGTTGCAGCAAAAGGATCGCTTTCCCAGCCTTCGCCGCCTTCAACAACGTCGTGGTGTGACATAAGCATAATGTTTTTCTTCGCGTTTTTTCCTTTTATGATATAGACAAAACAGCCTTTTCCGAAGGTGAGCCTTTCCGCCTTATCCCTGATGTTCGGAAAAGCTTTGTCGATTACCGCATAAAGTTTTTCGTATTCCTTTGCGTTTTCGCCGTTTTCGGTAAAAACGGTTTTGCAGTTTATCATTTCCGAAAGGATTTTAACGTATTCCCGGAGCTTTTCTTCGGAAACGTTTTTGCGTTCCGCCTCTGTTTTAAGCAAATATTTTTCCAATTTTTTCATCTCCCAAAAGGTTTTGTAACAACTTCAATTATATACCAAAAAAATTCCTCGTCAATGATATGGTCCTTCGTTTTCCGGGCATAATATACCCAAAAAAAGAAAGGAGTGATCTTATGGCAGAAAACGACAGCATAAAACTTCTCAGAGAGTGCGACGCAGGGGTGGAAATGGGTGTTTCATCGATCGATGACGTTGTCCCTTATGTAAAATCACCTGCGCTCAAACAGCTTCTTACGGTCTGCAAAGAGGAACACGAAAAACTCGAACGGGAAATAAGGGTGCTTTTAAGAAAAAACGGCGACGAAGGAAAAGATCCGAACCCGGTTGCAAAAGGAATGTCCTGGATAAAAACCAACGTAATGCTCGTTATGAACGAATCCGACAAAACCATTGCGGATCTTATGACGGAAGGCTGCAACATGGGCGTAAAATCCCTCAACAGATACCTCAATGAATATAAAGCTGCGGACGAGGTCACAAAGGATATAACAAAAAGACTTATAAACCTTGAAGAACGCCTGGTGATAGATATGCGCGGTTATCTTTAAAAACAAAAAAGGCGGCGGAAGTTTTCTTCCGCCGCAGTTTTTTTTATTTTTCGGGATTTGTAAGCCTTGCAATTCCTTCAACGTTTGTCACCGGAAGGGAGAAGGTTATTCCCGCGCCCTCGGTTTCCATTCCGACACGTTTTACAATGGACCGCATGATTGCGGGTCTTGTTTCGTTGGAAGCAAGGATGATAACAAGTTCTTTTTCCGGGTGGATGGAAATTCCGAAGAATTTTTCGGCATCGCCAAGTCCTGCGCCGTGGGCATAAAGAATGGTACCGCCTTTTGCGCCGGCTTTTCTTGCGGCGTCCATAACGTCATCGGAAAATCCGCGGTTGACAATGCTGATTATAAGAGAATATAAAACTTTGTTTTCCATAAATCAAAACTCCTCCGTAAGGTCAGCGGTTAAAAATTTGAAAGCGGCAATTCCGGAAACGCTCTGGAGCGGAACTGTGAAAGAAATTCCGTTTCCGGGTTTTGAAAAAGCAAGTTTTTCAGAGATTTTGCGGATTATTTCCTCGCTTTTTTCGTTTTTTACAAAGCTCAGAACAATGTCTTTTTCCGTTGCGCCAAGACCGAGCATTTCAAGAATGCTGGAAGGGGCGGTGCCTTTTCCCTGGCAGATTGTGTTCTGAAGGATTTTGTTTTCACGAAGAACGTCAAGGACTGTTTCGCCTTTTCCTCTTGAAACTATTGTAAAAACAAGGTCGATTCGCTGGGTGCTGCAAACGGTATCGATTTTTTCGTTTTGAATCAAAGGGAACACCTCCTTGGTCATTCATAATCATAACAGTTCAGCTCGATGATAGAATATTCAAGGTCAAGCTGATATTCTTCAACTTCCTCTTCAATTTCCTCAACGATTTCGGCAAGTTCTTCCGCTTCTTCTTTTTCCGCACGTTTTGCTTTAATTGCATAAACGGCGCCGAGAATCTGGATCGCAACAAGGGGAGTCATGGCGACCATTGCAACAACGCCGAAGCCGTCCATAAGAACATTTCCGCCGATGGCGGTGCAGGCGCCTGTTGCAAAGGGAAGAAGGAAAGTTGCGGTCATCGGGCCGGAAGCAACGCCGCCGGAATCGAAGGCGATTGCGGTAAATACTTTTGGAACAAGGAAAAGAAGACCGAGAGCTATTGCATAGCCGGGAATGAGAAGATACCAGATGGAAATTCCGGTGATAACGCGGAGCATTGCCATTCCGACGGAAATGCTCATTCCGATCATAAGGGCGGTCATCATCATTTTTCTTGTAATCGCGCCGTTTGTAACGTCTTCAACCTGAACTGTGAGAACGTAAACCGCGGGTTCCGCCATAAGGATAAAGAAGCCGACGAGCATTCCTATGGGAATTATTATCCAGTTATAAGGAAGAACCGCAAGGGTTCCGCCCATATAGCTTCCCGCAGGCATAAAACCTACGTTTGCGGCGGTGAGGAAAATTACAAGACCAATATAAGTATATAACACACCGATAAGGGTTTTTGCAAGGGAAATTTTAGGGAGCTTAAGATAAACTATCTGGAAGAAAATATAGACAGCGATTATCGGCGAAAGGGCAAGGGCAACTTCCTCAAAGAAAGTCGGGAAAGCCTTGAGATAGACCATGAAAACGTCGCCGATGGTTTCAATTTCAGGAATAACAGTCGGGTCATAGGAAGCATCGCCTTTTGCAAGCATACCCATGATCGCAACAGCTATGATAGGGCCGACGGAACAAAGACCGACAAAACCGAAGCTGTCGGTTTCGCTGTCGGCGCCTTTTTTTACCGAAGCAATACCAACGCCGAGAGCAAGAATAAACGGAACGGTTATAGGGCCGGTGGTAACGCCGCCGGAGTCGAATGAAACCGCAAGATATTCGGGTTTTGTAAAATATGCAAGAGCAAAAACTATAAAATAGAGAACGAAAAACAGTTTTGAAAGATCAAAACCGAAAATAACTCTTATTACCGCAATGGTCAGGAAAATTGCAACGCCGATGGCCACCATATAAATAAGGGTCTGGCCGACGGAAACATCCATATTGAAAAGACTGAACATGGTCTGTTCGGGCATCTGTTTTCCAAGAACCTGGAGGTCCGGTTCGGCAATTGTTACAAGAAAACCGAGAAGAAAAGCGGTTATAAGAAATATTTTGAGACTTTTAAGTTCAACAAGCTTGCTTCCTATCTGGTTTCCGATGGGGGTCATTCCAACTTCTGAACCAAGCTGGAAAAGGGTCATTCCTACTATTAACAAAAACGTTCCCGATAAAAAAAGCGCCAAAACGCCGAAAGGCATTGGTGCTATTGTCAGATGGAGCATAAAAACAACGCCGGCAACCGGAAGAACGGCAACAGCGGTTTCTTTGAATTTTGAAAAAAGATCTTTACTCAAGGAGGGTTCCCCGCCCTTCTGTTTGGATTCACAACAACATTTGTATAACATTATTGTAACTTATGTGATGAGTTTGTGTCAATTCGGAATGTTATATGAATTTTTTAACACAAAAAAGGATATTATTCACAAATTATGATTCAAAAATTAACAATCTTCTTGTTGACTTGCATTAATTTGATTGTTATTATAATAAAAGTGACCTATAAATTGACCTTTTGGAGGATATATTATGGAATATTGTGACGTTATGAACAAACTTCCCGGAAAAGAAGAAAACAGCCTTTTCGGAAAAAGCGTTCTCAACACAAAAAATATGAGCGATGACGATATCAAAGCAATTGCCGCCGGCGCATGCGCACTCAAAGCTCTTCGCGACAACAATGTTTCTCCTAAAATATTCGATTCCGGAATCGCTGTTTCCATGTTCAGTAAAAAAGACAACGGAATGGAAATTGCCTTTGCTTCCGGCTGCGACCTTCTCGGCCTTACCATCATTGATATGGACAGAAAGCTCGGCAACAGCAACATCAACGAAACCGCAGGAATGGCTTCTTATATGGCTGACGCTTTTGGGGTCTGCGAAAGCGATTTTATCGAAAAAAGTTCCAGATATATCAAAAGAATTTCCGATTCCGTTGAGGAAGCACAGAAAAACGGCGTTATCACCCAGAAACCCTGCGTGATAAACCTTGGAAGCGACGAAGACAGCCCCGTTCAGACCATTGCCGATCTCCAGTATATGGCAAGCCGTTTTGGCGGAATTGAAGAACTCAAGGGCAAAAAAATCGCAATCACCTGGGCGTATTCCCCGGACGGAACCCGTTCTCTCGCTGTTCCCCAGGGCTTGCTTTCCGTTGCTACCCGTTTTGGAATGAACGTTGTTCTTGCCGCGCCGGAAGGCATGGATCTTATGCCCGAAGCTTATGAAACCGCAGCAAAAAATGCGGAAATTTTCGGCGGAACTTTTGAAAAAACCTCTTCCATGGAAGAAGCTTTTGCCGATGCGGATATCGTTGTTCCCATGAACTGGGCTCCGATTTCCTTTCTTGAAAAACGCACAGAACTTTCCGCCGCAAACCTCGGAACCTATATCGATCTTCTTGAACACGAACTTCGCGAAAACAACAAGGAGTTTATCGATTGGGAAGTTACCGAAGAAATGATGGAAAAAACAAAGGACGGAAAAGCCCTTCTTCTCCATAACATTCCCGCCGACGTAACCGATATCACCTGCATCCGCGGTGAAATGACCGCCCAGGTTTATAACGAAAACCTCGAAAGCCTTCTTAAAGAAGCCGGAATGCGTCCCTATGTTATTGCCGCAATGATTATCCTTACAAAATCCGAAGATCCCAAAGCCGCATTCGAGACCATTGCCAAAAGAGCGACCAAAAGATATTTCTGATTTTTTTGGCATATTATTTTATAAAAAACGAAAGAAGAAATTTTATCAAAATGAAAAAAACTCTTGTTATTCTTGCCGCCGGAATCGGAAACAGATACGGCGGAGCAAAACAGATAACCCCCGTCGGCCCCTGCGGAGAAAGAATAATCGATTTTTCAATGTATGACGCTTATAAAGCAGGTTTTGAAAAAATCGTTTTTATAATCCGCAAAAGCCTTGAGGCGGATTTTCGTGAAGTTATCGGAGACCCTGTTTCAAAATTCATGGAAGTGGATTACGTTTTTCAGGAAATCGATCCGGAATTTGCAAAAATCGGAAGAAATAAACCTTTCGGAACCGCAGAAGCCATTGCTCTTTGCCGCGGACATGTGGAAGGCCCTTTTGCAGTAATAAACGCGGACGATTATTACGGAAACCATTGTTTCAGACTTATCGGCGAGCTTCTTGAAGAAATGGAAGGCGAAGGCGAATATGCAATGATGGGTTACCGCATTGAAAACACCGTTACCGACAAAGGCCACGTTGCAAGAGGCGTTTGCAAAACCGAAAACGGAATGCTTGTTGAAATCAACGAGCGCACACATATCGAAAAACGCGGCGAATGTGCCGAATATACCGAAGACGGCGAAAACTGGGTTCCGCTTCCTGCGGGAACTCCTGTTTCCATGAACTTCTGGGGATTCACCCCGGATATTTTCGATCATCTTGACAAAGCGCTTGAGGAATTCAAAAACACCGAGCTCAAGGAAAATCCGCTGAAAGCGGAATGTTATCTTCCCAGCGTTGTGGACGAAGCTCTTAAAAGCGGAAAAGTCACAGTAAAAGTACAGGAATGTCCCGATAAATGGTTCGGGGTGACATATAAGGAAGATACCCCCGCCCTTGTTGAAGCACTTAAAAAACTTACCGAAGAAGGAATGTATCCTTCCCCCATCTGGGGTTAAAAAAATAAAGCACCCGCCGAATGCACAAGTCCAGTAAAAATGGACAATATGAAAAAAGCACATCCTATGGTAGAATTAAGATACTACCATAGGAGGTATTTTTATGTCAGGGAAAAAAGGAATGAAAAGATATGATATAGCGATAAGAGAGGAAGTAGTAAAGAAACAAAGGGCAGGTCAATCTGTAAAGTCGTTAAGTAAAG
>JAZQBJ010000008.1:0-5780 GCA_045545715.1 Oscillospiraceae bacterium
GGCGATAAGGTCATAGAAAAGGTTGAGTGAGCTGTTTCCGGTTACAATAACGTTTTCCGCCGGAGCATCAAGAATTTCGCCGAAAAGGCGGCGGCATTCGGGAATTCCTTCAACAACGCCGTAATTCCGGATATCAAAACCGTTTTCACATTTGAAATTTTCGGTTTCGCTGTTAACAAGGTCAAGCATGGGCAGGGAAAGCGCAAGCTGTTCGGGACAGGGTTTTCCGCGGGAAATATCAAGCTTTAAGCCGAGAGATTTTTTTTCGGAATATCTTTTTAGAACAGCTTCTTTTTCAAGAAGAAGTTCTTCACGGGTCATTTCGGAATATTTTTTCAATGCTGTCACCTCTTTATTTCATATATGATGTATCGCTCATTTTTTTGATAAAGCGTTTTCCTTCGGGATTTTCAAAAAGGAAGGAAACCCCGCCGGAAACGCCGAAAAGTTCGGATCTTTCAAGGCTTTCTACCGAAAGACCGAGCCACATCGCGTTGAAAACGCTCAGCAGGTCGCCGTGGGAAACGATTATAATATATTCTTCTTCGTTCGATGTTATTTCGTCGAAAAACGGTTTAAGGCGGTTCCATTCATCTCTTCTGCTTTCGGCAGAGGGAAAAAGTCTGTCATCAACAGTTCTTTCAGGTTTTTCCATGTGTTCCTTAAGCCAGCGGACGGAATGTCCGACCGCTTCGCCCAAATCCCTTTCACGCAGCTCCCGCCGAAAAAAAGGCTTTGTTCCAAGGTGTTTTCCAACCGCTTCCGCAGTCTGTTTTGCCCGCAGAAGATCGGAAGAATATATAACGTATTTTTCGGAAAGTTCGGAAGAAAGGTTTTTGCCGATGTTTTCTGCCTGTTCGATCCCTTTTTCGGAAAGAGGCCAATCGGTTAAAGAACCGACCATTCCGTTGGTGTGGTGGAGCGATTGGGTATGCTGGATTGTGATTATGGTTTTCATAAAAACACCTATGCAAAAAGCCGGAAGGATTTTCCTTCCGGCTTTGGTTTTGTTATTAGAATTCTGCGGAACCGGTGGTTCTCGGGAAGGGGAGAACGTCGCGGATATTCTGGATTCCGGTGAGATACATGATGATTCTTTCGAAACCAAGACCGTAACCGGCGTGTTTGCAGCCGCCGTAACGGCGAAGGTCAAGATACCAGCTGTAATCTTCTTCTTTAAGTCCAAGTTCGTTGATGCGGTCGATAAGAACGTCAAGACGTTCTTCTCTCTGGCTTCCGCCGACGATTTCGCCAACGCCCGGAACAAGAAGGTCAGCAGCGGCAACGGTTTTTCCGTCGTCATTCTGGCGCATATAGAACGCTTTGATTTCCTTCGGATAGTTGGTTACAAAGATAGGAGCTTTATAAACTTCCTCGGTGAGGTAACGTTCGTGCTCGGTCTGAAGATCGCATCCCCAATATACGGGATAATCAAAACGGTCTTTAACTTCGGAAAGGATTTCGATCGCTTTGGTGTAATCAAGGCGAACAAATTCCTGCTGGCAGATTGTTTCAAGACGTTCGATAAGGCCTTTGTCATAAAAATCGTTGAAGAATTTCATTTCTCTCGGGCAGTTATCAAGAACATAGCGGAAGATATATTTGATCATATCTTCGGAAAGCTGCATTTCGTCCTCAAGGTCTGCAAAAGCGATTTCCGGTTCGATCATCCAGAATTCGGCGGCGTGGCGCTGGGTATAGGATTTTTCCGCGCGGAAGGTGGGACCGAAGGTATAGATGTTGCTGAAAGCCATTGCCATTGCTTCGCCTTCAAGCTGACCGGAAACGGTAAGACCGGTTGCTTTTCCGAAGAAATCCTGGCTGAAATCAACGGTGCCGTCCTCGTTTCTCGGAGGATTGGAAGGATCGAGAGTTGTTACTCTGAACATTTCGCCTGCGCCTTCGCAGTCGGAACCGGTGATGAGAGGAGTATGAACATATACAAATCCTCTGCTCTGGAAGAACTGGTGAATTGCAAAAGCTACTGCGCTTCTTACACGGAATGCCGCGGAGAAGGTGTTGGTTCTCGGGCGGAGATGTGCAATGGTGCGGAGATATTCAAGGCTGTGGCGCTTTTTCTGAAGAGGATAATCCGGAGTGGATTCGCCTTCGACGATAATTTCGGTTGCGTGGATTTCAAAAGGCTGTTTTGCGTCCGGAGTAAGAATGATATTGCCGATTACGGAAACGGCGGCGCCGACGTTGAGTTTATTGATCTCCTTGAAATTATTAACTTTATCTTCTTCATAAACAACCTGGATATTGGTGAAGCAGGTTCCGTCATTAAGTTCGATAAAGCCTATGGATTTGGAGTTACGGGAAGTTCTGAGCCATCCGCAGATTTTGATGGGCTCTTCGGTAAAAGCTTCCGGAGAGGCAAAAACAAGCCTCAGCTCCGTTCTTTTCATTGGTGATCACCTCATGTTATTTAATAATATTACACTTTAATATAGCATATCGGCAGGAGTTTTGCAAGAGCTTTTAGAACGTCTTTCATTTTTTGAAAAAAAGAAATATTCCGGAAAAGAATATAAAAAGCATTGACAAAATTAGTTACTTGCAATACAATGAACTTGGATAATTGCAATACAAGTAACCGGAAGGGAGGCGTTTTTTCCTTGATAAACAAAACTCAGATTATGAAAGGGATTCTTGAAGGCTGTGTTCTTGCAATACTGAGCAGGGAAAAGCTTTATTCACAGGAAATTCCGAAAAAGCTTTTGGAATATAAAATGTCCGATGTTTCCGACGGAACGCTTTTTCCGCTTCTTTTGCGGCTTGAAAGCGAAGAACTTATTGAAAGCGAAAAAGTTCCGGTTCCGAACGGTCCCGCAAGAAAATATTACAGCACAACGGAAAAGGGACTTTCGGAACTTCGAAAATTCAGGGAGATATGGAACGCCCTTGATTTTTCGGTAAACGAAATTTTAAACGGAGGTGAGCCGGATGAACGAGCTTAAAGGCGAATATATCCTCGATTTTTATGACGTTAAAGAATATATCGAAAAACACGCAAAAGTCGGCGAAAAACGCAATGAAGCGCTTGAAACCCTTCATGGAATTTATCTTGAAGCCCAGGAAAACGAAACTCCGATTTCGGAAATCCACGAAGGCAGCGCAAAGGAATATGCAAAGGAGATAGTCGAAGGGCTTCCTCATATGGCTCCGGAAAAACGGAAAATAATAAGAAGAATTGTTATTGCTGTTTTTGCCGCAGTTTTGGCTGTTATTGCATATTTTACAAGCGATTTTTATTATATGCAGAAATACGGATATAACTATTACAGAAACTTTCCGGAAATTTTTTGGGGAGCGCCTTACGGCAGAGGCGACGAAAATTATATAGCATATCTTAATGTGGGCGATGACGGATTTCCCACCCAGGATGAAAATCTTTCCGCTGCCGGAATGTATTTTGACGAAATTATGGTTTCAAAAAACTATGATGATTTTTTCACCGTAATAATGCGTTCCGAAACAAAACAGATTTCTCCGACGGAATATACTTTTAAATATCCCGGGTTTACTTACGGAGGCGGCGAATATATTTGGATGCACACCAAAAGCGGAAAAATTTCCGCGGAAGTTTGCGGACTTCCTTTTTCCGGCGAGGTTGTAAGAGTTAACGCCACCGGAAAAGACTTATGTTATTGGATAGATTTTACCGCATCGGACGAAAGCGCGGATTATTCCGGAATTTCAAAACGCATAATTTCCGGCGAAACCGTTACAGTGAAGCTTGATGACATAAACAATATGCACTGGCGGTATAAAGATATTCTCGAAGTACTTTTGGAAAGACATTTTCCGTTTTTTGTAACGTATAAATATGACCCGGTCATTGAAGGAAGAGAAACCGCACCGCAAGACGGAATATATTACAATATGACAACTTCCGACGGAAAAGCCCAGGCTTTTGTCCGCAGCGAATATAACGAGGAACTCGGCGGTCAGGAACTTATCTGGAATTCAGTTCCGAGAAAGCTTGACGAAAGCCTTGATTGGGTAGAAAGCGGAAAACCCTATCTTGATGACGAAGGGCTTATCTGCGTTGAGGTAACCGAAGTTTTTAAAGACGGAACGAGAAAAACCGAAACCGTAAAAGCTGAAAAGAAAACAAAGCTTGTATATTCGAATTTTATCGAATATACTGAAAACAAGGCTTTTGAAGTAAGAATCAATGCGGAGCGCGACGCGGACGGAAAATTTACGGAAACACATGGCGGAGGCTGGGGCGCAACAAAATATAACGACGACGAAAACGGCGACCCGATTTATGCGATGCCTTATGAAAAGGATAATTGGGAAAGCTATATTCTTGAAAACGGCGATGCCGCAATGGAAATAAGCTATTATAGAATCGATGAACCGGAAAAAATTATAGAGGAAACCATAATTTTTAACCATAAAAAATATTGACTGAAAAAACCTTTTTTGGGAGGTGAATATGAATGAACAGATTGGTCGGGGAATATAAGGAAGATTTTTTTGAAGTAAAAAAATATATTGAAAAGTTTTCCGCAAAAGGAAGCGAACAGGACGAAGCTTTTGAAAGCCTTCTGACGATTTATCTTGAAGCCCAGGAAAACGAAACGCCCGTTTCTGAAATCCACGAAGTTTCCGCTAAGGATTACGCAAGGGAAATTGCGGAAGTTCTTCCGCAGAAAAAGCGTCTTGACTTAAGAAAAACTTTCAGAATTGCGGTTTTGGCGGCGGTTTTTATCGGGTTTGGAATTTTTGTCCTTTTCAATATGAGCGAAGAACACCATTTGAAAATTCATGGATTGGGACATGTTTTTATAAGTCCTAATGAATATTCGGTGGAAGTTAAGGAACTTCTGAAGCAGGCAATCGTTTCTTTTGATGAAGAATATAACCAGAAATTTGAATCTTCGCTGAAATCAGAGATTTATCAGACCGAAAACGGAATTACAAGCAAAGGTTTTATTAAAAACAACGGAATTTCCGCAGATAGAATTATCATAAGCGAAGACGAAAACAGCGTTTTTATAGAAATGCGCGCGGAAAGAACTTTTGATGAATTCGGAAAGGAACAGATAATTTCTCCCGCTTTCCCGGAACATAAATCTTCTGAACGAACACTTAAAAGGGGATATATGACCCATTTCAGAACCGATGGGGTTACAATAAAAGCCGGAGAAAGATATTATGAAGGCGTAATAAGAGATATTTATATCAACAAAAAAGGCGAAATCAGCTTTACCGTAAAAACCGAATTTCACAGAGGGATCGATAATAAAATTTCCGGATATCTTTCCGAAGGAAACCCGCTTGAACTTTATTTCGGTTCCGCCTGTTCGATAAACTGGGAAAGAACGGCAGAAACTCCCGCTTTTTCACCGGATAATTTTTCCTTCGCAAAGGAATTTTATCCGGAATATCACATGGTGATCCTTCAGAAAACAACTTCCGACGGAAGAATTACTTCAATGTTCGAGGTTTTTGTGAATTCCGAAAACGAAATCGTCGATAGTGAAAGCTGGTTGATAAATAAATGGGAAGATGATTCCGGCGTTGAAAAAATGATGAACAATTTTGATAACAAAACCGTTTCCGACGACAGAAAAACCGTTTTTGTGGATTTGAAATATGAACTTGAATCCGGAGAAATCGTTGAGGAAACCATTGCACTTGGACTTGAGGATACAAAATATTCTTTTGACAGGGAATGATATAAAAAAGCCGCCTTCAGGGCGGCTTTTTTATATCGGTGTGGTTCTGTTGTTGAAAAATTCATAAATATATAATATAATATCTTA
>JAZQBJ010000009.1:0-7203 GCA_045545715.1 Oscillospiraceae bacterium
AGCTACCGAGCTGCTCTACCCCGCGATATATGCAATTTTTGAGTGCTCGACTATTATAACTCAAACAAACAAAAAAAGCAAGTCTTTTTTTAAAAATTTTTTAAATATTTTTTTCCATCCAATAGCAGGGGCATCCTTCGCTGTAAACGGTGCGTTCATCAGACTTTACAAAACCGCATTTTTCATAGAATCCGACAGCGGTTCCTTCGGCAAGAAGAATGGCTTTTTTGCCGCCTTTAAGTTTTGCGGCAGTTTCGAGAGCAGCGATAACGGACATACCGATATGGCTGTTGCGATAAGGTTTGAGAACAGCGATGCGGCCGAAAACAAAAACATCTTCTCTGCCTTTGGGATCGGGAAAATATCTTCCGGTTGCTATGGGTTTGTTTTCGTCATAAAGAGTTACATATTCGCAGATATTGTCAATATCATCAAATTCATTTTGGAATTTTTGTTCCGCAACAAAAACGGCAAGACGTACTGAATAAGCGTCTTTCTGATTATTTTTGATTTTTACTGTGATCTGTGACATATGTTCTCACTCCTTCAGCAAATTTACAAGTATATGATATTACTTTTTAAAATATTTTTCAAGTGTTTGATTGACTTTATTATGCAAAAAGAATATTCTGTTAGTTATAGAAACGGAGGGATTTTTTTGGATAAGAAAGAATTTGCCGCAAAAGCCGTCGAACTTCTTAAAAAAGAATATCCGGATGCACTTTGCTCGCTTGAATACGTTAAACCGCATGAACTTCTTTTTGCAACTCGGCTTGCCGCACAGTGCACAGATGCAAGAGTAAATATGGTCACGCCGGTTTTATATTCAAAATATCCTACTCTTGAAGCGCTTGCGGAAGCGGACGAGCAGGATATAAGCGACATTATCCGTTCCTGCGGATTTTATAAAACAAAGGCACACGATATTTCTCTTGCTTCCAAAATGCTTGTCAACGAATATGGCGGTATCGTTCCGGATACGGTGGAAGAACTTATAAAACTTCCGGGAATCGGAAGAAAGACCGCAAATCTTGTTGTAGGTGATATTTACGGAAAACCTGCGGTTGTTTGCGATACCCACTGCATAAGAATAACGAATCTTCTTGGTTTTACCACAACAAAAGATCCGGCAAAATGTGAAATCGAACTTCGTGAGATCCTTGATCCAAAAGAATCCAATAATTTCTGTCACAGGCTTGTTCTTCATGGAAGAGCTGTTTGTGTTGCGAGAAAACCGCAGTGTGACAAATGCGTGCTCAAAGAAATTTGTGAGCATGCTCAAAATTCGAAACAATGATTTTAAATTTTATATTGAAAATAATATTTCCGGGAACTATAATATAAACATAACTGAAAATCAAAGGAGATTTTAAAATGGCATATCAGGTTACAAAAGATTCCATTATCGGCGATGTTCTTGATTACGACAAAGACACCGGAGTTTTCTTCCTTGAAATGGGAATGCATTGTCTCGGTTGTCCGATGTCCCGAGGCGAAAGCATTGAAGAAGCCTGCGAGGTACACGGCGTAAAATGTGAAGACATAATTGCAAAAATCAATAAATACTTTGAAGAAAAAGAAAACTGATAAAAAACCGGCAGCCATGAAATTCACGGCTGCCTTCAGTTTTATATAAAGTGAGGAACAATTTTGGAAAAGCTTGATTTAAGACTTTCCGCCGCTGCGGATTTTGTAAAAGAGGGAACTGTTGCAGCAGATATAGGCACAGATCACGGATATCTTATCTGTCACCTTATAAATGAAGGTATCTGTACCCGTGGTTTTGCAACTGATATCAATATTAAACCACTTGAAAGTGCAAGAACACTTATCAAAGAGATGGAACTTGAAGATGAGATAGAAACGGTTCTTACTGATGGTTTGAAAGGTCTTCCGGAAAATGAAATAGATGAAGTCATTATCTGCGGAATGGGCGGAGAAACAATAATCGGAATCCTTGACGATGCAGAATGGGTAAGAAGTGAAAAAGTCCACCTTGTTCTTCAGCCTATGTCAAGGGCAGATATGCTTCGCCGCTGGCTTTGCGAAAACGGCTGGAACATAGATGATGAAAAGGCCGTTGAAGTAGAAAAACATCTTTATACCGTAATCAGCGCGGATTATATCGGCGGAAGCGAAGTTCCTGATGACCTTTATTGTCTTACCGGCGAGCTTCTTGGTCAAAACGATGAATTTGCGCTTAAATACTTACGCTGGCAGGCTAATATTCAAAGAGGAATAGCTTCAGGGCTTCTTCGTTCCGAAAAAGAAAAAGAACACGCGCTTGTTCATATCCAACTTGCTGATATGATCGATGAACAGGCGGATGAAATGGAGAATTATATATGAGCACGATTTTAGATTTTTATAAATTCATAGATAAAATTGCTCCTTTTGAAACCCAGGAAAGCTGGGATAATTCCGGTTTTCTTGTTGGTGACGGGAAAAGAAACGTTAAAAAAGTTCTGCTTGCTCTTGATGTAACCGAACCGGTGCTCAAAGAAGCAGAAAAAATCGGAGCGGAACTTATCATAAGTCACCATCCGGTAATTTTCGGAGCGCTCAAAGAATTTCATCCAAATAATATCGCTTTTCTTGCGGCAGAAAAGGGAATTGCCGTTATCAGCGCCCACACCTGTCTTGATATTGCCGAAGGCGGAGTCAACGATTGTCTTGCGTCAGCTCTTGAACTGAAAAATGTTGTAAAAGTCGATGACGGCGAGGGCCTTATGAGAATGGGAGAGCTTGAAAATGAACTTTCCTGTGAGGAATTTATAAATCACGTTGCGAAAAAACTTAATGTAGGCGGAATAAAATATACCCCCACTGAAAAAATGATAAAAAAAGTTGCTGTTTGCGGCGGAAGCGGCGGAGATCTTTTTGATTTTGCAATTTCTGCAGGAGCAGATGCTTATGTCACCGCAAATATCAAACATAATCTTTGGATCGAAATTAGAAGAAAAGGTTTCTGTGTTCTTGATGCGGGACATTTCTGCACGGAAAACACCGTAATAGAACCTCTTGCAAAAAAACTTTCCGAAGAATTTAAAGATACCGAAATAATCATTTCAGAGGTTTCTGAAGATCCTGCCAGATATTGGGCAAAATAATCCTATATAAAAACGAGGTGAGCACGAATGGCACTTGACGGAATCACGCTGAGCATGCTCAAAAATGAATTATCAGAAAAGCTCATAGGAGCAAGAGTTGATAAAATACACCAGCCTTCAAAAGAAGAACTTGTAATATCTCTTCGCTGGAACGGAGGAAACGGAAAACTTCTGATTTCCGCCTCTGCTTCGGCTCCGAGGATACATTTTACAGAAAGTTTTGTGGATAACCCTAAAAATCCTCCGATGTTCTGCATGCTTATGAGAAAGCATCTTTCCGGAGCAAAACTTATCGGAATAGAACAGTTTGGGCTTGAAAGAATGCTTCATCTTTCTTTTTCAACCTATAATGAATTCTGCGACCCGGTTATAATCAAACTTGCGGTCGAAATTATGGGCAGACACAGCAATATCATACTCATTGCACCGGACGGAAAAATTATCGACGCAATAAAACGCGTTACTGCGGATATGTCCTCTGTTCGTCAGGTAATGCCAGGAATGACTTACGTTTTTCCTCCGGCACAAAACAAGATGAATACCCTTGATGTTGATTGCATGGAGCTTGTTTCAAGGCTTAAAAACGGAAGAGATGTTCCGCTTTCGAAAGCTCTTATGGAAAATCTGGACGGTGTTTCTCCTATTGTCTGCCGCGAAATTTCCGATATTGTTACCGGCGGTTTTGATACAAAAGCGCATGATTTATCTGACAGCGAATGTGAAAAACTTGAGACTTGCCTTGAAAAAATCGCTGAAATCATAAAAAACAAAAATGCAGCCCCATATATGGTAATCGAAGAAAACGGACATCCGCTTGATTTCACTTTTATAAAAGTTTCTCAATACGGGGACTCAATGGAAATCCGAGAATTTGAAACTTTCAGCGAAATGCTGGATAAATTCTACTCCGAACGTTCCGGCGCGGACAGAATGAAACAGCGTTCCAATGATCTTTTCAAGTTTGTTGTAAATCTTGCAGATAGAATTTCGAGAAAGCTTGACGTTCAGCGTCAGGAACTTGCTCGATCCACAGAAAGAGATATTCTTCGCGTTAAAGGCGAACTTATACATGCCAATCTTTGGATGATCGAAAAAGGAATGACTTCTGTTGTTCTCGAAAATTATTATGAAGATTGCAAACCGGTTGAAGTAAAACTTGATCCAAGACTTTCTCCAAACCAAAACGCGCAGCATTATTTCAGCGAATACCGCAAGGCGGATACCGCGGAAAGAATGTTAAAGAAATTTATTGAAAAAGGTGAAGCAGAACTTTCATATATTGAATCCGTTTTCGATCTTCTTTCAAGAGCAAGAACCGATGACGAAGTTGTGGCAATAAGAGAGGAACTTGTTGCTCAGGGTTATCTCAAAAACCACCGAAAGAACAACCAGAAACCTGTAAAACTTGCTCCGAAGGAATATGTTTCCACAGACGGTTTTAAAATTTTTTGCGGAAGAAACAATATTCAGAATGATAAACTGACTTTTAAAGATTCCCGAAAACATGATATCTGGCTTCATACTCAGAAAATTCACGGTTCACATACTGTAATTGTAACCGAGGGCAGGGAAGTTCCGGAAACGACAATTCAGCAGGCAGCTATTGTTGCGGCATATAATTCGAAAGCAAGGGAATCTTCGCTTGTTCCGGTAGATTATACCGAAATAAAAAACGTAAAAAAACCTTCCGGTTCGGCCCCCGGAAAAGCTGTTTATGAGCATTACAAAACCGCTTATGTAAGACCGTCACAATTTGAAAACATTTTTGAAAATAAATAAGATGAAAAATTGGTTTTTAACAAAAAAGATAGACAGCAACACTTTTGTCATAAGCGAACCCGGTCATTGGGAGGAAACAAACTGTTATCTACTTGTCGGAACAGAAAAAGCATTATTGATAGATACAGGACTTGGAATTTCTGATATTTCAAAAGAAGTTTTGAAAATCACAGATAAACCGGTCATAGCCGTTCCGACCCATGTTCATTGGGATCATATCGGAGGACTTTGGAATTTTCATGAATTTTACGTTCATAAATTTGAAAAGGACTGGATAGACGGAAAGTTCCCGCTTTCAATTGATTTTGTCAGGAAAATGCTTGTAAAGGATAGCAGCTTAACAGACACTATAAAATCTGATAATTATGCGATTTTTCAGGGAAAACCAAGTGGGTTGCTGTCTGATAGTGATGTCATTGATTTGGGAAACCGCAAAATTAAAATTTTGCATACTCCGGGACATTCTCCGGGTCATATGTGTTTTTTTGAAGAAAAAACAGGCTATCTTTTTTCCGGGGATTTGATTTATAAAGGAATTCTTTTTGCGAATTATGAATCAACCGACCCGGAAAAATATCTCGAATCTGTTCAGAAGATAGCCAAACTTCCGGTTAAACGCATTTTTCCTGCTCATCACAGTATAGATATTCCGGCGGAGATAATATCAGATGTTTACAATGGTTTGCTGGACATTAAAAAGCAGGGAAAACTGTGTCACGGAAGCGGTTTGTTTGAATTCGATAACTGGAGCATAATGCTATAAAAAAGCGGAGTGAATTTCACTCCGCTTTTTTAAATATAAGTTCATCATATCCGGTTTCCGGATCATCCTCAACGTCAATTATAATATTTAGAATTTCTGCAATTATAAGTTCGCAGGTAGTATTTATAATGCATCCTACGCAAAGATGTCCGCCTATTACAGATAAATCTTCTTTAGAAAACGCTATATGAAGATGGCAGCGTTTTGCGCCTACTGTTCCGTTAAGGCTTACAATTTCGCAGTTTTCATTAATTTCTCGGATTGTTATTCCTGAAGCATCTCTGATTTTTCCTTTTGAAATACAGCCGACGCCGGAAGCAACAAACCCGGCGGAGATATTTTTATTTTTACAAAGTTCTTCGATGGATTTAAGGATATCTTCGCCTCTGCGGAGCCTTACAGCGTGATATTTTGCGTTACCGCAAACGGAAATAATTTCAGATTTCATTCTGCAACGGCTCCTTTCTGCTTTTCAGGAAGCTGAATGATTATAATGGAAATGAACATAAGAATACATCCGGCAGATTCACGAAGAGTAGGAATCTGATGAAGAATAACGGCTCCCGCAAGAACAGCAAAAACAGATTCAAGACTCATAAGAAGGGAAGCAACGCTCGGTTTTGTCCATTTTTGCGCAACGGTCTGAAGAGTGTAGCCGACTCCGCCGGAAAGAGCACCAGCATAAATAATGGGCAACCAGGCGTTAAGGATATTTTGAAGGTTAGGTTTTTCAAAGATGAACATAACAACAACGGAAATTACACCGCAAACAAGGAACTGAAGACAGGAAAGCTTCACGCAGTCAACTTTTGGCGCAAAGTGTCCGATTGCAATAATATGAACAGCATAAGCAATTGCACTTATGAGAACGATCATATCGCCTTTGCCAATCGAAAAACTTTCGTTCATACAGAGAAGATAGAGACCTGCAATTGCAAGCGCACAGCATATCCATATCATTTTAGGAAGTTTTTGCTTAAGCAAAAGTCCAATAAATGGAACAATAAGAATATATAAAACCGAAATAAAACCTGCTTTACCGACGGTTGTCTGGCTGATTCCAATTTGCTGTATTGTTGAAGCAAAAAAGATTATGATTCCGCAGACGATTCCGCCTTTGATAAGTTCCTTTTGTTCTGATTTTTCAATTTTTTTATAAGTTCCGTTCTTTTTCTTTACGGAATCAAAAGCAAGGTTTGCAATAATAAGTACTATTCCGCCGATTATACAGCGGATTCCGTTGAAAGTTATAGGTTCGACATATTCCATTCCGACACTTTGCGCAACAAATGCGCAGCCCCAAATAAGAGCGGTAAGAATCAAACATAAATTTCCGAGCATCGCTTTATTATTCATAATTAACCTCTAAACAAAAATAATGATATCATTTTACAATATTTGGAATGAAAAGAAAAGACGGAAAAATCAATTATTATTGAAAAAAATACATTTATATTATATAATCGAATCATATCTGGAGGTGATGCAATGGCATATATTGCAGCAGTTATATTAGGATATTTTTTTGGCTGTATCAATATGGCAAATATA
>JAZQBJ010000010.1:0-2413 GCA_045545715.1 Oscillospiraceae bacterium
AGTTGAAAGGCAGAGTTGTCTTCCTAAGACCGCTTGGCCTCCGACTTTGCTCCGAGTTCTCCGCCGGTAAGAACATAGTCGCCTATCGAAACTTCCATATCAACTATTTCTTCGATGATTCGTTCATCGATTCCCTCATAGTGTCCGCAGATGAGAAACAGATGCTCATAATTTTCCGCAAAATCCACGGCCAGTTTCTGGTTGAGCACCGCGCCCTGGGGTGACATATAGATCACAAAGGGTTTTGAGCACGATTCTTCACAGACGTGCTCATAGCATTTAAAAATCGGGTCTGCCTGCATCAGCATTCCATTTCCGCCGCCATAGGGTGCAGCATCGACCCTTTGGTGCTTATCTTCGGAAAAATCTCGGATGTTATGGCAGTAAACTTCGATAAAACCGGCTCTTCTTGCTCTTCCGATAATGCTGGTGCCGAGCACCGCTTCGCACATTTCCGGAAAAAGGGTTGCAATATCAATCCTCATCGTCAAAAAGTCCTTTCATGGGAGTGATGCTGAGAATGCCGCCATCAACGTCAACCTTATCTATAACCTGCGGAATTGCAGGGATCCAGGTTTCTTTTCCGTCCTCACCGCGCACACAGTAGATATCGTTGGCGCCGGTTGGCGCAACGTCGGAAACCTCGCCGTAAACGGTTTTGTTTTCGGCATCAACAACTTTAAGACCGATTATATCCTGGATAAAATAATCTCCCGCTTTCATCGGAATATCGTTTCGGTTCATATAAAGAACCTTGCCGATATATTTTCTTGCTTCTTCCGGGGAATCTATTCCCTTGAGTTTTACAAGATAAACGTTTTTATGCGGTTTTGCGTAGGAAACGCGATATTCCTGCTCGCCGTTTTCGTCAAGATACATTCTGGCACTGCGCTCGATATCGCCCGGATCACACCAGGGATAAAGACGAAGATCGCCTCTTAAGCCATGAATGGCAACAATTTCGCCAACTTCAAGAAACTGCTTTTTCATAATAAAACCTCTTATAATTCCATAATTCCCCCGTCAAATTTCTTTGACGAGGGAATTTGTTTTTCGAAAATTATTCGATCGTGACAGCAACTTTCTTGCCGGCACGGTTCGCAGCTGTGCGCATAAGGGTACGGATCGCGCGGGCAATTTTTCCCTGGCGGCCGATAACTCTTCCCATATCGGATGCGGCAACGTGAAGATGGTAAACAACGGTACCTTCTTCGTCCGGTTCATCAACGGTTACGGAAACAGCTTCCTTATCCTCAACAAGACCGCGTGCGATTACAGCAAGCAGTTCTTCCATGTTGAAACCCTCCGGCATTAGAGAACGCCTTCGATTTTGAGAAGTGCTTTAACGGTATCGGTGGGCTGTGCGCCGGAAGCGATCCATTTTTCAACTTTCTCTTTTTCAACTTTGATTACGGAAGGTTCTTTGGTAGGATCATAGTAGCCAACTTCTTCGATGAAACGGCCATCTCTGGGATAACGGGAATCTGCTACTACGATTCTGTAAAAGGGAGCTTTTTTAGCGCCCATGCGGCGCAGTCTGATTTTAACGGACATTGTGTTTTCCTCCTATGGTTAAATAAATTTTAAACTTGGTTTATCATTTGGCTTATCGCCTAAAGACCTTTGATTAAAAGGGCATTCCGCTTCCGAAGCCGCCGCGGTTTTCCATCTGGCTGAGCATCTGGCGCATTTTTTTGCCCTGTTTTCCGTTTCCGGAAAGTTGTTTCATCATCTTCTGCATCTGTTCAAACTGTTTGAGAAGGCGGTTTACGTCGGAAACTTCGGTTCCGGAACCTGCCGCAATTCTCTTTTTACGTTTTGCATCGATGATGGAGGGTTTTGCCCTCTCTTTTTTTGTCATCGAATTGATGATAGCTTCTGTTCTGCGAAGCTGTTTTTCGCCTTCAGCTTCCTGCTCGTCGGTAAGTTTTGTTTTTGCTCCGGGAAGCATGGAAACAATCGAGCTGAGCGAACCCATTTTTTTGACCTGCTTCATCTGTTCAAGCAAATCGTTGAGGTCAAAACTGTTTTCGCCCATTTTTTTGGCCATTTCCTCGGCCTGTTTTGCGTCGAACTGTTCTTCCGCTTTTTCGATAAGGGTGAGAACGTCGCCCATTCCGAGGATTCTTGAAGCCATTCGGTCCGGGTGGAAAGCTTCGAGATCGGTGAGTTTTTCGCCGGTACCGATGAATTTGATCGGTGCTCCGGTAACTGCCCTTACGGAAAGAGCCGCACCGCCACGGGTATCGCCGTCCAATTTGGTGAGGATGGTACCGGTGATTCCGAGTTTTTCATTGAAAGCAGCCGCAACGTTTACTGCGT
This sequence comes from Oscillospiraceae bacterium, assembly GCA_045545715.1. GTDB lineage: Bacteria > Bacillota > Clostridia > Oscillospirales > Ruminococcaceae > UMGS1668. The sequence continues at coordinate 2,323 of JAZQBJ010000010.1, forward strand.
CCTGACCGGTCATGGAGTCGATTACAAGCAGGATCTCTTCGGGTTTGAATTCATCTTTGAGTCCCTGGAGTTCATCCATAAGCTCGGTATC
>JAZQBJ010000011.1:0-1518 GCA_045545715.1 Oscillospiraceae bacterium
TTCATAATTTACGTTACATGGTCAGTATATCATAAGGTGCGGCGGTATGCAAGCAGCAAATCCACCATTTTTCCGTAGCTGCGGGTACCGTCCTGCTGGTCGTTGAGCTTGAGGTATGTGTCGTTCACCGCATCGGAAACCTCCGCAACCTTCGTATCGTGAGCATCGACGTATGCGTTCTGGGCACGCATATCCGCATCAAGATATTTCGGATACTGAACGCGCAGTTCGTACCAGCGTTCGTAATCCGCGGAATAAAGCGCGTTCATGGAATGAAGAAGCGCAAAGGCCGTTCCGCTGTAACGGAAATAATCGTCGTCACTTCTTATGCAGGCGAGATAGGCGATAAAATTCGCTTCCGCCTCGTTCATGAATCCCCGCAGGTGGCTCTGTTCGTGCATCATCGTTGAACCACGGAGAAAATCCGGACCTGCGGTGCAGACGTTTGCTTCAAAAGTATAGGGTGAATAAACGCCGGAAATCTGGAGATATGCCATTACTTCGGAAAAGAAAACCGGTTTCGGAGTGCCGAATTTTCCGAATCCCATGTCCATAAAGTCATATTCCGCGGCAAAATCTTCAAATTCTTCCTTTGCGCGTTTTGCCATCTGGAAATCGGTGGGCGCAAAGACGGTTTCGCCGCTTTCTTCATGTAGAAGGTTTTCTCCGGATTCGGAAGCTTCGTCAAGAAGAAAAACGCAAAGTTCATAAAGTTCATCAACGGAGGATTTTTCGACCCGGAGTCCGGTTTTTTCGGCAAAGCCGGCGCGGTAATAGTTCGTTCCGCTGAAAACCGCAAAGAGAAAGAAAATGACGCAGGCGATGGAAACAATGTTCTTGAGCACGCTGCAGAAATATTTGAGCACCGCTTCTTTTCCTTCCTTTGCTTTGAGCACGAGTCTTATTATCCATTCGAAAAGGAGCAAAACCGCCGAGCAGATACCGGCTTCCATAAACGAAAAGGGGAGGATACCGGTGATGCTGCCGAAGATCCCGCCAAGCGGTTTATATATAATGTTATAATATCCGTCAGCAAATCCGGGAACGAACCTTGCCAATGCCAGAAGCAAAAGTCCAATGGGCAAAAGCAAAAGGAACCGGAAAAACGGAGTTTTTACAAATTCTTTTAATCTTATTACCATTTTAAAAAAGCAGGGGCGGATATTATCCGCCCTTTTGTTTTATTTATTTACGTCGATATCGTCCAGCGCCACAAGAAGCTTTGCATATACCTTCATGGTATCATAAAGGAGCTGTGCCGGAGTGGATTCGTCGGACTGGTGGATGCTTCCGCGGAAAAGACCGAAAGGACTTTCGTAATCCGGGTCTTCCGGGCCAAGTGCGCATGCGTTGGGAAGATGTTTTGCATAGGTTCCGCCGCCCATGGTATAGGGTTTCCAATGGTCGCGGTGGAATACGCTGTTTATAACTTCCATGCAGAGTTTGACTTTATCGGATTCCGCGGGGGAATATGCGGGTTTGGTATCCGCAACGGCATGGACGGTTACATTATAAGGT
>JAZQBJ010000012.1:0-12643 GCA_045545715.1 Oscillospiraceae bacterium
ACATGGCTACGATCCGACTTGTTATAACCGAATTTTCGGAATAGAAAGGTTCGCTGTGTATTTTGAGATATTCATATCCGGCAGCATGAAGCTTTTTATACCATTTTGCAAGAGCTTTTGCAACAAGCGGATCGGATAAATCCTCCTTTTTTCCAAGGCGCAGGGTTTTACTTTCGGAAACATCCTCCATAAGAATCGCTTTTTTTGTTTTTCCGAAAACTTCAACCGTTTCAATTCCTGTTTCTTCAAGAATTTCATAAATGCGGATTTCCCTTTGGAAATCCGCATTATCAAAATATTTTAATATAAAGCTTCTTTTTCCGGATTTTATCCGAAGAAGCGCAATTCCTTCTTTTTCGCGGATTTTTTCAAAAGAATCCGCCGTAATTCCGAATTTTTCAAATTCTTTTTCTGCTTTTAAAAAAATTTTTTCGTCATTCATAAATTTTATAAAGTTCTTTTGCTCTTTTCCGGATTGTTTCAACAATATTTTCCGGCGCGATAACTTTCATATCTTCTGCGGAAAACTGCATTATCCAGCGGATAAGTCCTTCGCCTTCTGCGGCTTTTACTTCTGTAACAAATCTGTCTTCGCCGATCGGCTTTGTAATAATGTCCTCGCCAAATTCTTCGCGGACGTTTTTCGCAATTTTATCGCTGCATTCAAGGGTAATTTTAATGCTTTCGCCGCCGTACATATTAACACTTCTGCGAAGATAATCTCCGATTGAAAAGCTTCCGCGGAATTCTTCAATCTCTTCTCTCGGACGTATCGGAGTTTTTGTTATCTCAACATTAGTCATCATTTCCACATGGAAATGGATGAGGTGGTCATGGCTCTTGCTGTTTCCTATAAGAAAATAGCTGTCATCGTCCCAGCAGAGATAATACGGCGAAATTTCATAGATATGTCCGTCGCGCTTAAGCTGCATTTTTCCATCGGCAGCAAACTCAAAATACTGGAAAGTTATGCGTTTTCCGTTTTTAATTGCGTTTATTACTTTATCGATGTTGTAACGGACTTTTTTGTTTTTTGATTTTATCTTTTCATCAATGAAGGTATGGTTTTTAATAATTTCCTCGCCGGTGGGGCTTGCAAGTTCGCAAAGTTTATCAACGATCGAAGAAGAATCTTCATAGGTAATAAATTTTGCTCCGGAAACCGCATCCGCAATTATCTTGAGCTCATAATCCTCAAAAAGCTGGTCGGTCATATAATAACCGCGCTTATATTCATCGCAGAGAATTATTGAATAGCCTGCGTCCCGAAGGGCGGCAACATCTCTTGCGACGGATTTTCTTTCCGCAGTTATTCCCTTTTCGCCGAGATATGCGATAAGATCATTGGTATTAACAGGGTGCTGTTCGTCTGTTTTTTTAAGTCTTTCGAGAATAAAAAGAAGTTTTTCCTTTGTTCTTCCTTCCATCTTTAAGCACCGCCTTTCCTTTTATGAACCTATTTTACCACATTTTTCAGGACAAAACCGCACCAACAGGCTCTTTTTTCTTAAAATTCTGAACTTTTTCGATAATCCAACCGGAAAGAAGAACCGTTATAAGCGAATAGAAAATCTGTCTGAACGGAATATAACTCAGAGAAAGCAAAAGAACGGTCATATCCGTTGAAAGATATGCCGTTGAAATTTTGCATTTAAGTTTTTTTGATATTGCAAGAGCAAGGGCATCGTCACCTGCGCAGGCGCCCCCTTGGCGAACAACAATTCCTGCGCCGATTCCGACAAAAATCGCACCGATTATTGCCGCAGCCAAAGGAACCGAGTTCAAATCCGGCAAAAGCGGCGGAAACTGTTCAAGAATTGCATAAAATACAGAATAACCGATGGTTCCGACAAGAGATTTAAGAATAAATTCTTTTCCCAGGAAAACAACGCCCAGAAGATAGCAGGTTCCGTCAAGAAAAGGTGCGGTTACCGCAGGCGAAAGTCCAAACCAATGGTCAAGAAGAAGCTCTATTCCCCAAATTCCGCCTTCGGTTATAATTGTTCGCGAATGTATGTTATACATTCCAAAAGCAAGGATAAATGCTCCGAGCAGAATATAAACAAGATAAAAATATCTTTTTATCAGTTTTTTCAAAAAATCTTTCCTTTCAGTTGAAGCCGCGGAAACCTTTACCGATGATTTCACTGCTGTTGGTAATCATCATAAAGGCAGTTGGTTCAACATCTTTTATAAATCTGCGAAGGCGAACCGCCTGGCTTCTTTTAAGAACAACAAGAACTATGTTCTTTTCGGTATGGGAGTAAGCGCCTTCCGCCTTATAAATAGTTGCGCTTCTGTGGAGTTCATGATGAATAAAATCGCATATCGGCTTTGGATTCGTTGTGATAATGGTAAAATATTTGCAAAGGTTCATATTTTCGATCGCACCGTCCATAATAAGGGTTTTTGCCATAAGACCGGTTACGGAATAAAGACCCGTTGCAAAATCAAAAGCAACGAACGCGCTGAGGGTTATGATAATATCGACCGCAAAAATTGCAGTTCCGATTTCCATCGTTGTATATTTTTTAAGAAGCATAGCAACAATATCGGTACCGCCGCTGGATGCATCCATATTGAAAAGGATTGCGGAAGCCACCGCCGGAATTGCAACCGCGAAAAGAAGCTCGATAACCGGTTCATCGGTAAGCGGAGTTGTTATAGGATAGATCTTATCAAGAGCGGAAAGACCGACAGTTGAAAGAATTGTTACATAAAACGTTTTTCCGGCAAAGCCTTTTCCGAGAACGACAACGCCGATTACAAGAAGGACAGCGTTCATAACAAGGTTAAGGGTACTTGCGGGAACTTCAAAAATCCGGCTCAAAACAATCGAAAGACCGGTTATTCCGCCGAAGGTAAAGTTGTTGGGATATTTAAAGAGCCATGTGCTTATGATTATCAAAACCGATGCAAGGGTAAGCAAAGCATATTCTTTTACAATTTTTATTGCGGGTTTCGTCATATCCATAATTGATCTCCTTAACGGTCAGATGACCTGGAAAATATAGAATTTAAGATAATCCGTTTCCGGAACGTTCCAAAGAATCGGGTGGTCGGGAGATTGCTGTCTTGCCTCGATTTGGCGAAGCTCAACTCCCGCATCTTTTGCGGCGGAATGGAGCATTTTTACAAAAAGCTCGTCCGGCATAAAATGCGAACAGGAAGCAGTCGCAAAATATCCTCCCCTTGGAAGAAGTTTCATAGCCCTGAAGTTGATATCTTTATAACCTTTGAAAGCGCTGTCAACGGTCTTTCTGGATTTTGTGAAAGCCGGCGGATCAAGGATTATGAAATCAAACTTTTCCGCTTTATTATCAAGATTTGTGAGCAAGTCAAATACGTCAGCAACGCGGAATTCCATAATGCCCTCAAGGCCGTTTTTCTCCGCGTTGCGCCTTGCCATTTCAATTGCGGATTCAGATATATCAACAGCGCAAACGTGGCTTGCGCCGCCTTTTGCGGCATTCAGAGCAAAGGAACCGGTGTGGGTAAAACAATCCAGAACTCTTTTCCCTTTTGCAATTTTTGAAACTGCAAGACGATTATATTTCTGGTCAAGGAAAAATCCTGTTTTCTGTCCGTTTTCAAAATCAACGCTGTATTTTATTCCGTTTTCGATGATTTCGGTTTCGGTGGAATCAGGAACCGACACCCCTTCAAGCGGATACCAGCCTTTGTTTTCTTCCATTCCTTCCAGTTTACGGATAGCTACGTCGTTGCGTTCATAAATTCCGCGAACGGTTTGTCCGTCTTCTGAAAGTACTTTATAAAGAGCCTGGAAAACCATGTCTTTTATTTTTTCCATTCCGATTGAAAGACACTGGGTAACAAGAATATCTCCGAATTTATCGACGGTAAGTCCCGGAAACTGATCCGCTTCGCCGAAAATCAGGCGGCAGCAGCCGATATCTTCGCCCATTACGGTTTTTCGGTAATCCCAGGCATATCTGACCCTTCTTTTCCAAAAATCAAAGTCAAATCTATCATTTGCGTTTTTTGAAACAAGGCGGATACGGATTTTGCTTTCGGCGCTGATAAAACCCGTTCCGATATATTTTCCTTTTTCGGAAACCGCATCAACAAGCGAACCGTTTTCATAATCACCTTCGATTGAAAGCACCTCTGCATCATATATCCAGGGGTGACCGCCGGCGACCCAATTTTCGCCTTTTTTTGTTATTGTTGCTTTTGGAAAACTTCTTTCTGTTTTCATAAAAATCCTCTCAATATATAAGATCTTCCGGAAATAATTCCGTAATAATGAATTCGTTATCACCGCAATAAGCTGCGGTGAGCGGTATTCCGTTTATTTCAGAACAGAAAAATTTTATTTTTTCTCCGTTTATTTTGTGTTCATCTTCAAGCGGAAGAACCGAAAATTTTTTTGGTGAAAAAGAAAAACCCGTTCCCAAAAGTTTGAGCACAGCTTCCTTTGCTGTCCATATCCTCTGGAAATTTTCAGTGCTCAATTTTGCAAAAGCCGCCTCATCTTCGGAAAAATAACGGTCGATCAATCTTTCGCTTGGGCTTTGGTGCATTTCTATATCGATTCCTATTTTATTTTCCGAAACAGCGATAACCGCGTATCTTCTGCTGTGGGAAATATTAAAAAACGGGCCTTCTTTTAAAAACGGTTTTCCGTGCTCATTATATAAAATTATATCATCGTCTTTTATTTCGAGAACTTTTTTCATCATAAGTCCCGAAACAGCAGAAAGAAGCGCCTCGATTTTATTGATTATACGCTCCGCTTTTTTTCTTCTTTTTTCCGTAAGAAAAAAAACACACTCCTCATAAAGGTGCTCGAAATTATTCATATCGCAAAAAAATATCTGCGGCAAAACGAACACCTCTCTTATTTACAACAGCATAAAATCTGATATAATAAATACATAATTATTCAATTTATTTTATCACATATAAATGTATTTTCAAGTGTTATTTGAAAGAAGGGCATGAATACGGGCAATTTAAACAAAATCGTTCTTTGTTCTCTTGCATCAAAATATGTACATTCACCCCTTGCTCCATGGTGTCTTTTTGCCGGTTTAAAAGCATATTCCGGCAAAGAATATAATTGTAAAGTTGTTGAAGGAACAATTAACGAACCCATTGAGAAAGTTTTCGAAAGAATCGCTGCCGAAAAACCGGATTTTATCGGTCTTTCCTGCTATATTTGGAATATAAAACAAGTTAAAATACTCGGCGAAATGCTGAAAAAATCATTTCCGGAAAGCATTGTCTTTCTTGGAGGACCGGAAGTTTCATATAACCCGAAAGATATTCTCGAAGAATGTTTCTGGTGCGACTATATAATTTCCGGCGAAGGTGAATATCCTTTTGCCTGCCTTTGCGATTTGCTTAATTCCGAAACAAGCTTCCCTGTTCCGGGACTTTGTTACAGAAACGGAAAAGAAATTATTATAAACGAGCCGTTTATTGCCGAAGGCGAACCGCCTTCCCCCTATTGCGATGAATATTTTGAAGCGCTTAAAGGGCGTATAGCTTATCTTGAAACAAGCCGCGGATGTCCCTATTCCTGTGCATTCTGCCTTTCCGGAAGATGCGGCGGAGTCCGTTTTTTCGAAATTGAAAGAGCGAAAAAGGAAATGCTTCTTCTTGCAAAAAGCGGAACCCAAACAGTTAAACTTGTTGACAGAACTTTCAACGCAAACAAAGCGAGAGCAAAAGAACTATGGAAATTTGTCATCGATGAGCACGGAAAAGGGATTCCGGAAAACGTCTGCTTCCATTTTGAAATTGCCGGCGATATTCTTGACGAAGAATCCATTGAAATTCTCAATTCCGCACCGAAAGGTTCCATTCAGCTTGAAATCGGAATGCAAAGTTTCAACGAAAAAACACTTGCTTATATCAACCGAAAAACGAACACCGAAAAACTTATTGAAAACATAAAAAAATTGCTTGCTCCGGGTAATTTGCATATCCATATTGACCTTATCGCCGGGCTTCCTTTTGAAGATTTGGAAAGCTTTGAGCATAGTTTTGATATCGGATATAATCTTCGTTCAAATATGCTCCAGCTTGGTTTTTTAAAACTTCTCCACGGTGCTCAGATGCGCGAAAATTTCGAAAAATATCCTTGTGAATTTTCAAAAGAACCTCCTTACGAAGTTATTTCCACCCAATGGACAAGCGAGGAAGACCTTTCCCTTCTTCATAAAGTCGAAGATGCGCTTGAAAGACTTTGCAACAGCGGAAGATTTATCGGTACCGTTGATTATGTTCTTGAAAAAACCGGACTTTCGCCTTTCGAATTTTTCAAAAAATTCGGCATTTATGCATCCGAACATTCAAAACCGCTTGTTTCGCTTGATGATTACACCGAAATGGCTTTTGAATATCTTTCAAAACTTGATGGGATCGATGCATCCGTGCTCAAAGATAAAATGATCTGCGACAGGCTGTGCTCGAATTCTTCCGGAAAACTTCCGGAAGTGCTCAAAATCAAAAATCCGGAAATCAAAAAAATCCGTCTTGCAATAGAATCCGAAGAAGAAAACCGCAGAAAACCCGGAATCAAACGAGGTTTTTCCCTTTTGGAAAGCGAAAAAGCCGCTGTTTTCTGTGATTACGAAAACAAGGATCCCGTTACCGGAAAATTCGTGCTCAAAAAAGTTTATTATTAAAAGGTGTTTTTATGGAACTAAGTGAAGTATTGCTTAAAAGAAGAAGTGTAAGAAAATTTTCCTCCGAACCGGTTTCTGAAGAAAACGTTCTGGAACTTCTTCATGCGGGAATGAGCGGACCTTCCGCCTGCAACAGAGCTCCTTGGGAATTTTATATTATCACAAATCCAAAAGTTCTTGAAAAGCTTCGCAAAGCCGCAAGATATTCTAATATAGAATCCCCGCTTGCAATTGTTGTCTGCGGAAATTTATCAAAAGCACTTCCTTCCCAGCTTGCTCCTTTCTGGATACAGGATTGCAGTGCCGCAACGGAAAATATCCTTCTTCGGGCAACAGATCTTGGACTCGGTGCAGTGTGGTGCGGAATCCATCCCATGAAAAGAGCGGAGAAAAATGTTTCGGATATTCTTTCGCTTTCTGAAAATTTGATTCCTCTTAATATTATTTATATCGGTCATCCTGCCGAGGAACCTGAAGCAAGAGATCAGTTCAGCGAGAAAAAGATTCATTTTATAAAATAAATAAAGCAGCCTTTCGGCTGCTTTTTTTGTTTTAGTGATAAATACCGGTCATTGCTTCAAGAACTTCATACTGTTCATCGTCAAGACCTTTTTTCATATTAAGAGCTTCGACTATATCGATATCCTCGAATTTTCCGGAAACGGAACGGATTACACGGTTTGTTTTTCCTTCCGCAAGAGCTTTTACAGCTTCATAACCCATGGCCGCGGCTGTAACTCTGTCACGGGCAGAGGGGCTTCCTCCGCGCTGGATATGTCCGAGAATGGTAACTCTGGTGTCGAGCGCAAGTTCTTCAGCAATACGTTCGCCCATTTTTGTTGCTTTTCCAACGCCTTCGGCCATAATGATCATAAAATGAGTTTTTCCGTTAAGTTTTGCTTTTCTGATGTTTTCAACAATATCGTTTTCAAAATCGAATTCCTTTTCGGGAACAAGAACCGCGGTTGCGGAAGTTGCAAGACCTACATAAAGAGCAAGGTGACCGGCTCTGTGGCCCATAACCTCGACAACGGAGCAGCGGTCATGGGACTGCATAGTATCGCGAAGACGGTCGATTGCTTCAACTGCTGTGTTTGCCGCAGTATCATAACCAAGGCAATAGTCGGTACAGCTGATATCGTTATCAATGGTTGCCGGAATGCCGACTACTGAAACTCCGTGTTTGGAAAGAGCATAAAGTCCGCGGAAAGTTCCGTCGCCGCCTACTGCAATAATTCCGTCAATTCCGAACTGTTTGCAGGTCGCAGCTGCTTTGTTCTGGCCGATTTCGGTCATGAATTCTTCACTTCTCGCGGTATAAAGCATTGTGCCGCCTTTGTTGATGATTCTGGAAACGCTGTCGGAATCAAGACGGATTATATCGCCGTTTATAAGGCCGTTATATCCCCTTCTTATACCGACACATTCAATTCCTTTACTTGCCGCGGTTCTTACAACGGAACGGATTACAGCGTTCATACCGGGAGCATCGCCGCCGGAAGTAAGGATTCCTATTCTTTTAACATGTTTATCCATATATCAAAAAACACTCCTGTCAGAATTTGCTATTATATATAATAACTGAAAAATGTCAATATGTAAACTGGCATTTTGGCAGAAATAAAAACCCGCGGTATTCCGCGGGTTTTTGCATTAGTAACAAAATTCTGATGAGTTTTTTGACATTTTAAATCATTTCTTTCTGAATTCGCTCATAAAAATCGGCATCATGCGTTTTGAATATTCGCGAAGGGCATATTCGCCGTTGCAGATGCACCAGTCATAAAGAAGAGCCCTTTCACAAAGAGCATAGGCCTTTACAATTTCTCCGGTTGTAACGTCATCACGAAGTTCGCCGTTTTCCTGACCTTTTTTTACTGTAATCCGGAGAAGTTTATAGTAAATTCTGTTTCTGTCAAGAAGATGTTTTTCGCTTTTGGTAATGAGCTGCGAGGAATACAGCCTTGCAAGAAGGTCGATGGAAATACGATTCTCTATCATTCCGAAAAGCTGTTCATTATAGTACATAAGCTTTTCGAAAGCGCCCATCTCCGGATCGATTTCTTCCTCTATTTCCTCATATTTTTCATCAAAAAGATAGGAAAGTGAACTGAGCAAAGCATCTTTTCCCGCAAAATAATGATAAAAAGAACCTTTTGAAGTGCCGGATTCTTCGATTATGTCCTCAACGGTAGTGTCATCATACCCCTGTTCATAAAAAAGGCGCCAGGCCGCCGAAACGATTTTACTTTTTGTATTTCGAGAATTTTTCTTCGGCATTTCAAATCAGCTCCTTCCGTTTGATTTATTTTATCACATTAATAATTTTTTCTCAATATCGTTTTTCACCGAAAAACAACTGTATTTTTATGGAATACCAAAAACTTGTTGTGAATATGAATAAATATTCTCCACTTTTTCGGTATTTCCTACAAAAAAAGTATAATATGCTTGAATTAATATTAAAAACTGATTATTATAAGGGCAATTATTATTTTTTCGGAGGTGTTAAAAGATTTATGGAAAGATTGTTCAACTTTTCAGCAGGCCCGGCGGCTCTTCCGCTTTCCGTTCTTGAAGAAGCCCAGCGCGATCTGCTTTGCTATCCCGGTGCAGGCTGCAGTGTTATGGAGATGAGCCATCGATCTCGCCCTTACGAAGAAATCATTGAGGAAACCGAAGCGACCCTTCGCCGTATAATGAATATACCGGATGATTATGCGGTTGTTTTTTGCCAGGGCGGCGCAACAATGCAGTTTTCAATGGCTGCAATGAACTATGCCCGTCAGGGACAAAAAGCAGCACATGCCGTCAACGGAGTTTTTTCAAAAAAAGCTTTTGAAGAGGCTTCCCGATGGTGCGATGCTTATAAAATAGTTGATACAAAAACCACCGTTCCGGAAATCACAGAGGACATGATCCTTCCCGGAACAGCATATCTTCATATAACCGGAAACAACACCACAAGCGGAACCATGTATCGCAAACTTCCGGAACATGGTGAAACCCCTCTCATCGGCGACTGGACTTCCGGCATACTCGGAACGGAAATCGACGTAAGAGATTACGCTCTTGTTTATGCCGGTGCACAGAAAAACATGGGACCCGCCGGAGTTGCGGTTGCAATTTTCAAACGCGGAAGCGTTCTTCCGGATATTGACCCCATTGTTCCCTCTCTTCTCCGTTATGAAACCATGGACAAAACCGGTTCCATGCTCAACACTCCGCCGACTTTTGCAATTTATATGTGCGGACTTGTTTACAAATGGGTCGAAGAACAGGGCGGGGTTTCCGAAATGCAGAAACTCAACGAAAAAAAATCCCAGATACTTTATGATGTTATCGACAGTTCGAAACTTTATAAAGGCATTGCAGATAAAAACTGCCGTTCTATTATGAACGTAACTTTCTCCCTTCCCGATGACGAAATCACCAAAGCGTTCCTCGAAATGGCAAAAGGCCGCGGAATGATAAGCCTTGCAGGTTACCGTTCCGTCGGAGGAATCCGTGCTTCCATTTACAACGGAATGCCGATCGAGGGCGTTGAATGCCTTGCAGAGTGCATGGTGGATTTTGAAAAGGGATACAGAGAATAATCTTTAATTCAAAAGGAGTAACTTCTATGTTTATCATTAACACTTATAATAAAATCGGCCAGGCGGGCCTTGATATGTATAATAAGGAAAAATACGTTATTACCGACGTTCTTGATCAACCGGACGCAATAATGGTCCATTCCGCTCCCCTTCACAACGTAGATATGGGCAAAAACCTTAAAGCAATCGTTCGTGTCGGCGCCGGAGTCAACACAATTCCCGTTGACCGCCTTACCGAAGAGGGCGTTGTTGTTTTCAACACACCCGGCGGAAACGCAAACGCAGTTAAGGAACTTACCATCGCTGCCATTGTTATGATTTCCAGAAACGTCGAAGCCGCTTCCGCATGGGTAAAAGGTCTTAACACCACCGAACCCGGAAAAGAAGTTGAAAAAGGTAAAGAAGCTTTCCGCGGACCGGAAATTATGGGTAAAAAAATCGGTATAATCGGTGTCGGTTCCATCGGTTCCAGAATGGCAAAAGCCTGCAGCGATCTCGGAATGGAAGTTCTCGGTTATGACCCCTATCTCCTTCCCGCAAGAAAAAAAGAACTCCGCGCATATCTCAACTTCACCAATGATGTTGATGAGATTTATAAAACCTGCGATTATATCACCATCCATGTTCCGCTTACCGACGAGACAAGGCATTATATCAATAAAGCACAGTTTGAAATGATGAAACCCGGCGTTTATCTTATCAACTATGCCCGCGGCCCGGTCATCAATAACGAAGCCGTTGTTGAAGCTCTTAAGAGCGGAAAAGTCAAAGCCTATGCAACCGACTTCCCCACCGCGGAACAGCTTGAACTTAAAAATGTTCTTGCAACTCCTCATCTCGGAGCAGGTACTCCCGAAGCGGACGAAAACTGCGCAAAAATGGCGGCAAAGCAGATCATGGATTATCTTGAAAACGGCAATATCGTAAACTCCGTCAACCTTCCGGCAGTTTCCTTCCCGAGAGCCGCAGGCGCAAGAATCACCCTTATCAACCACAACAAACCCGGTATGCTCGGAACCATTACCGAAAAAGTTGCCGCCGCCGGACTTAACATCGAAAACCTTGTTAACAAATCCCGCGACAGCGTTGCTTATACCATTCTCGACTTCGACGAAGACGTTACCGACGAACTTGTTGAACAGCTTAAAGAAATAGACGGCGTTCTTCGCGTTCGCGTTCTTTGATAATTTAAATTTTAAGGCGGAGCTTCGGTTCCGCCTTCTTTTTTCAGGAGGTTCATTATGGACTATTTGGAAAAATTCGAAAAACTTGGCGTAAGAATCCCGAACATTCTTTTGCCGAAAGCCGGAACGGATTATTCAAAATATGCCGTTCTTGCCTGCGACCAATATGCCGCACAGCCGGATTATTGGGAAAGAGTTAAAAATTACGTTGGAGAAGCGCCTTCCACCCTTCATATGACTCTTCCGGAAGCGTGGCTTCTTTCCGGCGACAGAGATTATGAAAAACGCGCAAAGGCAATGGAAAAATATCTTTCTGACGGAACTCTCGAAGAAATCGGCGAAGGTTTTATCTTCACCGAAAGGGATACTCCGGACGGCACCAGATTCGGTCTTGTTGCGTCTTTTGACCTTGAAAAATATGATTACAGCCCCGGAACCGACAGTTTAATTAAGGTCACCGAAATGACCGATATCACAAGAGTTGCTCCAAGGGTGGAAATCAGAAAAAGGGCTCCTTTGGAACTTCCCCATGTTCTTATGCTCATTGTTGATAAAAAAGATAAATTTATGAGCATGCTCCGAAAAGAAACCGAAAATTTTCCTAAAATCTATGATTTTGATTTAATGGAAGGCGGCGGACACATTAAGGGAACAAAAATCGAAAGCGAAGAGCTTTATCAGAAAATTGCCGATGTCCTTGACGTACTTTTTACCGAAAACGGCGGAACTTTTTCTTTCGCAATGGGCGACGGAAACCATTCCTTTGCAACTGCAAAATGTTATTGGGAAGAGATAAAGAAAAATCTTTCTCCGGAAGAACAAAAAAATCATCCGGCAAGATTCTGCCTTGCTGAAATAATCAATCTTTATGACCCGGCAATGCCTTATGAATGTATGAACCGCCTCGTTTCCGGCGTTTCCGACCCCGAAAAGGCGCTTTCCGAGATGGGACTTGATATTTCAAACCTTCCTTCCCTTCAGGATTTACAGCCTATTTTGGACCGCTGGCTCGAAAACCACCCGGAAGCATTTGTTGAATACGTTCACGACGCGGATACCTGTGAAAAACTCGGAAAAGAGCCGGGCTGCATCGCGTTTTGCTATCGGGAATTTGACCGGGACAGCGTTTTTGAAGTTATTAAAAACAACACCGTTTTTGTACGGAAAAGTTTTGCAATGGGACATCCTTTTGAAAAACGATATTACC
>JAZQBJ010000013.1:0-12527 GCA_045545715.1 Oscillospiraceae bacterium
AGCTTAAAACAAAACTGACTCCCCTCGAAAAGAGAAGTCAGTTCCTTGCTTGAATTTTTTATTTCTCTGCCATAATGTGCTTTTTTTGTGCTGTCCGCACAATTTGGTGCGGTGCAAAAGGCGGATGCTTTTTTTTAAAATCAATAATTATATTGAAAAATCGATATAAAAAGCTATAATTGAATTATAGGAAAAGGAGGTATTAGCCATGGAAAAAACAAAAATTATTCTTGACTGTGACCCCGGCCACGATGACGCTGTTGCGATTATTCTCGCGGGAAAAAACCCGAAAATAGATCTTCTTGGGATAACCATTGTTTCCGGAAACCAGACTCTTGATAAAACGGTACGCAATGCGCTTAACGTTGTGCAGCATCTCGGAATCAATGTTCCGGTTTACGGCGGATGCAGCGAACCGATGGTCCGCAAAAAAGTTATTGCCGGAGATATCCACGGTGAAAGCGGACTTGACGGTCCGGTTTTCCCTCCTCTTGAAAGAAAAGCGGAACCCGAACACGCTGTCAATTTTATGATAAAAACCCTTATGGAATCCGAAGGGGACGTGACCGTTGTTACAACAGGCCCCATGACTAACCTTGCAATGGCAATGAGAATGGAACCGAAAATTGTTGAGAAGATAAAACAAATCGTTCTTATGGGCGGCGCCATCGCAAACGGAAACGTAAGTCCCGCCGCGGAATTCAATATCATGGCTGATGCGGAAGCGGCATATGTCTGCTTTACAAGCGGAAGGCCCATGACCATGGTCGGTCTTGATGTTACAAGAAAAGTTCTTTGCTATCCGGAAATAGTCGAACGCATGGGAAAAATCGAAAACCGTGCATCAAAACTTTTTGTTGATCTTATGGGACATTTTTGCAAAACCCAGAAGGAAGTTTTCGGATGGGAAGGCGGCCCTCTTCATGATCCGGTAACCCTTGCTTATCTTATAGATCCTTCCGTTCTCAAAGTCAAACCAATGAATGTACGAATAGATATCCGTTCCACCGAATCTTACGGAAGAACGAACTGCGATATTTTTGACTATCTCCATCTTCCTCATACCGCAAACGTTGCAATGGATATTGACGTTGAACGTTTCTGGGATATCATCGAAGAAAACATTCGCCTTTATGACTGAAAGGAAAAATAAAATGAAGGTTCTTTGTTTCGGTTCACTCAACATCGACTATACATATAAGGTTGAACATTTTGTTCAAAAAGGCGAAACGCTTTCTTCCTCCGATCTTAAAATTTTCAGCGGAGGAAAGGGGCTTAATCAGTCCGTTGCACTTTCCAAAGCCGGAGCGGAAACTTTTCATGCCGGTGCTGTTGGAAAAGAGGGAAAATTCCTTGTTGAGGAACTTTTATCTGCCGGAGTGAACACGGATTTTGTCGAAGTTAATGAAAAAATCAGTACTGGCCATGCCATAATCCAGAACAGTGTTGACGGAGACAACTGCATTCTTCTTTTCGGTGGAGCAAACCTTTCCATAACCAGAGAACGGGCAGAAAAAGTGCTTTCGAACTTTGAAAAAGGCGACGTGCTCGTTTTGCAAAATGAAATAAGCGAACTTGAGTATATTTTGAGCACCGGAAAAGAAAAGGGAATGAAAGTTGTGCTCAATCCTTCTCCCATAGATGAAAAGCTGCTCAAAATGCCACTTGAAAAAGCGGATATACTTATCCTTAATGAAGTGGAAGCAGGAAGAATTCTTGGAAAAGAAGTTTTTGACGGAGAAAAAACCGCAGAGGAACTTGCTGAAAAATTCCCGGAAACGGATATCGTGCTCACCATGGGAGAAAAAGGTTCGTTTTTCAAAAATTCCGAAAAAACTGTTTTCCAGCCTGCTTTTAAAGTCAAAGCTGTTGATACCACAGCGGCGGGAGATACCTATACGGGATATTTTGTTGCAGGAATAACGGAAGGAATGGAACCGGAAAAAGCTATGGAGTTTGCTGCAAAAGCTTCGGCAATTGCGGTTACAAAACCGGGAGCATCACCATCTGTTCCGGAAAGAGCGGAAGTTGAGGCTTTTGGAAAAGAGGTAGCAGAATGATAATCAATGCTGTTTGTGAATATAATGACGAAGGCTGCATTGTATATGCGGAAAATTTTCCGGGAGCTTTTGTTCGCGGAAGAAATTACGAAAACGCAATTGCAAAATTTCCGAAAGAAATTGAATCCTATCTTGACTGGGCAACGGGCGAAGCAAAAATAGATTCTCCCATAGAGATAAAGCTTGTTCAGGAAAAAAAGAACCCGGATCTTAAAATCTGCGATGCGGATTCGGACGTTATCTTTGATTCCGAAAAGGAACCGCTTACGAAAGAAGAGTATAACAAGCTTAAAATTCTTGCTCTTCGTTCCGCAATGGATCTTGAAAGAATGTACGATTCCATACCCGACAAAAACATGAATATCGTTTTGCCGAGAGAAACTTTTTACGGAAAGATCCCTTCCACCGCAAAGGAAATGTATGACCACTGCATGAACATCACGGAATATTATTTCGGTGAGATAGACGTTTCTGCAAAAAACGGCCCGGATATTCTTTCGTGCAGATCGGACGGATTTGCCGAACTTGAAAAACAGGAAGGATTTCTTGAAAACAAAGTTTTTGACGGAAGTTATGGGGAAGAATGGTCTTTGAGAAAAGTTCTCCGCCGTTTTATCTGGCACGACAGGATCCACGCAAGGGCAATGTACAGAAG
This sequence comes from Oscillospiraceae bacterium, assembly GCA_045545715.1. GTDB lineage: Bacteria > Bacillota > Clostridia > Oscillospirales > Ruminococcaceae > UMGS1668. The sequence goes on from JAZQBJ010000013.1 coordinate 2,716, forward strand.
AGCTTACGAGGCATTCTGGGATGCGGAAATCGACAATGTTTTTTGTTTCAAAAGAAAATAGGAAAAAAGAAAAACCTGTTTTGGAAAACCCCAAAACAGGTTTTTTAATAACTTTTTATTGGTTTTCTATTGTTTTTAAAATAAAAATAATGTAAACTATTATTGATAATTAAAAACGGAGATGAAAACTTTTGGTCACAATTGTTACAGATTCCGCGGCAGATTTTGAGCCTTGGGAACTTGAAAAGAAAAATATAAAATGTGTTCCTCTTTCTGTAATTTTCGGGGAAACGGAATATAAGGAAAATATTGATATTACCAAAGAGCGTTTTTTTGAACTTCTTAAAACCGAAAAGGAAATGCCGAGAACTTCCCAGCCTTCTCCCCAGGATTATCTGGACCTTATCGAAGAGGCGAGAAAGAACGATGACGATATAATCATAGTTACGATTTCTTCCGGACTCAGCGGAACTTATCAGAGCGTTGTTGCAACAAAGGAGCTTTCGGGTTATGAAAGATGTTATGTTGTTGACAGCCTTAACGGAACCGGCGGAGAAAGAATGGTGGTTGAATATGCGGTAAAACTTCGCGATGAAGGAGTTCCGGCGAAAGAAATTGTTGAAAAGATCACCTCTCTTCGCGAAAGGGTCGTTCTCTATACTGTGATGGATACCCTTGAATATCTTCACAGAGGAGGAAGAATTTCCAGCACCGTTTATAAAATCGGAAGCCTTGCGCATATCAAGCCCATTATGCATGTAAGCAAGGAAGGAAAAGCGGAAATTCCTGCAAAAACTATGGGAACTTCCAAAGGAATCGATTTTGTTGTAAAACATGTTGAAAAAGAAATGCCTGATGAAGATTTTCCGTTTTACGTAATGTTTACTGAAAACCGCAAAAACGGAGAGATCCTTCGCGAGCGTCTTGAAAAAATCGGAGTTTTTGTTCCCGAGGAAAGAATCATTCCGGTCGGTGCCGTTGTCGGAACACACATAGGTCCGGGAGCCTGCGCTGTTGTATATATCGGAAAATAATAAAAATGCCCTGTTTTTGAACAGGGCGTTTTTTTAAATCAACAGATAGAGAAGCGCAAGTAAAAGTTTCGGGTCGGCTTTTTCATTCCAAAGCACCCACAAAAGAGCAAGAATTATCAGCTTGTCGTTTTCAATGCCGCCAAAGATCCGGGACAAAGGGTTTTCCGGCGGAGTTTTTTTAGGCGGGTTGTTATAAAAATTTTTTTGCGGCGGCAGAGAAAAACTGTTTTCATCACTGCCCATAAGTCTTGCCCGGGATTGCATTTCTCTTATTCTTTGTTCATTTTCCCTTTGCATTTCCGAAAGAGCCTCCTCAGAATAATCGTTGTGGTGCCATTTCAGCGCAAACCACCTCCGAAAATTCCGCTTTCGTTAAGGGCGGGAAGAATGCTCATGAGCCGGAGAATGTTTATTGCGTCATCAACTTTTTCCGGTTTTTGAAGATGTGGCCGAAGGGCCCGCAAAAGGCTTACGTTCCGGTCGTCGCAGGACATTTTTGAAAAAATTTCCTGCAGTTTCATAAGCATGTTGATATCGATTCCGGAAAAAATATCCTCCTGTTTTTGCGGCTGTTTCCGGCCGAAAAGAGAGGAAAGATCCGGCATAGAATTGTTTTCACAATTTTGAGCGGGAGTGCTCTGTTGAAGGGAAGAAAGCATATTGCGGATATTTTGCTGCGCTTCGGGGTTCTGCAAAATTGCCGAAAGTTGTTCCGAAAGATCCGGCATATCAGCCGCCTCCAATCAGTTTTTTGATTATTGCCTGGTTTTTCGGGTCAGAAAGAAATTTTTCGAGTTCGTTTGGGTTGTTTGCATAACGCTGAACTTTCGGTGCGGCGATGTTTCCGAAAACGCCGAGATCGCCTTTTTTTGCTGCGTTTTCAAGTTTATCCCTGCTTATGCCGAGTTTTTTGCTTGCGGCATCAAGGATGGTGTTTTGTTGTTCGGGAGTAAGGTTAAAATCCATATAAATTCCGCCTTTCGGGTAAAAAATAGGATAATCCGCCTTGTGAATAAGACAAAAACGGAATATAATAACTGATATGAAAGCGACTTTGCCAATATTCCAAAGCGGAGGTTTTTGAACAGATGAGAGCTATCGTTTTTTCAGACAGTCACGGAAACTATGATATCCTTGAAAAAATCATGGAACGTCACAAAGACGATGGGGATATTTTTATCCATCTCGGCGACGGCGAAAGGGAACTTGAACTTATTCAATATGTATATAATGATAAGAAAATATATTTTGTTTCCGGAAACTGCGATTGGGGAACGGATAAACCGGATTATGATATTATAAAATTTGCCGGAAAGACGATTTTTTTCACACATGGTGCGCGTTTTGGAGTTAAAGGCGATCTTAATATCGCAAAGCTTTTTGCAAGAAAAAATGATGCGGATATACTTCTTTACGGCCATACCCATATTGCTTTTACCGGTTATGACGACGGACTTTATATTATGAATCCGGGAAGCTGCGGAAGACCGAGAGAGGGACTTCCGAGTTATGGGATAATAGATATCACCGAAGCGGGGATCGCGATGCACACGGCTGAAATATAAAAAATCCGGCGGAATATCCGCCGGATTTTTCTTTTGTTCTAAAAGAAAAAACTTCTGCATAAGTTTTGGATAGAAAACGAAAAGGAGAGGAATTTTTATGGAACTTGATCTTGATTTCCGAAAGGTTTTGTGCTGCAAAGCTTCCGAAGAAAAAAAGGCTGTTATTCCGGTGGATTGTTCGATAATTCTTCCGGATTATTTCCCAGATGTTATGAAGATTTTGCGTTATACCGCAAAAACGGTGAAATTTCCGGTTTTTTCGGAAAACGGAAGCGAAACTGTTTCGGGAAATGTGAATATAGAAGTAAGCTATGTTTCGGAGGAAGGTGAACTTTGTTCCTGCAGCCAGCTTCAGCCTTTCAGTCATTCTTTTGAAATAAAAGGAAAAAACGTTGCCGCGGAAGCGGATGTTTCGGTTGGAGAAATCGGATGCCGGGCGGTGAACAGAAGAAGGATAGATCTTCACGGAAGCATAGAAGTGCGGCTGAGAACACTTTGCGGCGAAGAAAAAAATCTGGTTTCTTCAGCAAAAGGAGCGGGAACGGTTTGTAAAACAAAAAGCACCGAAACGATTCTTATGGCGGGAGATTTTTATAAAAATTTTACGGTTGAAGAAAAAAGCGAGCTCGGTTACGGAAAACCGCCTTTTGGAAAGGTGATAAGATCCTATGCATTTGCGGAAGTTTCGGAATGCCACGTCATACAGGATAAAATTGTTGCAAAAGGTGAAGTAAAGGTAAAATTCCTTTGGGTTCCGGAAGAACCGGGAGAAAACGGAGAAAACGGTCCTTTCGTCGCTGCTTTCAATTATCCTGTCAGCAAAATGCTTGATGCGGAGGGGATTTTGCCAAGCGATATCTGTGACGCAAGATTTGAAGCGGATTTTCCCGAAATTACATCTTGTGAAGACGGACAGAATGTTCTGGTAAAAATAAAAGTCGGAATTTTTGCAAGGGTCTACCGAAAAGAACGGATAGATTTTATCGAGGATATGTTCTCGACGGATTTTGAAACAAAAATCGAAAAAGGAAAAATCTCGATAATTTCGGAAGCACTGCCTTTTTCTTCGACAGAAACATTTTTTGAAAGATTCGATCTTCCGGAATCTGCAAAAACAGTGACGGATATATGGACGGAACCAAATGAACCGGGAATGACACAGGAAGGAAAAATAATTCTCGGAACGAAAATCTGCATGTTTGCAAAGGATGAAGACGAAAGTCCGGTTTATTTTGAAAAGAATATAGAAAAGGAAATTTCTTTGCCGGGGGAAGAAAAGAACGTTGTTTTCTATAATCTCTGTTCGGGAATCAGAAATGAAGAATTTTCTTTTGGAAGCGACGGAAAAGCTGAGATTTCCGCATCTGTGCTCATTGATGGAACGATTTACAGCGGAATGAGCACGGACGCTGTAACGGCGTGCTCAGTGGATACCGAAAAGAAAATTGAGCACGAAAGCACGGCAATGGTTTTCTGTTTTGCCGAAAAAGGAGAGAACATCTGGGATATTGCGAAAAAATATCGCGCCTCGGCAGAAAACATCAGGGAAGAAAACGGAATTTCTGATGAGGTTCTTGCAGAAAAGACCATGATAGTTATTACAAGATAAAAAAGCGGCGGCAGAAAATGCCGCCGCTTTTCGGTTTTATGATGGCATTGTGAAAGAAAAAAATGGAGTTTTTGGATGGTTTTTCCTTTGTTTCCATATGCTCCGAAAAGAAAACCGAAAACAGCACAAAAACAAAATAAAAACATAAATTTGAATAGTAAAAACTGACGGATTTTGAAAAATTTCTGGGTTTTTGGGCAGAAAAACGATAAAATTCTCCCTGCGGTGATTCGTTCTTTCGGAGAGGGAACGGTTCACACAGAAAAACAAAAAAGCTAAATTCAATTACGGAGGAAGTTTAACATGAAAAAAGCTCTTGCTCTTATGCTCGCACTCATGATGACTGCGGCGATGGGAGTGACTTCTTTTGCTGACATCCCTGTTATAGACCTCACCGAGGAAATCGGAAGTGCTTCCGGTACTTATATCAAAATTTCCGATTCCGACATCTGGACCGCACCGCCTTCCAGCACCGGCAGCAGCGCGACCTATTATACCAACGGTATGGGCGGCGTGGTTTATTTTTCCATGATCTTTAAACCCAACACTTATAAAGACGTTAAAGTTGAAACCACCGGCATTGTTTCTGCAGAAGTTCTTGATTATGATCCTTCTGTTTATTCCGCAAACGATGAAGTTTGGGAACCCATCAGCGAAAGCATCAACTTCAGCATCAACGATTCCAAAAGCGGTTCCGTTGTGGGTTATGACAAAGTGACCACCGTTGTAAACAAAGGTACCTATGACGAAGCAACCGGCCTTTTCACTGTTACCGAAGAAGGCAAGCCTGTTGTATCTTACGGAATGGGCGGTTCTGTTGAAGCAAAAACCGAACTTAACAGCGACAAAACCGAACAGACCGTTATCACTGTTGAAACCATCAACTTCAGCAACAACTATATCGAAGTAAGAGCCGCAGCAAAAGCTCTTAACGATGCAGGCAAAACCACCCGTTATGAAGCGGTTTGCAACCAGGACGTTTATATCGTTAAAGTAAAAGTTGCAGATAACTTCGGCGTAAACTATTCCAAAGGTACCTTCCAGGCAAAAGCAACCGGTGCAACCGACGGCAAAGCTTATGCAGGTATCAAAAATGACGTTATTGCCGACGTTGCTATCGCTTCCAAAGACACTGTTGAATATTACGCAGAACATTTTGAAGATAACGCAAAAGGCGAACTTTTCCCCATCAACGAAGCAACCGGAAAAGCTGATTTCGGTTACTGGGATTTTTATGAAGACAGAATGTCTTCCCCCAAAGCATTTGTAATTTCCACCACCGCTTTCCGCGCAATTGCAGGCGAAGGACTTACCCTTGTTAACAAAAGCACCGATCCGGGCGTTATCGTTGAGATCGATAAAGTTGCAGAAAATCAGAACGGCGTAAACTTCCTTAACGAAAGCGGCAGCAAATATAAAAAAGTTGACGGCGAACAGGTTTTCGATAACTTCTATCTCAACTTCTATGGTACCCAGACCATTGCAAGCGATTTTACCGTAACCTGGAAACCTGGCTGCACTTACGGCGAACTCCTTCACAAATTCGGAATGAACACCGATGAAAGTGAAAAAGTTGTTTTCCATCTTAACATCGACGGAAAAGACAACAAACTTATCATTGATTACAGCAAAGTAAATCTTTATGACCAGGTTGAAATCGAAATTGAAAGAAAAGCAGGTTCCACCCTTGGTAAATACATTCTTTCCGGCACCAAAGTTACCGTAGGCGGCAACACCGGAACCGGATCCGGTTCCGGTTCCGGTTCCAACAACGGCGGAACCTCCGGCGAGCAGAACCCCGATACCGGTGCTGAAAGCATGGTAGGTATTGTTGCAGCGGCTGCAATTGTTTCCGCAGTTTCCGCAGCAGCACTTTCTCTCAAAAAAAGAAAATAATTTTATTGAAAGAAACCTGAATTAATCTCTCCTCTTGAAAAATCCCTTTCGGAACTCTCCGCCGAAGGGGATTTTTTGTTGGTAATATTAAAAAAATCGCATAATTTCGCGGTTTTTGTTGACAAAGTAAAAATTGGGTGTTAAAATGAAAATCCGCAGAATTATGATACCTTAGAATATATAAACGGAGGAAAACGCAATGGTTATCGGAAGAGAAGGAAAACTTGATTCCATGGAGAAAAACTGGAATTCCGCAGGAGCAAAATTCGTTGTTGTTTACGGAAACCACAAAAGCGGAAAAACATCGGTTCTTTCTGAATTTTCCGAAAACAAGCGCGGAATTTTCTTTTCCGCACAGCGCCTTAATTTGTTTATGAATCTTCGCCTTTTTGAAAAGGCGGTTTCTGAATTTTCCGGGGAAGAGGAGGATTTCCCTACCTGGAAAGTTGCTTTTAAAAGGATCGGTGAATTTGCACAAGAAGAAAGACTTCTTCTTGTGATAGACGATTTTGCGGACCTTGTTTTTGAAGACAGAACGATTCTTAAAGATTTCAGAAATGCTTTTGAAAACGAATGGAAAAACAGTAATATTTTTGTTGCTGCCGGCTGCGGAAGGGTTTTTTTCACCGAAACAGAAATTCTTGCGGAAAATTCCGCGGCAGCAATGCGCCGTCCGGTCATTTATAAACTTGAAGAACTTGATTATTTGGATTCCGCAAAACTTTTGCCGAAGGAACTTTCGGCAAGGGACAAAATGAGATATTATTGCTGCCTCGGCGGAATTCCGGAATATCTTAACCTTGTTGAAAGCGGAAAAAGTTTTGAAGAAAACATCAGAAGAATTTTTCTTGAAAAGGATTCACCGCTTTTCGGTGAACCTCCGATGCTTTTTCTTGATGAACTTCGTGAGCCGGAATTTTATAATTCCATTCTTTTTGCCCTTGCAAAAGGAAGCCAGCGTATAAATGAGATAGTTGCGGAAACCGGCGAAAGTTCCACAAAGGTAAACAAATATCTGCTCACTCTTCTTCAGATGCAGATAGTTGGCAGAGATATTCCTTTCGGTGAAGAAAATAAATCCAGCAGAAAAGGCGTTTATACCATAAGTTCGAAAGCCCTCGCATTCTGGTTCCGTTTTGTTCTTCCAAACAAGACCGCAATTGCAAAAGGAAAACCTGTTCTCGAAAATCTTGAGGAAGAGATCGATAGATATATTGACGGAAAACTTTTTGAGCAGGTATGCATGCAATATATGCTCAGAAAAAATAAGCAGGGAATGCTTCCGTTCCTCAGCCCGGTGATTTCCGGATACTGGAGTTCCCTTAAAGAATATTCCGACGCAAAACTTGTTGCGGCAAACCAGCGCAACCGTCAGATCCTTTTTGCGGAATATCGCAGAAACTTTTCCGAACCGGGGGAACAGCTTCTTTCCAGACTTCGTAAAAACGATAAACTCTTCACCGAATATTGGGAAAGATTCGATATGCTTTTTTCCATCGAGGCTTTTCCCAGAGAAATCCGCAACCTTGAAAACATGAAACTCAAACTCGTTGATATCGATGGACTTTACAGATAAAAAAAGCTCCGCTAAGCGGAGCTTTTTTTACAAAAGAGGGACAAAAATGTTTTTGGAAAAGAATATTAAAAGAATAAATATCTTATTCATTATATTAATAGTGTTAGGTGGACTTTGTTATAACACCGTTGCGCACAACCTTGTTATGAAAACAGCCGCAAGTTCAGGTTTTTTTCTGCTTGGGATTATCAACACGGTTTACGGTTTTAAAAATAATTGGGGAAAAAGAGACTTTTGTGTTCTTATGACAGTGGGATTTGCTGTTATGGTCGCAGCGGACATTGTTCTTGAAATAGAGTTTATTATCGGTGCACTTATTTTTGCGGTTGGACATATCATCTATTTTTCCGCATATTGCAGACTTGCTCCGGCAAAAATAAATGATTTTGTAATTTCGGCAGTGCTTTTTGCCGCTTCGGCGGGAGCAATACTCTTCCTTCCGATTTTTGATTTTGGCGGGACATTTATGCAGACAGTTTGCGTTGTGTATGCTGCGATTATAAGCGTTATGTTTGGAAAAGCTTTTTCCAACAGAAAAAAAGTTTCCGGCAAACTTGCAATGATTATTGCCACGGGCAGCTTTTTGTTTGTTGTTTCCGATCTTATGCTTCTTTTTGATTATTTTTCCGATGCACCGAAAATAGTCAACAGAATATGTGTGAACACTTATTATCCCGCACAGGCGTTGCTGGCGTTTTCGGTTTTAAAAACAGATAAATAAAAAAGACACCCTAGATGGTGTCTTTTTTATTACTGTTTTGATTAGATACTCATCGAATTAAATGTTGACAAACGGAAAACCTGTGATATAATTTATTTAGATGTGCATCGAATTAAAATTTTGAAAGGAAATGATATAATGGAACAGTTCTGCGAATATATCGAAACAAAAATCTGCGAACTTTCCGAAAAGGAAAAAAATCTTGCGGAAACTTATCGACAGGATGACGCCGTTTTTGTTAAAATAGAAAAAAACGTATATGATATTTGCAAGACGGTTTTCGGCGTTTTTAAAAATACAAAGCCGGAAGAAAGCTTTTGTGAAGAATATCTTAAAAAGCTTGATGAATTTGAAAAAGCCTGGTCGGATTCGGCTGAAAAAGCAAAACGGTTTAGTGATTTGAAAAAAGCGGCGGCGGAAGAAGCCAAACTTTCCGCCTTGGAAAACATACGCAAGAAATTTATTGAATATAGGGGTGAATAAAAATGCAGGAAGAAGTCGCGCTTAAACTGTTTAAATGCCTTGGGGATAAATCCCGCCTCAATATCCTTAAAATTCTTGCTAAAAAAGAAAGTTATGTGGAACTTCTTGCTGAAAAGCTTGAACTTACCCCGGCAACAGTTTCTTTCCATCTTAAAAAACTTGAAGATGTCGGAGCGGTTTCTTCACGCAAGGAACAATATTATACTATATATACATTAAATAAAGAAATTTTTGATTTGAGTATTTTCAGCGTTATCAGTGAAATTCCGGATGAAAATGATGAACAGCAGAAACGGGAAGAAGCGTATCGAAAAAAAGTGATCGAAAGCTTTTTTGAATACGGAAAGCTGAAATCCATTCCAGCTCAAAGAAAAAAAGAACGAATTGTTCTCGAGGAGATTGCGAAAGGTTTTATTAAGGATAAAAAATATTCTGAAACGGAGACAAACGATATCATTAAAAAATATAACGATGATTATTGTACAATTCGCCGTGATATGATTTCCGAAGGAATTATGGAAAGAAAAGGGAACATATATATAATAAAATAAAAAGAGCCTTTCCGGGAGGAAAGGCTTTTTTTTATTGGTACGCCCGACGGGAATCGAACCCACGCACCCGGCTCCGGAGGCCGGTGCTCTATCCACTGAGCTACGGGCGCAAAATCATATATTTAGTATACCAAAATTTTTTTTAAATTCAAGCAAAAAAAATCGAAAAAAGGGGTTGACATTTGTTTTTTAGTTTGCTATAATAACAAAGCTGTCACTTCGAGTGACGCGGTTTTAAAAGGACCTTGAAAATTGAACAACAGATGAAGAAGAATTAAACCCTTGTATTCATTTGAGTAAATTCCAAAGTAATAGCAAGTCAGTGAGACTTGAAGCTTGGAGAAAAGACTTTGATTTGTTAGCCACAGAGATGTGGT
>JAZQBJ010000014.1:0-2433 GCA_045545715.1 Oscillospiraceae bacterium
TAACAAGGGGGCCTTTTTATTTTTCTATTCCATCTCAAATTCGTTCTCTGCCTCAAGCCGGGTAAGATGTTCATCATAAGCCGCAAGAACAGAATCCTCAAGAAGTTTTCTTGCCTCCGGGGTTATGGGATGAACAACGTCCCGGAAGATTCCGCTTTCGTCCTTTCTGCTGGGCATTGCGACAAAAAGCCTTTCCGGACCGGAAATAACCTTAAGATCATGCACCGCAAGGTCATGGTCAATGGTTACCGAAACAAGGGCACGAAGTCTTTCGTTTTCATAAATTTTTCTGATGCGGATATCCGTGATGTTCATGTTTAAAAATCCTCCCAAAATGTTTTCGTCAGAATTATGGGAGGATTTTTTTGGTTTTATTCACCGAAAATGAAAAAACTGTTTATTTTTTTCGGGATTGGTTGTATAATATATAAGGATTATTCTGCGGATTTGTCCGCAAACTGTGAAGGAGTGAGAAACCGTTGACAGTTGATGAAAACATTCTTAAAGGAAAAAAACATCTTCATTTTATAGGAATCGGCGGTTCGGGAATGTTCCCGATGGTGCAGATTCTGCATAACGAAGGTTTTTACATAACCGGTTCCGACAACAACGAAACCGAAACCACGAAAATTGAACGCAAAATGGGAATCGAAGTTATCTTCGGCCAGAAGGCGGAAAATATCGAAGGGGCAGACCTCATCGTTTATACCGCCGCAATTATGGCGGATAACCCGGAACTCATCGCCGCAAAAGCCTCCGGCGTTCCCTGCCTTGAAAGAAGCGAAATGCTCGGCGTTCTTTCCCGCCGTTACAGCAAGGCTCTTTGCGTTGCCGGAACCCACGGAAAAACCACCACCAGCGGAATGATCGCCCAGGTACTCCTCGAAGGAGGCTTCGACCCCAGCGCATTCATCGGCGGAAAAGTAAAAGCTCTCGGCGGAAGCGGAAGAGCCGGAAAAAGCGATATTTTCGTAGTCGAAGCCTGCGAATTTGTTGATACCTTCCTCAAGCTTTCAAACGATATTTCCGTAATCCTTAACATCGATAACGACCACCTCGATTATTTCGGTACCGTTGAAGGAGCAATAAAATCATTCCGGAAATTTGCGGAAAACAGCACCGGCGCCCTTATCGTAAACGGCGACGACGAAAACACCATGAAAGCCGTTGAAGGACTTGATAAAGAAATCATAACCTTCGGTTGGAGCGAAAAAAACGATTATTGGGCAAAGGACGTTCATAAGCTCGGCGGAGCAAAATCCGGATATACCCTTATGCACAAAGGCGAACCCATCGCCGAAATCGAGCTTTCTATTCCCGGAAAGCATAATATCCTCAATTCTCTTGCCTGCGCCGCCGCCTGCATCTATGTTGGAATGGCGCCGGAACAGGTTGCGGAGCATATTGATAAATTCCCCGGAGCGGGAAGACGTTTTGAAATCCTCGGCGAAGTGGACGGCGTTACCATTGCCGACGACTATGCACACCACCCCACCGAACTTGAAGCAACTCTTCGCGCCGCGAAGGAAATGGATTTCAATGAAGTCTGGGCGGTTTTTCAGCCCTTCACTTATTCAAGAACTGCCCTTTTGATGGACGATTTTGCAAAAGCCCTTTCCGTTGCGGATCACGTTGTTATGAGCGAAATCATGGGCAGCCGCGAGAAGAATACTTATAACGTATATACCGCCGATCTTGCCGCAAAAATTCCCGGAAGCGTCTGGTTCAACACCTTTGAGGAAATGGCGGAGCACACCCTTAAAAACGCCAAACCCGGCGACCTTGTAATAACTCTTGGCTGTGGGGATGTTTATAAATGCGCCTATATTATGGCGGGCATAAAATAAGGAGGAGAAAAAATGAAACCTATTCCAAGACTTGCGGACGACATGAGAATTTATCTTGCTACCGAAAAAATGGAAAACCAGGAAATTCTCGAAACCCTTCTTGAAAGCAGGGAAGAAACCGAAGCCGCTCTTATGACCGCACGCCAGAAAGTAAGCGACGTTTTTGTAAGCTATATCCTTCCGGCAGAAAAACAGGCCAGAACAAAAAAACTCGATCATGACGGATTTTTTGCCCTTCTTCTTGAACTCACCGCAAAATATCCTAAGGAATGGAAAGAGCTTCGGGATAAATATGAAGCCGACGGTATCACAAAACATTCCGAACGCCTCAACGCAATGATCGATAAATACGAAGAACTTTCCACCGTTTTCCAGACCATGGTCGACGAAGCAAAAGAATAAAAAGGCCTCCCTTGCCTAAAGGGAGGGGGACCGTTGCTAAGCAACGGTGGAGGGATTCTATAATAAAATGTAGGGAACGGTCTTGACCGTTCCGATAAAATAAGAGCACCGCCCATTCGGGCGGTGCTTTTATTTTGCCTTCCCGGAGGGGAAGGTGGCATTTGCGAAGCAAATGACGGAAGAG
>JAZQBJ010000015.1:0-9288 GCA_045545715.1 Oscillospiraceae bacterium
GAAGGTCTGCTTTACGTTCAGGAGTGGGGATGTAGGAGTCTACAGCGTCCATGAGGTCTGCGATGCATTTGTAGCAAGGTGCAGAAGGATCGTTGGTGGTGTCTTCAAGAACCTGAAGAGAAGAACCAGCGATTACAGGGATATCGTCACCGGGATAGTCATACTCGGAAAGGAGTTCACGAACTTCCATTTCTACGAGTTCGAGCATTTCTTCATCGCCGCCGAGCTGGTCAACTTTGTTGAGGAATACTACGATGTAGGGAACACCTACCTGACGGGAAAGAAGGATGTGCTCACGGGTCTGGGGCATAGGACCATCTGCTGCGGAAACAACAAGGATGGTACCGTCCATCTGTGCTGCACCGGTGATCATGTTTTTGATATAGTCAGCATGTCCGGGGCAGTCAACGTGTGCATAGTGACGGTTGTCGGTTTCATATTCAACGTGTGCGGTGTTGATCGTGATACCACGAGCTTTTTCTTCAGGAGCTTTATCGATAGCGTCGTATGCGTTATACTCTGCCTGACCTTTAAGAGAAAGGTATTTGGTGATAGCTGCAGTGGTGGTGGTTTTACCATGGTCGATGTGGCCGATGGTACCAATGTTTACATGGGGTTTGGTTCTCTCAAAATGCTGTTTTGCCATTTCGGATTGTCCTCCTTACAATTGGTTAACTTTCGATTTTTATTTTAATAGGCTTAATTACTATTTTATACAAAAACAGAAATTTTTCAAGGCTTAAAAGCAGATATTTTCTGTTTTTTCTAAAATAATTTTATCTATTGCTTAAGAACGCTCTTTAATAACGCCTTCTGCGATAGATTTCGGAACTTCAATATAGTGGCTGGGTTCCATTACATAGTTGCCGCGGCCCTGGGTTTTGGAACGAAGGTCGCTTGCATAACCGAACATTTCGGAAAGCGGAACAAAAGCTTTGATTTCTTTTGCGCCGTAGTTATCATCCATACCGCGGATCTGACCACGTCTGGAAGAAAGGTCGCCCATAACGTCGCCCATGTATTCTTCAGGGAAAGTTACGGTTACGTTCATGATAGGTTCAAGAAGAGTAGGAGCTGCTTTTCTCATAGCTTCTTTGAATGCCATAGAACCGGCAATCATGAATGCCATTTCAGAAGAGTCAACTTCGTGGTAAGAACCATCATAAAGAGTTACTTTAACGTCAACTACAGGATATCCTGCAACTACGCCGGCATTGAGAGCACCCTGAATACCTTTGTTAACAGGTTCGATGTACTCTTTCGGGATGGAACCGCCGACGGTTGCGTTGATGAATTCATAACCTTTACCGCTTTCGTTGGGTTCAAGTTTGATCTTAACGTGACCATACTGACCTTTACCACCGGACTGACGTGCATATTTGGTTTCCTGATCAACCGCTTTGGTGATGGTTTCTTTATATGCAACCTGAGGTTTACCAACGTTTGCTTCAACTTTGAATTCGCGGAGAAGACGGTCAACGATGATTTCGAGGTGAAGCTCACCCATACCAGCGATGATGGTCTGTCCGGTTTCTTTATCGGTGTAAGCTCTGAAGGTGGGGTCCTCTTCAGCAAGTTTGGAAAGGGCGATAGCCATTTTTTCCTGACCGGCCTTGGTTTTCGGTTCGATTGCAAGTCTGATAACAGGTTCCGGGAATTCCATCTTTTCAAGTTCGATGGGGTGTTTCGGATCGCAAAGGGTATCACCGGTGGTGGTATATTTGAGACCTACTGCTGCTGCGATATCGCCGCAATAGCAGACGTCAAGGTCTTTTCTGTGGTTTGCGTGCATCTGAAGAATACGGCCCATTCTTTCGCTCTTATCCTTGGAGGAGTTGAGAACAGTGGAACCTGCTTCGATTTTACCGGAGTAAACTCTGAAGAAGCAAAGTTTACCTACGAAGGGGTCAGCTGCAACTTTGAATGCAAGGATGGAGAGAGGTTCGTCGTCTCCTGCATGGCGAACGGTTTCTTCGCCGGTGTTGACATCGGTACCTTTAACAGGCGGGATGTCAAGAGGAGAGGGCATGTAATCAACGATTGCGTCGAGAAGTTTCTGTACGCCTTTGTTACGGTAGGAAGTACCGCAGCATACGGGAACGAAGGTGTTTTCGATGGTACCTTTTCTGATTGCGGCTTTGAGCTCGGGAATGGTGAGTTCTTCGCCTTCAAGGTATTTTTCCATGAGTTCTTCGTCAGCTTCAACAGCGCCTTCGATGAGTTTTTCTCTGTATTCTTCGCAGATTTCGATCATGTTCTCGGGAATATCTTCAACGGAGATATCTTTGCCGAGGTCATCGTTATAGATGTAAGCTTTCATCTCGAGAAGGTCAACAAGACCTCTGAAGAATGCTTCAGCACCGATAGGGAGCTGAATTACGAGAGGAGTAGCTTTAAGTCTGGTTTTGATCATGTCAACGACATGGAAGAAGTCTGCGCCCATGATATCCATTTTGTTAACGTAAATCATGCGCGGGACTTTATATTTGTTTGCCTGACGCCATACGGTTTCAGACTGGGGTTCTACGCCGCCTTTTGCGCAGAGAACGGTTACGGAACCGTCGAGCACGCGGAGAGATCTTTCAACCTCAACAGTAAAGTCTACGTGTCCGGGAGTATCGATGATGTTGATACGATGGTCGTTCCAGTAAGCGGTGGTTGCAGCAGAAGTGATGGTAATACCTCTCTCCTGTTCCTGAACCATCCAGTCCATGGTGGCGCTGCCATCGTGGGTTTCACCGATTTTATAGTTAACACCGGTATAGTAAAGGATACGTTCGGTTGTGGTAGTCTTTCCTGCGTCGATGTGAGCCATGATACCGATATTTCGGGTCATCTCAAGTGAAACATCTCTTGCCATAAAAACTCCTTAATAAACAATAAAATATAAACGGGTTTATTACCATCTGAAATGTGCGAAAGCTTTGTTTGCTTCTGCCATTTTGTGAACGTCTTCTTTTTTCTTGAAGGCGCCGCCGGTGCTGTTGATAGCATCCATAATTTCGCCTGCAAGACGTTCTTTCATGGTACGTTCGCTTCTGGTTCTGGAATAAGCGGTGAGCCAGCGGAGACCGAGAGTCTCACGTCTTTCAGGGCGAACTTCAAGCGGTACCTGATAGTTTGCACCACCTACGCGGCGGGTTTTGCATTCGAGAACGGGCATGATGTTTTCGAGAGCTTCCTCGAAAGCTTCAAGACCGTTTTTACCGGTTTTTGCTTCAACGATTTCGAATGCTTCGTAAACGATTTTCTGGGCAACACCTTTTTTACCGTCGAGCATGATGTTGTTTACAAGACGGGTTACCATGATGGAATTGTACATAGGATCCGGCAAAACTTCACGTTTTGCGATTTTTCCTCTTCTTGGCACTTTTCTTCCCTCCTTCATAAATTAGAATGAATTCATAGGTACTCGAAAGCGACAAACTCCCGTTGTGCCCAATAAAAGAGGATGAAATATATTCATCTGCACTTTTAAGGGCGCAGGTTTTCTCTTAAGTTTTAACTTAGGAAACCGGAGAGCTTGCTCTTACTTCTTCGCACCAGCTTTAGGACGTTTTGCACCGTATTTGGAACGGGCCTGCATCCTCTTTGCAACACCCTGAGCATCGAGGGTACCGCGGATGATGTGGTAACGAACACCAGGAAGGTCTTTTACACGTCCGCCTCTGATGAGAACGACGCTGTGCTCCTGAAGGTTATGGCCGATACCGGGAATGTAGGAAGTGACTTCCATTCCGTTGCTAAGACGTACTCTGGCGATTTTACGAAGAGCAGAGTTCGGTTTCTTCGGAGTTGCAGTACGGATTGCAGTGCAGACACCACGTTTCTGGGGGCTGTGCTGATCGATTGCAACTTTTTTCTTGGAGTTCCATCCTTTAAGAAGTGCCGGAGCAGTGGATTTGACTTCAAGGTCTTTTCTTCCGTTGTGTACGAGCTGGTTAAAAGTAGGCATAGGTTTCCTCCTTTCTTCAATAATGAAAGTCGATTTTTGCGACAAAAACCTTAATTTTTGCCGCAAATGGACAGGGCAATCCCTTCAAGAGGGCTTACCACCTAAAAATAATAACATCTTTGTAACCGTTTGTCAATAAGGAATATATGATTTTTGCATAGTTTTTTTAAAGAATTTTTATATGAATTGCCAAAAATTTATCAGGAGTTATTTTGTCCGTTTCGGGCAAAATAATACCTATTTTTGTGCGTGAAAGGCGGAATTTCATTATTTTACTTTATTATTTATAGTGTTTGGTTTATAATTAATTAAGTTTTCTGTATGGGAGGTATATATTTGTCATCAAAATCAGAAATCAGCAGAAAAAAACTCGCAAAAGCCTTGATTGAGCTTCTGCAAGTTTGTCCATTTGACAGAATTACTGTAAGCAGCCTCACCGAAAAAGCCGGAGTTTCACGTTCCGCCTTTTACAGCAATTACAAACGTATCGAAGATATTCTAACTGACGCAATTCTTGAATCGCTAAAAGAATCTTTTGATGAAAAATTCATGGATGAAAACTATGTTTACAGCCGTAACTTTGTCTGTGACTTCATAGATTATTTCGATAAATACGGAAAACTTCTTCTTGTCATATCAAAATGGGATCTTCTGGATTTTATAACAATCTCCACCTCCAAAACAGTTGATTCAACTTTACAAAGTTATTATGACGACCCGCTCATTCAAAACCATATAGAATATTTTCAATATTTTACAGTCGCAAACATGTATTTTACTTGTCTTGCATGGCTTAGAAAAGGCAAAAAAGAAACAAAAGAAGAACTATGTGATATTTGCCTTCATTTTTATGACATCTCTTTGCAAAAACGTCTGGAACAAAAAAGAGAGCAGGAATAATTCCTGCTCTCTTTTTTCGGTTAGGGGTATTTTATTCTACTTCTTTAAGAAGTTCTTCAAAAGTGGGATTCTGAAGTTCGCGAAGTCCCGCATCCTTTTCACCGGAAACGCCATAGTCGCAATAAATTATGGTACCGGAAATATAGGAAGCATAATCGCTGTTGAGGAAGATACACGGATATGCAGCTTCTTCAGGCTGTGCAGCACGCTGAGAATAAGGAACAAATGCCATAAAATCTCTCATAAGGCGCTCGGTATCGTTCATATAAACTTCTCTGGATTCGGAACCAAAGTTTGTAATAGTTGCGCCGGGGAATACTACGTTTACGCGAACGTGTTTCGGGCCGAAAACGGACTGAAGTTTTTCCGAATAGTAGTTCATTGCCATTTTGGCAGAGAAATATGCGTAGTGAGGGTTGAGTTTGGTAATACCGGTAGCTTCAATTGCTTCAACGGTTGCGTCCCAACCGCCTTCAACATCTACAAAGCCTTCATAAACTTTTTTGTTTCCTTCAATATACCAACCTGCCGCAGTTGCAGAACTTACGAAGCAGATAGCGCCGCCCTCGTCCATTCTGTTTACGAGATATTCTTCGCACATGTATTTATTGGAAACAAAGTCGATTTTCATGGTTTTGATGTAAGGAAGAGCATCTCCCTGTACGCCTGCAACGGCAAAGAAACTGTCAATGTGTTCCGGAAGCTGTTTGAAAGCTTCGTCAACAGACTCTTTGGAGCTGAGGTCAACATAGATACTTTTCTCAATACCCTCCAAATTTACTTCGGAAATATCAAGAGCATATACTTTTGCTTTAAGTTCAACAAGCATTTCTGCAACAGCTTTACCAATACCGGAAGCAGCACCGGTAACAACCGCTACTTTTCCTTCATAACCGTGGCTTATCATTATATTCTTCCTCCCTGAAATGTGGATTATTTTGAGATTATAATGCGCGCGTTATCTCTGTTTCCAATTTAACACAGTGAGAAATACAATACAATATCAAATATTAAAATACAGACAAAATTACAATTTTTGTCTGTATTACACAGTTTTGCGTTTTTTATACGTTATGCGCAAAAAGTAAAAATATCAGACCAAATCGTTTTTAAGCAAAAGCAACAAAAAAGCACCTCACGTTTCCGTGAGGAGCTTTTTTTCATAAACCTTTCGGTTTGTTCATTTACTCTACTGTAAATTTCGTCCACTCCGTTTTGTCATATTGCATTACGTCCGTGGATTTTTTCATTCCAAGTTTTTCATAAAACGGAATCGCGTTTTTATTCGCAATCAGATAAACCGCGATATCCTTTTCGCTGCCTGCAATTTCATGGGCTGTTTTCATAAGATTTCTTCCTATACCTTGTCCGGTATAACTTCTGTCAACACCCAGATCCGTGACATAAAGCCAATATGCAAAATCCGTAAGTCCAAACAAAATGCCGACTATCTTTCCATTTTCAGTTCGCGCGGTAATGCTTATCGCTGCGTTGTTTACAAGTTTCGAGATTCTCTCAAAGAATCTTTCTTTCGGATATTGTGAACCAAGATCCGTTCTTTTAAGAAAGTCTATGTAATCTTCTGCTGATATACGTTCTTCCTTGATTGCTATTTTTTCCATATTGCTTCTCCTGTGAACTTTATGAATACAAAAAACAATCGTGGCAGATAAACTGTCACGATTGTTTTTTATGCCTTTTCGGCTTATTCGGTTACTGCTTCGGCCGCTTCCATTACGCGGTCATATTCGTTATCCATATCATAGGGACGAACTTCCGGTGCAACGGAGGAATAGTCAGCTTCGGAATAGCAATCCATACCGGTACCGGCAGGGATAAGTTTACCGATGATGACGTTTTCTTTAAGGCCGAGGAGTCTGTCGCTCTTTCCTTTGATTGCCGCTTCGGTAAGAACGCGGGTGGTCTCCTGGAAGGATGCGGCGGACATAAAGCTTTCGGTTGCAAGAGATGCTTTGGTGATACCGAGGAGCATCGGGATATAAGTTGCTTCGCGAAGGCCGGTTTCGCCGTTGGCGATGCGTTTTCTGATCTCTCTGTTTTCAGCGAAGAAGTCGCCTTTTTCAACGACCATTCCGGAAAGGAGATGGGTATCGCCCTGGTCATCAACTTTGACTTTCTTCATCATCTGACGAACGATAACTTCGATATGTCTGTCGTTGATATCAACACCCTGGAGGCGGTAGGTCTTCTGTACTTCTGCAATGAGGTAATCCTGAACTGCAAGAGCGCCGTTAACATCAAGATATTTATGCGGGTTGACGGAACCTTCGGTAAGGAGTGCGCCTGCTTTAACGTGGTCGCCCTCTTTAACTTTGGTGTGGCTTCCGTAAGTGATGAGATATTTGCGTTCTTCGCCGGTTTCTTTGTTGAAGATAACGATATGGCGGTTCTTCTTGATCTCATCAATGCGAACGTCACCTTCGATTTCTGCGATGACAGCTTCACGCTTCGGAGTTCTCGCCTCAAAGAGTTCTTCAACACGAGGAAGACCCTGGGTAATATCTTCTGCGGAAGCGATACCGCCGGTATGGAAGGTACGCATGGTAAGCTGGGTACCGGGTTCACCGATGGACTGTGCGGCGATAACACCGACAGCTTCACCGACATGAACAGGTTTTCCGGTTGCAAGGTTGGAACCATAGCATTTTGCGCAAACGCCGTGTTTTGCCTCGCAGTTGAGGATGGAACGGAGCTTGAGTTCGGTGATGCCTGCATCAACGATCTTCTTGGCGTCGTCCTCATCCATCATCTTGTCTTTGCTTACAAGAAGTTCGCCGGTTTCGGGATGGAGAACATCATCAACGGCGTAACGTCCGATAAGACGTTCGCTCATAGGTTCGATCATCTCGTTGCCTTCGCGGATATCATGAACTACGATACCTTCGTGGGTTCCGCAGTCCTGTTCGCGGATGATAACTTCCTGGGAAACGTCAACAAGACGTCTGGTAAGGTAACCGGAGTCCGCGGTACGAAGCGCAGTATCGGCAAGACCTTTACGCGCACCACGGCTGGAAATGAAGTATTCGAGGATGTTCAGACCTTCACGATAGTTTGCACGAATCGGGATCTCGATCGCTTTACCGGAGGTGTTGGCGATAAGTCCGCGCATACCTGCCAGCTGACGGATCTGGTTCATGGAACCACGAGCACCGGAGTCTGCCATCATGAAGATCGGGTTGTACTTATCGAGGTTTTCTTTAAGGGCGTTAGCAACTTCGTCGGTGGTCTTGTTCCAGGTTTCGATAACCTTTTTGTAACGTTCTTCGTTGGACATAAGACCGCGGCGATACTGTTTGGAAATGGTATCGATTTTTTTCTCTGCTTCCGCAAGGATCTCCGCTTTTTTCGGAGGAATAACAGCGTCGCTTACAGAAACGGTGATTGCACTTCTGGTGGAATATTTGAATCCCTGTGCTTTGATCTTATCGAGAACTTCACTGGTAACAGCGGTTCCGTGTTTCTTTACGCAGCGCTCGATAATTTTACCGAGCTGTTTTTTGCCGACAAGGAAGCTGATTTCGAAATCGAATTCGTGTTCCGGATCGGTTCTGTCAACATATCCGAGGTCCTGGGGGATCGGCATGTTGAAGATCGCTTTACCAACGGTGGTGTCGATAATCTTGCTGCGTTTGTTGCCGTTTTCGTCGGTTTTTTCAACTCTGAGTTTGATCGGAGCATGAAGACCGACAACGCCTGCGTTATAAGCCATAATGGCTTCGTCAAGGTTACGGAAAGCTTTTCCTTCGCCGGGTTCGCAGCCGGGTTTCTCAAGAGTGAGATAATAGGAACCGAGGATCATATCCTGGGTAGGAACCGCAACGGGTTTTCCGTCCGCCGGTTTGAGAATATTGTTTGCAGCAAGCATAAGGAATCTTGCTTCTGCCTGAGCTTCGGTGGAAAGCGGTACGTGAATTGCCATCTGGTCGCCGTCGAAGTCGGCGTTGTATGCAGTACATACGAGCGGATGGAGTTTGAGTGCGCGGCCTTCAACAAGAACGGGTTCAAAAGCCTGAATACCGAGTCTGTGAAGAGTAGGCGCACGGTTAAGCATTACCGGGTGATCCTTGATAACGATCTCGAGTGCGTCCCAAACTTCGGGCTGGGTTGCTCTTTCGACCATTTTTCTTGCGTTTTTGATGTTGGTTGCTGCGCCGACATCAACAAGGCGTTTCATAACAAAGGGTTTGAAGAGCTCGATTGCCATCTCTTTAGGAAGACCGCACTGGCTCATCTTGAGTTCAGGGCCAACTACGATAACGGAACGGCCGGAATAGTCAACACGTTTACCGAGAAGGTTCTGGCGGAAACGTCCCTGTTTACCTTTGAGCATATCGGAAAGGGATTTAAGAGGACGGTTGGAAGGTCCGGTTACCGGACGGCCTTTTCTGCCGTTGTCGATAAGTGCGTCAACC
>JAZQBJ010000016.1:0-34030 GCA_045545715.1 Oscillospiraceae bacterium
TGCTTCGAGGACGAAAGCCATTATTCCGGTCTGCTGGAATATCCTCAATATACCCGTCCTCAGGTCTGGCACGGAAGAGAAGTTCCGCAGGTTCTGCTCTCCGGAAATCATAAGCTTATTTCCGATTGGCGCCATGAACAGGCGGTAAAACGCACCATGGAAAAACGTCCGGATATGCTTAAAAAAGAGGAATAAAAACAATGCTCGGAACGATTGTTAATGTTATCGCCGTTATAATCGGCGGAACAGTTGGGCTTTTGCTTAAAAAAGGCATTAAAAGCGAAATAATGGATAACGTTATGAAGGCCGAAGGCGTTGCGGTTTTTATAATCGGAATGAACGGTGTCCTTGTTAACATGCTTTCTGTCGGCGCCGATGGGAAGATAACCGATAACGGCGGACTTATCCTTTTGATAAGCCTTGCACTCGGAATGCTTATCGGCGAACTTATCAGGCTCGATGACAGAATAAATTCTTTTGGAGGCTGGATTGAAAAACGCGTTAAGTCCGACGGTTTTTCAAAAGGATTCGTTTCCGCGTTTATAATTTATTGTGTGGGTTCGATGAGCATTATCGGCGCTGTAAACGACGGACTTTCCGGCGACAGCAGCGTTCTTTTTGTGAAAAGCACCCTTGATTTCATCACGGCGATGGTGCTTGGTTCAACAATGGGAATCGGCGTTATTTTTGCCTGCGTTCCTCTTTTTGCTTATCAGGGAATCATTTCGCTTTTTGCTTCCTACATAAAACCGGTTATAGAAGAATATCCGGAAATGATGACTCAGTTTACAATGGTTGGCTATGCCATAATTATGTGCATCGGAATAAACTTTATTGTGGGACCGAAAATCAAAACGGCAAATCTCCTTCCGGCAATGCTTGTTCCGGTTATTTATAATTTTTTGCTTGTTTTGTTTTAGTCCTCACGTCGTTGTGTAACATGGTTAGAATGGTGGAAAGTTTGTAGTTAAATTATACAAATAAGCTGAATAATTTTAACCTGCTTATGGAATTTTTATAGAAAATTACCCAATTCGTTGAATTGGAAAAATTAAACTGTTATAATGAAAACACAATAAATTGTTTGTTATTGAGGAGATTTATAATATGTATTCTAACGCTGTTAAAGTTCAGAACCAGGTTGGTCTTCACGCACGTCCTGCAACTTTCTTTATTCAGAAATCCAATGAATTCAAATCTTCCATCTGGGTAGAAAAAGACGAAAGAAGAGTTAACGCAAAAAGCCTTCTCGGCGTTCTTTCTCTTGGAATTGTCGGCGGAACCGAAATCACCATTATCGCTGACGGTGTTGATGAAGAAGAAGCAGTAAACTCCCTTGTAAAACTCGTTGAATCCGGTTTTGCAGACTGATTTTTTAAAAATTTGAATTTTTGCGCCGCAGATAGTGATATTTGCGGCGTTTTTTGTTACAATAGAGAAAAGCCTTCCCAGAGGGGAAGGTGTCATTTCTGAAGGAAATGACGGAAGAGGGATTCTTTAAGAACGCGGAGCGCAGACAGAGATTTGTCGGAGATTATCCCTCCTCAGTCTGCTTCGCAGACAGCTCCTCCTCTGAGGAGCTTTTATTGAAAGGAGGCCGGAAAAATTGGATAACCCGAGATTACCGTATCTTCATGAAAAAACGCTCAGTCTTCCGATGGAACCCGGCGTCTATATAATGCATGATAAAAGCGGAAAAGTTATCTATGTCGGAAAGGCGAAAAAACTTAAAAACCGCGTGACGAGTTATTTCCGCAACGTTGAAAAACATCTTCCGAAAGTTTATAAAATGGTGGAGCATGTCCACGATTTTGAATATATCGTTACAGACAGCGAATTTGAGGCGCTTATCCTTGAATGCAGCCTTATAAAACAGTATTCTCCGAAATACAACATTCTTCTCAAAGATGACAAAGGCTACAGCTATGTCCGGATTTCTCCCGGACCTTACAGCAGGCTTTCAGGAGTTTTGCAGAAAAATGACGATGGTGCCGAATATCTCGGCCCGTATATAAGTTCTTTTGTTGTTCGCCAGACCGTTGCGGAAGCCAACAAGGCTTTTATGCTCCCGACCTGTAATCGGAAATTTCCCCAGGAATTCGGAAAAACAAGACCATGCCTCAACTATTACATCAAAAACTGCATGGGCGTTTGCCGGGGAAGAATTTCCGAAGAGGAATATAACGAAACCCTTAATGAAGCGATAGATTTTATAAAAGGCGGAAGCAGTGCTTCTGTTGAAAAACTCACCGAAAGAATGTTCGAAGCGGCGGAAGCGGAAGATTTTGAAAGAGCCGCCGTCCTTCGTGACAGAATAAAGGCGATTGAGGGAATTGCCAGCCGCCAGAAAGTTGTTTTTTCTAAAATAAAGGAACAGGACGTTGTCGCCATTGCTGAAAGCGGAGAAAGCTGCTGTGCTGTGGTACTCAGCTTCCGTGGCGGAAGACTTGTGGATAAAGATGAATACGTACTTAAAGATTTCGGAACGGAGCCGGCTTTTGTAACGGAATTTCTCCAGAGTTTTTATTCTGAAAGAACCGATATTCCGAAGGAAATCGCCCTTCATGAAAAATGTGAGGAAGCGGAACTTCTTGAACGCTGGCTTTCGGAAAAAGCCGGAAGAAAGGTCAGCATAACCGTTCCGCAGAAAGGCGAACGCAAACAGGTCACGGATATGGCCTATAACAATGCGGCAGAAAGACTTTCTCACGAAAAATCGAGAACAAGCAAGGAAGTGGCGGTTCTTGATGAACTGGGAAGAATCCTCGGTATGGAAAAAGCACCGGAAATCATCGAGGCTTACGATATCTCGAACTTCGGTTCCGAAACCGTTGTCGGCGGAATGGTCGTTTATGAAAACGCAAGACCTAAGCGCAGCGATTATAAAAAATTCTCCATAAAAACCGTTGTCGGAACCGACGACTATGCCTGTATGTGCGAAATGCTTGAAAGGCGCTTCAACCATTATTTTGAGGAGCAGGGAAGCGGTTCCTCTTTCGGAAGAAAGCCCGACCTTATCCTTCTGGACGGCGGAAAAGGCCATGTTGCGGCTGTGCAGGAACTTTTTGACCGAATGGGGATTGACGTTCCGCTTTTCGGCATGGTAAAAGACGACCGCCACAGAACAAGAGCCATAGCTAAAAACGGCGGCGAAATCGCAATTTCTCCGGTGCGTTCAGTTTTTAACTTTGTAACCGCAGTCCAGGATGAAGTCCACCGTTTTACCATCGGTTACAGCCGCCAGAAGCACGCCAAAACCAATTTTGAAATGCTTATAACAAAAGCGGAAGGCATCGGTCCAAAACGCGCTGCAGCCCTTCTGAAACATTTTAAAACCATGAAAGCAATAAAAACCGCAACGGAAGAGGAACTTTCCGAAGCTCCGGGAATGACTCTTGCGGCGGCAAAATCGCTCCGGGAATTCCTTGACAGCGAAGAATAACATTGACATTTATATCAAAAAATAGGATAATAGAACTATCTCAAACGGAGGTATTTTTATGAGAGTTATTACCGGAACCGCGAAGGGAAAACGCCTTATAACTCCGGAGGGAAGGGACGTTACCCGCCCGACCGGCGAAAAAGTTAAAGAAGGGATTTTTTCTTCCATCCAGTTCCTTATTGAAGAAGCGGACGTGCTCGATCTTTTTGCCGGAAGCGGCCAGCTTGGAATTGAAGCACTTTCCCGCGGAGCAAAATCCTGCGTTTTTGTTGACAGCGCAAAAATTGCTCAGAAATGCATTACCGAAAACCTTAAAAACTGCGGTTTTACGGATATTGCAAAACTTAAAACCGGAGATGCGCTTATGTATCTTTCAAGCGCTTTCGAAAGATTCGATATTGCGTTTCTTGATCCGCCCTATGCGGCGGAACAGCTTCCGGTGGTTTTGCCGGCGGTTTCAAAAGTAATGCGCCCGGGCGGTGTTGTTCTTTGTGAAACTTCAAAAACCATCGATCTTCCGGAAGAGGCCGGAAAACTTGTTAAAGTAAAGGAACATCGCTACGGAAGCACAAAAGTGCTTATGTATAAACGCGGTGAGGATTGACAGAAAATGAAAAAAGCAGTTTGCCCCGGAAGTTTTGATCCGATCACAAACGGGCATATCGACATAATCAAAAGAGCGGCGGAACTTTTTGACGAGGTCACCGTTCTTGTTGTGACAAATCCGGATAAAAAATGTGTTTTTTCTCCGGAGGAAAGATGCAGGCTTATCAAAAAGGCTGTTGAAGGAATAAACGAAGTAAAAGTCGATTCTTTCAGCGGACTTCTTGCGGATTACGTAAAACAAAACGGAATAAGCGCCATTGTTAAAGGAATTCGTTCTTCTTCGGATTTTGAATATGAATTCCAGATGGCTCTTGCCAACAGAAGCCTTGCACCGAACGCGGAAACAGTTTTTATAACAGCGGATCCGCAGAACATGTATGTAAGTTCCAGCCTTATCCGGCAAATTGCCGCCTTTGGCGGAAATGTTTCGGATTTTGTTCCGAAAAACATAGTCGAGGAAATTGAAAAAAGACTTAAATAAAACAGGGGAGGATATTTTATTATGCCTATTGAAGAGATCCTTGATCAGCTTGATGAACTTATTGACCGTTCCTGGTCCCTTCCGCTCACAGGCGGACGCTGTGTTGTTGATGCGGACAAAGTACGCGAACTTCTTGACGATGTTCGCCTTAACATGCCCACTGAAATAAGACAGGCACAGTCCATTGTTGCTGACCGCACAGCAATTGTTGAAGAAGCAAAAAAAGAAGCCGAAGCTATTATTGCAAGAGCAGAAAAACGCGCCGCAGCGCTTGTTGATGAACAGGAAATTGTTCGCCAGAGCAAAAATAAAGCGGCCGAAATTACCCAGCAGGCGCAGCAGCAGAGCCGTGAAATGCGCCAGTCTGCAAAAGATTTTGTTGACGGAATTCTCAAGAATACCGAAGAAACTCTTGCCGCTTCTCTTACCGAAGTAAAAGGTACCAGAGCAGCATTCAACCAGCAGCAGAAAGCAGCACAGAAATAAAAAATATAAGGCGAAAAGTTTTCGCCTTATTTTTTTACCCACCGGCAACCACAAAAGGGTGAAAAAACGCCGAAAAACAGAAAATAAAACCATGAAAAAGCCCGTTTTTTGAAAAACGGGCTTTTTTGTTTCCACTTTTCACCAAAACTTGAAGAAAAGTGCGTTTTTTCGCATTGTTAAGCCAAATAATTAAATTGTAAATTTTTCAAAATACTATTGATTTTTCTGTAAAAAGCGGTATAATATTACTGAAAGTGGTGAAGTGTGGGGAAAGGTGGCTAAACTTACCCAAATTTCATCAAATACGGAAGGAGGGGAAGAAATGTTTATCGGCGAATATTACCATAGCTTTGACGAAAAAGGCCGTGTTAATTTTCCGGCAAAACTTCGCGAAGAACTTGGCGAACAGTTCGTTATAACAAAAGGCCTTGACGGCTGTCTTTCCGTCTATTCCATGAAAAAATGGGAACATATCAGCGAGATCGTTGACGGACTTCCCCAGGCAAGAGCCCGTGATCTGAAACGCTTTATGTTTTCTTCCGCAAACATAGTAAATCCTGATAAACAGGGAAGGGTGCTTGTAAGTCAGACCCTTCGCGGATATGCAAAAATCACAAAAGATATTGCCGTTATCGGTGCTTCCGATCACGTTGAACTTTGGGATAAAGAAACATGGATCGAACGCAGCGAGGCAATTGATTCCGACGAAATTGCCGCCGCAATGGACGAGCTTGGATTCTGAGGTGCGAAATATGAGCGAACTTGAATTTAAACATATTTCGGTAATGCTTGACGAATGTATCGAACAGCTCAATATCAAACCGGACGGAATTTACGTTGACGGAACTGCCGGCGGTGCCGGACATTCTTCCGAAATTGCAAAACGCCTTACAACCGGAAAACTTATCGCGCTGGATAAGGATCCGGATGCAATAAAAACCGCAAGCGAACGCCTTGCAAAATACCCTTGCGCCGAGGTCATCCGTTCCGATTTTGCCGAGATTCCCGCAGTTCTCGACAGACTCGGAATTGAAAAAGTAGATGGAGTCCTGCTGGACCTCGGCGTAAGCTCCCACCAGCTTGATGCTGCAGAAAGAGGTTTCAGCTATCATAACGAAGCGCCTCTTGATATGCGCATGAGCCAGGAAGGAGTTTCCGCTTACGATATTGTCAACACCTTCAGCGGTGCCCAGCTTGCAAAAATTCTTTATGATTACGGCGAGGAAAAATTCACCCCGAGAATCGTAAATGCAATTCTTGATGCAAGAGCGGTGAAACCCATTGAAACCACAACGGAACTTGCCGAAATTATAAAAAACGCCTATCCCGCCGCAGCAAGAAGAAACGGCGGACATCCGGCGCGCCAGAGTTTTCAGGCTCTGAGAATATCCGTAAATGGGGAACTTGATCGCCTTGCCGAAGCCCTTGACAGAGTGTTCGACAGACTTGCTCCCGGCGGAAGATTCGCGATAATAACTTTCCATTCCCTTGAGGACAGAATGGTCAAACGTGCCTTTGCGGAATATACCAAAGGCTGTACCTGTCCTCCGGAATTTCCGGTTTGTGTTTGCGGAAAAACCCCGAGGGGAAAACTTACAACAAGAAAACCCATCGAACCTACGAAAGAGGAACTTGAATATAACCACAGAAGCAGAAGCGCAAAGCTTCGCGTAATTGAAAAGCTTTAAAGTTTGGGGAAATTTTAAAGATGAATTTTGAGGAAAGGGGATAAGCTTTTTGACGGAGATTGCTTATAATCTTGAAAATTTTGCGCCGAAAACCGCAGAACAGCAGGATAAAGAACTTAAAAAAAGCTCGCTCAGAATAATCAAAAACCGCCGCAAAGCAAAAGTTGTTGCCCCGGTCAAAATAATTCTTGCCAGCGCAATGGCAATCGTTATTTCCCTTGTTATGATTTACAGCCAGGTCGTTCTTACTGAGCTTACGAGCGAAGTAAGTTTTTATGAAAATCAGCTTACCGAACTTGATACCGAATACGTAAGACTTCAGGGCGAACTTGAAGCGACAACTTCCATAAAAACTCTTGAGGAAGCGGCAGAAACAAAGCTTGGTCTTGCAAAAATCGATTCCAGCCAGGTTGAATATGTCAGCCTTACCGGAACCGATGAGATTTCTGTTGCCCATACCGGAGGAAAATACCTTGTAAAACAGTATTGGGATAATTTTGTGAATTATATTGCGGAATACTTGCCGTTTTGATTTAATATTATAAATATGTAGCGCCGCTGAGTGTTTCTTCAAAAAGCGGCGCTGTCTTCATAATTGGGGATATCCCCGAAAAATGGCGAAAACCTTGTGAAAGGAGAAATTGTGCGGAAAAATGAGCAAATCACCGAGTGCGATTATCAAAATAAGAATACTTATTGCCTGCGCTGTTGCGCTTTCCGGCTTTGCAATTCTGATTGGACGCCTTTTTTACATACAGATAGTTGAATCCGAAGAATATCAGCGCCAGGCGGCTGAAACCCAACTTGCGGTTACCCAGATTGCCGCAAACCGCGGTGCGATTTATGATACCAACGGAAACAAACTTGCCATGAGTACAACCGCATGGACCATCTGTATCGCTCCGAACTATATCGAAAACGATACGGATAAGGAGCTTATAGTTGCGGGTCTTTCGGAAATTCTCGGTGTAAGCGAAAGTTATCTCCGTGAAAAATGCGAGCGAGACACTCTTTATGCCGCTGTTAAGGCAAGGGTCGATAAGGACATTGTTGAGGAAGTTACAGCTTTTGCGGTCAACAACGGCGTTTCAAGATGTATTTTTGTTGAAGAGGACGTTTCGAGAAAATATCCTTACGAAAACTTTGCCGCTTCCGTAATTGGCTTTGTCAATTCGGAATACGTCGGTTCCTACGGACTTGAATCCTATTATGATGAAATTTTAAGCGGAACTCCGGGCAAACTTATTTCTGCGCAGGATTCCTGGGGACAGAAAATGCCTTTTGAATATGACGAACTCTATTCTTCCGAAGATGGAAACAGCATTGTTACCACCCTTGATGAAGGCATCCAGTATTTTGTTGAAAAACACCTTGAACTTGCGGTAAAGGAACATGATGTTCAAAAACGTGCCGCATGCATTGCGATGGATCCCAACACCGGAAAGATCCTTGCAATGGCGACAAAGGGCGACTTTGACCCCAACAGCTATACTACTCTTCCGGAATCAGTAAGCGAAGAAATAGAAAAACTTCCGGAAGATGAACAGGGCGCCGCAACCACCCAGGCTCAGTATGATATGTGGCGTAACAAAGCCATTTCGGACCCTTATGAACCCGGTTCGGTTTTTAAGATAATAACTCTTGCGGCGGCTTTGGACAGCAACACAACCACCCTCGGCGACCATTTTACCTGCATCGGTTATGCTAACGTTGCGGACAGAAAAATTTCCTGCTGGCAAAGCCATGGCCACGGTGACCAGACCCTTGCGGATGCTGTTCAGAACTCCTGCAACCCTGCGTTCATCCAGATTGGAATGAACATGGGAATAAATAACTTCCAGAATTATTTCGAGGCTTTCGGCCTTACCGAAAAGACAAACATCGATCTTCCCGGAGAAGCGGCAAGTATCTATCATACCAAAATGACCGAAATGAACCTTGCGTCAAGCTCTTTCGGCCAGACCTTCAAGGTAACTCCGATACAGCTTATAACCGCTGTTTGTGCGGCGGTAAACGGCGGAAACCTTTATGAACCATATCTTGTTGAAAAAGTAATTTCCGCAGACGGAAGCATTGTTGAAGAATATGAACCGAATCTTATACGCCAGGTTATTTCCGCGGAAACTTCCGCGACGGTAAGAACGATCCTTGAAACCGTTGTAAGCGACGGTTCCGGCCGTACCGCGGCGGTTCCGGGTTATAAGATCGGCGGCAAAACCGGTACCTCCGAAAAACTCGACCAGCTTACCGAAGAGGGAAAAGTGGAAGCCTATGTTTCCTCTTTCCTTGCGGTGGCTCCGGCGGAAGACCCGCAGATAGTCATTCTTCTTCTTCTTGATGAAGCTCAGATGGAAAACCCCTATGGTTCCGTTGTTGCTGCACCGGTAGTCGGCGCAATGCTCGGCGATATTCTTCCTTATATGGGAATAGAGCCCAACTATACCGAAGCTGAACTTGAAGCAATGACCGGAAAAGTAAAAGACGTTACCGGAAACCTTGTTCACGACGCTATGACCACTCTTCGCCTTCAGGGATATTCCGTAACCATTGTGGGCGAAGGTTCCACTGTTGTTGCCCAGTCGCCGGAAGCAAAATCCGTTCTTTCCGCCGGCGGAACAATAACTCTTTATACTGACGAAAGTCTTATTCCGAAAGAAATCGAAGTTCCGGACGTTACCGGAATGAGTGTTACCGAAGTCAACAACATGATAATCGGAGCGGGACTTAAACTTAAACTTATCGGCGTTTCCGAATCCGCAACAAACCAGGTCGCCTATAGCCAGACCCCTGTTGCCGGAGAAATGGTAATGCCCGGAACAATAATCGAAGTAAGCTTCACCGTTGATTCCGGAGAACCGGAAGAGGGCGAAGGCTGATATTACAAAAAACAATCGGAGGTGATCCCTTGCTTTTATCCGAACTTCTAAGGGACGTTGAATATACCGGAAAAATCGAAGATATCGAAATAAGGGACGTTACCGGAGATTCCAGAAGAGTGGAACCCGGCTCCGTTTTCGTCTGCATAAAAGGCGGAAATATAGACGGACACGAATATGCCGCCGCGGCAAAACGCAGCGGGGCTTCATGGATCGTTGCTGAAAGGGATACCGGAATCGCGGATCAGATAATCGTTCAAAACAGCCGCGCGGCCTATGCAAGAATGTGCGCGAACCTTAACGGAAATCCTGCGGATAAAATGAAACTTATCGGCGTTACCGGAACAAACGGAAAAACCACCATAACATATCTCATCAAGCATATTCTTGAATCCGCAGGCAAAAAAGTCGGACTTATCGGAACGATCCAGAACCTTATCGGGGATATTTCCCTTCCGGCAAAATATACAACTCCGGATGCGGCGGAACTCCACGTTATCTTTTCAAGAATGGCTAATGCCGGATGCGAATATGTTGTGATGGAAGTTTCCTCCCAGGCGCTTGACCAGAAAAGAGTGGAGGGCTGCCATTTTGAAACCGCGGTTTTTACAAACCTCACCCAGGATCATCTTGATTACCACGGGACTATGGAAAATTATTTCGATGCAAAAAAGGAACTTTTCCGAAACTGCGAAAAGGCCGTTGTCTGCATCGACGATAATTACGGAAAGCGTCTTTTGAAGGAACTTTCCATTCCGGTTTCAACCGTTTCGATCGGGGATATTTCTGCGGATTATACCGCCCACGACGTTAAAAACTATTCCGACGGATGCAAATTTGCAATGGTCGGAACAGGAAATATCGGAAGAGTAAATTTCTCCATGCCGGGAAAATTTTCCGCTTCCAACGCAATGCTTGCGGCTTTGGCCGCAATGAACTGCGGTCTTTCATTTGAGGAAGTCGTTGAAGGACTCAATTCCTGCCCGGGAGTTAAAGGCAGGGTCGAGGTTATCCACAAAGGCGATTTTACCGTAATCCGGGATTTTGCCCATGGGCCCGATGCTCTTGAAAAAGTTCTTGATTCCATAAAAGAATGTGCAAAGGGCAGAATAATCACTCTTTTCGGCTGCGCAGGAAACCGCGACAAAACAAAACGTCCGAAAATGGTCAATGCCGTTGCGGCAAAATCGGATTTTATGATTTTAACAAGCGATAATCCACGCCACGAAGCTGTTGAGGAAATTGCAAAAGACACCCTTCCGGCTATTGAAAAATGCGGTGTGCCGTATCATTATGAACCGGACCGCTATAAAGCGATAAAATGGGCATTGGAACATTGTGAAAGCGGCGACGTCCTTCTCCTTGCCGGAAAAGGCCATGAGGATTATCAGGTCCTCGATTTCGGAACCGTTTATTTTGATGAAAAAGTAATAGTTAAAAACTTTATCGAAGAACTTGGAAAATAAAGACGAAAGGGGAATGAAAATTGCTTCCGTTAAAACTTAAAGAAATTGCAGAAGCCGTCGGTGCAAAAACAAAAACCGAGATTCCCGATATCGAAATCACAAATATCTGTACGGATTCAAGGGATGTTAAACCCGGAAGTATTTTTGTTGCCCTTTGCGGCGAAAAATTTGACGGCCACGCCTTTGTAAAAACCGCCATGGAAAACGGCGCGCTCTGGGCGGTTGTTCAAAAGGAAGGGGATTACGGAACCGATAAACTCCTTTTTGTTGAAACCACCCGCCAGGCTTTTCTTGATATTGCCGGACTTTACCGCAGCAAATTCAGCCCGAAGGTTATTGCTGTCACAGGTTCCGTAGGAAAAACCACCACAAGGGAAATGATCGCTTCTGTTATAAAAAGCAGGTATAAGACCCTTAAAACTGAAAATAATCTTAATAACGAAGTCGGCGTTCCCAAAACCATTCTTGAACTTGACGAAAGTATTGAAGCGATGGTGCTTGAATTCGGAATGGTAAATCTCGGTGAGATAAGAGAACTTACTGTTCCTGCAAAACCGGATATTGCGGTTATAACCTGCATCGGAACCTGCCATATAGAAAATCTGGGTTCAAGAGAAAACATAAAGAAAGCAAAATTCGAAATTGTCGAAGGTCTTAAAAAAGGCGGGACCCTCCTCCTCAATAAAGACAATGATATGATGAAAGATATTTGTCTTCCGGACTATAATGTGGTATACTATGCTGTTGAAGATGCTTCTGCAGATATCCGGGCAAAGGATATTGTTGAGCACGACGGAGAAACGGATTTTACCATTGTTTCTGAAAACAAGGAATACCGTGCTCATATTCCGGCAATGGGAGTGCACAACGTGCTCAATGCCCTTGCGGGATTCGGCGCAGGTGTTGCCGCGGGAATTGAACCGGAGCAGTGTGCTTTGGCTCTTTCCAACTTCAAAAACACCGGAATGCGTCAGAAAGTGCAGATTTGCCGCGGAGTAACGGTTGTTGAAGATTGCTATAACGCAAACCCGGATTCCATGAAAGCGGCATTGACTACCCTCGGTGCTCAAAAGCTTCCTGATGGTGCTCGAAAAATCGCCGTACTCGGAGATATGCTCGAACTTGGAACCGTTGCGGAAAGTTCCCACTATGAAACCGGAAAACTTGCCGCCGAAAAGGCGGATTATCTTTTCTGCTTCGGCGAACTTTCAAGACTTATTGCCGCCGGTGCATGGGTAAACGGAATGAGAGAAACGGCTTTCCATTTTGAAACAAAGGAAGAACTTTCTGAAAAACTTCGAAAAATCGCAAGACCCGGGGATATGGTATGGCTTAAAGCCAGCAGGGGAATGCGTTTTGAAGACATAGCGGAAGCATTTTACGAAGAAACATAAAACGGAGGAATAAAATATGCAGATAGCAATTGTCGCTTTTGTTGCGTTTGTAATAGCGGCTCTTTCGGGACACTGGCTCATTCCGGCGCTCAGAAAACTCCATTTTGGTCAGAGCATTTATGAACTCGGTCCCAACTGGCATAAAAACAAAGAAGGCACCCCCACTATGGGCGGAATTATGTTCATTATCGGAATTCTTGCCGCAAGCTGTCTTGCCTTTTTCTTCCTTGCGGATGCTCCCGCAACAGAAAAAATCAGATACGGAAGCGGCCTTGTTATGGCTCTCGGTTATGGTCTTCTCGGTTTTATCGACGACTATACCAAAATTGCAAGAAAACAGAACGAAGGACTCACCGCAAAACAAAAACTTATCGGTCAGATCCTTCTTGCAATAATGTTCCTGGTTGGCCTTCAGATTTCCGGAACTCTTTCCACCACCCTTATCATTCCGTTCATCGGACAGTTTGATATCGGATTCCTTTATTATCCTCTTGCGGTATTTATTATTGTCGGTGCTTCCAATGCGGTTAACCTTACCGACGGAATTGACGGACTTTGCTCTTCCGTAACTTTTGTCTGCGCCTGCGGTTTCATCGTTATGGCGGCAATTCTCCAAAACACCGCTATGGGATTTATGGCGGCGGCGGTTGCCGGCGGATGCGCAGGATATTTCCTTTGGAACTGCCACCCGGCAAGAGTTTTTATGGGCGATACAGGCTCCCTCTTCCTTGGCGGAATGGTTTGCGCCCTTGCTTTCGGTCTTAACATTCCGATGATACTCGTTTTTGCCGGAATTGTTTATGTTCTCGAAACTCTTTCCGATATTATCCAGATCGGAGTTTATAAGCTCCGCAAAAAGCGTGTTTTTAAAATGGCTCCCATTCACCACCATTTTGAAATGAGCGGCTGGAGCGAATGGAAAATCGTTATCGTATTTTGTCTTGTGGGCGCAATCGGCGCCGCAATTTCTGTTCTTGCGGTAACAATGCTTTAAAAAAATCCACATGACCAGTTAAGAAAGGCATAAAATGAAAGCTATCACAATAGATCTGAACAGCTTCATACCGGTTGCCGCGGCAAAAGCACCGCTTTTTGAGCCGAAGCATAAGCGCGGAAAAATCGACGTTACATTTCTTGTAATCGTCCTTGTTTTGCTTACCATCGGTCTTGTAATGCTTTTTTCCGCAAGCCATGCCTATGCTTTTTATAACGAAGGCAACAGCTTTTATTTTATTGAACGCCAGCTGTTTTTTGCGGTTATCGGTGTTGCGGCAATGCTTTTTGCTTCCCAGATAAACCACAAATTTATCCAGAAATGGGCGATTCTTCTCTATCTTTTTGCTGTGGGACTTCTTCTTTTCGCGGATATATTCATGCGTGACCAATACGGTTTTGCAAGATGGATATATGTCGGAAATTTTTCGTTCCAGCCTTCCGAAATCGCAAAATTTGCGATAATCGTTCTTTTTGCACATTTTGCCGCAACAAACGCGGATAAAATGCAGACTTTCAAATACGGCGTAATGCCTTTCGGAATCACCCTTGGAATAGTGGCGCTTCTTGTTATTTTAAGCCGCCACCTTTCCGGTACCATCATCATAGGCGCACTCGGTATTGCCATGATGTGGTTCGGCGGAACAAGATTCCGTTATTTCGGAGCGCTGCTTGGTCTTGGAGCTTCGGCGGTTGCGCTTATCATTATTTTCCCCCAGTTCATGGCATATACCGGTGACCGTGTTCAGGTATGGCTCGATCCGTATTCCTATTATCATGAAGGCGGATTCCAGACCATACAGTCCCTTATTGCAATCGGTTCCGGCGGAATCTGGGGCGCCGGACTTGGGAACTCCCGCCAGAAATACCTTTATATTCCCGAACCGCAGAATGACTTTATTTTCCCGGTTGTCTGTGAAGAGCTGGGATTCATCGGCGCTTCGGCAATAATTCTTCTTTTTGCTCTTCTTGTTGCAAGGGGATATATTATTGCCATGCGCTGTCCGGATAAATTCGGTTCACTTCTTGCGGCTGGATGCGTTACCCATATCGGACTTCAGGTACTTCTCAACATCGCAGTTGTTACAAACACGATCCCCAACACGGGAATATCGCTTCCGTTCTTCTCATATGGCGGAACAGCGCTTATGATGACCCTTGGTGAAATGGGAATTGTGCTTTCTGTTTCAAAAAAATCTTCCATCCAAAAAAGCTGAGCGGAGGAAATTATGAAAATACTTTTTGCCTGTGGCGGAACCGCCGGACACATCAACCCGGCCGTTGCCGTTGCCAATTACATGAAAGAACATGACCCGGAAACACAGATTCTCTTTGCGGGAAATCCGAACGGAATGGAAGCAAGGATCGTTCCTAACGCCGGTTATGATTTTGCGCCCATAAAAGTTCTCGGAATCCAGCGCAGAATTTCTGTTCGCAACATTAAAAATAATATCAAAGCACTTTGGTATCTTGCAGGAAGCAGCGCAAGAGCAAAAGAGATCATAAACGGTTTTAAACCGGATATTGTTATAGGAACCGGCGGTTACGTAAGCGGGCCGGTGGTCAGAAAAGCCGCCCTTATGGGCTGTAAAACCATCGCTATGGAAAGCAACGCTTTCCCCGGTGTTACCACAAAACTTCTTGCGAAATACGTTGATAAAATTCTTCTTGACGTTGAAGAAAGCAAAAAACATCTTCCGGAAGGCAAGAAATATGTTGTTACCGGAAACCCTGTCCGCCAGGAAATTTTTACTCAGGACAGGGAAGCTGCAAG
Organism: Oscillospiraceae bacterium; assembly: GCA_045545715.1. Classification (GTDB taxonomy): domain Bacteria; phylum Bacillota; class Clostridia; order Oscillospirales; family Ruminococcaceae; genus UMGS1668. The sequence goes on from JAZQBJ010000016.1 coordinate 15,207, forward strand.
AGAATTTTACGGAATCGGCGACAGACTCTGCATCCTTTCCTTTGGCGGAAGTCTTGGTGCTCAAAGGCTTAACGAAGCGGTTTCTGACCTTATGGCATGGCACCTTTCCGAAAAGGATTTTGTACATATTCACGGTTCCGGTTCCTATTATGGCCCTTCCTATTATTTTGATATGCTCAAAGAAAAAGGCATAGATGCTCATGAGCACAAGAACCTTATTATCAGGGAATATATAAACGATATGCCTCGCTGCCTTGCGGCTGCAGACCTTGTTATTTCCCGCTGCGGAGCGATTACTCTTGCGGAACTTAAAGCTGCGGGAAGAGCTTCGGTGCTCATTCCTTCCCCTAACGTTGCGGAAAATCACCAGTATCACAACGCAATGGTGCTCGCAAACCACGAGGCCGGCGTTGTTATTGAAGAAAAGGACCTTACCGGTGAGCTTCTTTGCAAAGCTGTAAAAGAACTTACCGAAAATCCGGAAAAACTCAAAAAACTTTCCGAAAACGCAAAAGCTCTTGCAATAACCGACGCCAACGAGCGCATCAGAAAAGAAATAATATCTCTTTACGAAAGATAAACGGAACAAAATGAAGTTTAAAATCAAAAAAACGGAGAAAAATCAGACCGAAAAAAGGTTTGTTGAAAAAGCAAAGAAAAAACAGCGTAAAGCAAGCAAACGCCGCAAAATTACGCCGTTTTTAATTGTTGTGTCCGTTTTTATCGTTGCCGCCGCGATTTATCTTTGCCTTACGATGCTTTTCAACGTTGACAGGATCATAATCGAGGGCAACACCCTTTATGAAGAGCGCGACCTTATCGAAACTTCGGGAATTGAAAAAGGTGAAAACCTTTTTGAAGTCGATACCGCTTATGCTGAGGATAAGCTTTATTCGGTTTACAGCTATATCGAGGAAATCGAAGTCAAACGAAGTTTCCCTAATGCGGTTACCATTTCCATAGTTGAGGCAACGCCTTTTTCTGTTATCGAGGAAGCTGACGGCTACACTCTGGTAAGCGCCGGCGGAAAAGTTCTTGAGCGCGGACTTGAAGAGGTTCCCTACGGAATGCTTTCGGTACGCGGTCTGAGCACCGTTACCAGCACCGAAGATGACATAAAGCGCATGGCACTTATGCAAAGAATAATAAACACCATGCAAAACCTCGGAATGGAAGGCTATAATTTCCTTGATTTAAGCGATACCCTTGAAATCACGATGATTTATGAAAACAGGGTCAAGGTAAACCTTGGAAACGAACTTGAACTTGAATATAAGCTCCAGTTTGCGGATAAAGTCATCACCGAAGATCTTTCAAAAACCGGTTACCAGCTTGTTGATGCTTCCGTTCCCGGAGAAATTATGACAAAAGAAATGACCGTTTCGCCCTGGGATTCTCTCGGAAGAGTTTCGGGAACAGGTTATGCCGATGAAGACGAAGAGTAAGGAGGTCCGATAATGGAAAAGTACAGAAGATATTTTTTTATAAGTCTTATTGTGATGTCGGTATGCAACATCCTCACTTCGTGCATAAATATATTCGACATTGAACTTCCGGATTTTGTATTTGCGATTTATATAATCGTATTGCTTGCGTCGGTCTTTGCTTTGGTTTATTTTACCATAAAACTGTGGCTTGGAAAAATGGATGATAAAAAATAAAATTTATAAATGGGCGGAAATTTTCCGCCTTTTTATTTTGTCGAAAATTTTTGTTAAATAATTAAGAAAAAATAATATATATACCTTGAAAAAAACTCTGAAAACTGATACTATTGTATATAGGATTATTCTATCCATTTGAGGAAGTTAAAACGGAGGATAGTTAGATATGCAGATGAATTTTGACATGGATAATGAAACCGGTCGCGTTATTAATATAAAAGTTGTCGGTGTTGGCGGCGGCGGCGGAAATGCCGTTAACCACATGGTAGTAAGCGAAGTTCAGGGCGTTGAGTTTATTTCTCTCAACACCGACAGACAGGCACTTATGAAATCCAAAGCAACCGTAAAAACCGTGATCGGCGAAAAAACCTGCAAAGGCGGCGGCGCAGGCGGCAATCCTGACGTTGGCCAGAGAGCAGGCGAAGAAAGCCGCGACGAGATCATGGCTGCCCTTAAAGGTGCACAGATGGTTTTCGTAACCGCAGGTATGGGCGGCGGCACCGGAACCGGTTCCGCAGCGATCGTTGCGGAAGTTTCCCGCGAAATGGGCGCACTTACCGTTGGCGTTGTAACAAAACCCTTTGCTTTCGAAGGCAAACGCAGAATGGAACAGGCCGAAAGCGGAATCCTCGCTCTTCGTGACCACGTTGACGCACTTATCGTAATCCCCAACGAAAGACTTAAAGAAGTTTCCGAAACCAAGATCACCCTTATGAATGCTTTTGCACAGGCCGATGATGTTCTTCGCCACGGTGTACAGAGCATCAGCGATCTTATCAATATCGAAGGCTTTATCAACCTCGACTTTGCCGACGTTTGCACTATCATGAGAGATGCAGGCGTTGCCCATATGGGCGTTGGCCGTGCTTCCGGTGAAGATAAAGCTGAAAAAGCAACCAAAGCTGCAATTTCCAGCCCGCTTCTCGAAACTTCCATCGAAGGCGCACACAGAGCAATCGTTAATATCCTTGCTTCCCCCGACGTAAGCCTTGATGATATTGATAAAGCAACCACCATGGTAAGCGAAGCTTGCGCAGATGATGTAAACCTCATCTTCGGTGTTGCTTTTGATGAAAATATGCAGGACGAAATGGCTATCACCGTAATTGCAACCGGCTTTGATGACAACGGAGTTAAAAAATCCTCTTCGTCCATTCCCGCTTTTATGAGCGGATTCGGCGAGGATGAACCCGCACCGGCAAACGATACTTTCCTTGATGATGATCTCATGTCTCTTTTCGGAAAAAAATAATTTAAGAATACAGAAAAAGCCTTTCCTTAAAACGGAAAGGCTTTTTTTATATGGAATATAACGCCTTTCTTTCTCATAAAATTTCATGAGAAAGAGGGTGTTTTTTATTCCAACTGAAAGATATTCTGACTTTAACAGCATGATAGAACGTTATGAAAAGGAAATGAGAAAACTTTTTGAGGAAAGGCAAAGAGATGCGCTTTTTGAAGAGCCTTCGGTCAGAACAGCGGCTTTTTCCGAGGAAGTTCCGGCTGCTTTGGAATTTCAACAAAGGGAACAGGATTTTACCGAAGTTCCGGATAAATCCGAATCGAAAATACCGCCGGAAGCCGTTTTGGAAGAAATGTCCGATAAAACCGGAAAAATTCTTGTTGAAGTGACCACAGCAAAAGGCGCAGTACCGCTTTCGGAGGTGACTGTCGTCATCGACAGATTTGATAATGACGATGAAAAAGGCCGCCGGGAACTTGTTGCAATAGAAACAACGGATGCTGACGGGCGAACAAAACCCGTTGAGGTAAAAACGGTTAGCGGAGAACTTTCCCTTGAACCGGGAAGCAAAGATCCATTCGCAACTTTTTATGTTACCGCAATGGAAAAAGGTTTTGAACCGGTAAAAAACCGCCCGGTGGATGTTTTTGCAAAAGAGATTTCTATCCTTAAAATAGACCTTGTTCCAAAGCCGGAAAAACTCGGAAAAGGGGATGTTTCCGAATGGTGATGACCTATGTTGCTGTTCCGGAATTCATAACGGTGCATCTTGGTCCTCCGGATTCTCCGGCGGAAAACGTAACAGTTTCTTTTCCGGAATATATAAAAAACGTTGCTTCAAGTGAAATTTATCCTACCTGGCCGGAAAATGCACTAAGGGCAAATATTTACGCCCAGGTCACCTTTGCTCTTAACCGGATTTATACTGAATGGTACCGAAGCAGGGGATATCCTTTTGATATAACCTCCTCAACAAGTTATGACCAGAAATTTATAAAAAACCGGAATATTTTTGAAAATATAAGCGAAATCGTTGACGATATTTTTAACCGATACATTGTAAAACAGGGAAACCAGAACCCATATTTTACGGAATATTGCAACGGAACAACGGTAACCTGCCGGGGACTTTCCCAATGGGGAACGGTTGACCTTGCGAACCGCGGAATGACGCCTTATGAAATTTTGCAGTATTATTACGGTGATGATATCGACATAAAAATTGCTCCGATACTTCCTTATATGGAATCATATCCGGGAGAACCACTGCGCCTTGGAAGCAGAGATTACGAAGTCCGGCTTATTCAGCAAAGGCTGAACCGGATTGCACGTAATTTTCCCGCAATTCCAAAGATAAACCCGGTGGACGGAATTTTCGGAACACAGACTGAAAATTCGGTAAAAACTTTTCAAAGGGTTTTCAACCTCACCCCGGATGGAATTGTCGGTCCGGGAACGTGGTATAAAATTTCGTTTATTTATTCTTCCGTCCGAAAGCTTTCGGAACTTTACGGAGAAAACGTCGGGATATCCGAAATTCCTTCTCAGTTTGTGGAACCTCTTGAACTCGGAGATTCGGGTCAAAGAGTAAGGCTTTTGCAATATTATCTGAATGTTCTTTCCGCTTTTTATGAAGGAATTGCCGAAATTCCTGAAGACGGAAGTTTTGGCGAAGAAACAAGACAGCAGGTAATCAATTTTCAAAGTATATTCGGACTTACCCGGGACGGAATAGTGGGAATCGGAACTTGGAACGCGCTTTATGACGCATATCTCGGAATCCTGCGCAGCGTTCCTCAAAAATATTTCAACGATACTGTTGATGTTCCCAATGTAGGTCAATATCCCGGATATAATTATCAGAGAAACTGAGGTGAAGACTTTTGAATGAAGAACACCGGTTCAACATAAGGCAGATCCAGCGCGCGCTGCGTATTTTACATAAAAACGGCGAGAATATTCCGATTGTTTTTGAAGACGGGATTTTCGGCGAGGAAACGGAGCGGGCCGTCATCGCTTTTCAGGCACTTAATGATCTCCCTGCAAACGGGATAGTTGACCACGATACATGGGTCCTGCTTATGGAAAATGCAAACAGATATATAAAAGAAAACGCGGAGCCTTTTCCGATTTTTCCCTATGTAAGCGACGAGGAAAATCCCGTTTTGCCGGAAGAAGAGGGTAAGGCAATTTGGTTTTTACAGGCGATGCTTATTGCTGTGGGAGAAAAGTATTCCGGGTTTGATGAAGTTGAGCTGAACGGAAAAAACGATGCGGCTACCCGTAATGCGGTAAAATATATCCACGAAAAGAGCGGGGGAGGAAATACCGACGGAAGCCTTACGAGAAAAACATGGAATTCTGTTGCGCGGTTTTTCAATGCGATATAATAGCAAAGTATATGGCGGGGGTTTGCTCCCGCCGTTTTTTTATAATTTTTTGTAAAGTTAGCTTGACATAAAGCGGAACATGTGTTATATTGTTTTTGTAAAGTTAACTTGACAAAAATCTTTGAGGGAGGAATGGTTCTTGAAAAACAGAGTTGAGGAGATCCGCAAGGAAAAAGGTATTCGCCAGGAAGATTTTGCAAAGCTTATGGGTGTTTCACGCCAGACCATAAGTTCTCTTGAAACAGGGAAATATAACCCTTCGATTTTCCTTGCCTATAAAATTGCGAAATATTTTGAAAAGTCCATCGAAGAAGTTTTTATTTTCGATGAAGAAATATGAACGGAGGAAAAATATATGAAAATTGAAAAAAGAATGTATATAAACATTTTTTGGATTATAATCGGTCTTGTCCTCGTTGCCTGCGGAATTTTTGATATTGTGGATAGTTTCTGGAGTGGAATGGGCGGCGCCCTTTTTGCGGTCGGAGCGATTAGGATGATACAGTATTTTAAGTACAGCAGAAATCCGGAATACCGCGAAAAAATGGAAATCGAGGCCAACGATGAACGCAATAAGTTCCTCAGCGGAAGAGCCTGGGCATGGGCGGGATATCTTTTTGTAATGCTGAACGCCGTCGGAACCATAGCGTTCAAAATTCTTGAAAACGAGTTACTTTCCCAATACTGCGCCTATTCCGTTTGCATAATCATCGTTCTTTACTGGATTTCCTTCCTCTTCCTGAGAAAAAAATATTGATATAAAGGTGAGAAAATGAAAAGTATCGAAAGAAAACCGAGAAGAATCGCCGTGGCGGTTTTATCGGTAATCGTAATAGCGATAATGTGGATAAACAAAGATGTTCTCGGTCTTTGGAACGGGATTTCCGCCGAAGATATTCTTCCGATGTTTGTGACGAATATCGGAGTGATTGCCGTAAGAATAGCGATTCTGGCCGGTATAGTTTATCTTATAAGAAAACTTGCATCAAAAATAAAAGCAAAATAAAAAACATCCTCCGCAAAACGGAGGATGTTTTTTTCTGTTTTATATACTTCCCAAAATAAGATCCAGAAGGTTCGGTTCCGGTTTTGAATCATCGTTAAGGATAGATTCCATAAAACCTTCGCGAACGCCTACGGAATAGATTTTCATTTCGTCGCAGCCCATTTTTTCCATAACTCCGGAAAGAACCGCAAGCCCGGGAACAAGGGTGCGTATCCGTTTTGGAGTGATGTCTGCGATAAGTTCCTTTGCTTCTTCAGGGGTTTCTGTGAGGAGCTTTAACATAATGCCTGCGTTTTTAAGAGAAAGTTTGTCGCCTTTTTCAACGGTGACGTTATAAAGCTTTTTAATGGCCTTTGCGGTGCCGCCCATGGCAAAAAGAGTTCCGCCGACTGGTTCAAAACCGGTTTCGGAAAGAGAATCCGAAACACATTTTTTGATTTCAGAAATCTCTTCCATTGTGGGAATATCGCCTTTTACAAAATTCTTTGCGGTCCTGCTGCTTCCAAGAGGATAGCTGGAGCTCTTTTTAGGGCCTTTTTCGTCAAAAGTGAAAACCTGGAGCGAACCTCCGCCAAGATCGCAGCCGACTCCGGAAGGCTCTTCCACAACGCTTTTAAGCGCAAGATAATCGTATTCGGCTTCCTCGTCTCCGGAAATCATACGGATTTTTATTCCGGTGCGGAATTCAACCTGTTCAAGAACGTCCGCGGAGTTATCTATATAGCGAAGGGAAGCGGTCGAAAAACATTCCACTCTGTCACAGCGAAAATGGCGGCAGGCCTGCTGGTGTTCTTCAATAGCCTGGATTATATGTTCGATTCCGTCCTGGGAAAGGGAAGTTCCGACGGTGTTTTCAACAATTTTTGAATATATCGCAAAATCATAAATGCTGCGGTATTCTCTGTCTTCGGTCTCAAAAATATCAAGGCGAAGAGTGTTTGTTCCAAAGTCGATTATACCGATTCTCATAAAATTTCCTCCGGAAAAGCTTTTGTAAAATTATTTTACCACAAAAATGCTCTTTGCTCAAATAAAATATATTATTCTATGAAAATTTGTGATATAATATTTGTGTATCTTCGGAAAAAGGAGAAATAATATGAAAGATATTATCATAATCGGCGCCGGTACTGCCGGACTTACCGCCGCAATATACGGACAAAGAGCAGGTCTTTCCTGCACTGTTTTTGAAAAATATGCTCCGGGCGGACAAATTGTCAATTCCCCTTCCATCGAAAATTATCCGGGAATGTTTGGAGTTTCCGGCTATGATTATTCCATGGCGCTTTTTGAGCAGGCGCAAAAACTCGGCGCCGAAGTTCAGTTCGCCGAAGTTCAGGGCATTGATTTTTCCGGAAAAACAAAAAAAGTTGTTACTTCCGCCGGTGAATTTGAGGCAAAAGCTGTTATTGTTGCAAACGGCGCCGCAAGAAGAAAAATCGGATGCAAGGGCGAAACCGAATTTGAGGGCCGGGGAGTTTCCTATTGTGCAACCTGTGACGGAAACTTTTTCCGCGGAAAAACCGTTGCCGTTGTAGGCGGCGGCGAAAGCGCTTTTGAGGAAACGGAATATCTTTCCGAAATCTGTGATAAAGTTTATCTTATCCATAGAAGAGATGTTTTCTCCGCCGCAAAAACCGCGGTGGATTCTGTGCTCAAAAAGAAAAACGTCACCGTGCTCACAAATTCCGTCATCGAAGAAGTTAAAGGCGAAAACGCTGTTTCTGCCATCGTCCTTAAAAACAGAGCCAACGGAAGCATGGCTGAAGTTCCCCTTTCGGCAGTTTTTGTTGCAATCGGTCTTGTTCCGGATAACAAAATATATGAAGGCGTGCTCAAACTTGATGAACGCGGATATATCGATTCCAAAGAGGACTGCCTTACGGATTGCAAAGGCGTTTTTGTTGCCGGCGACACAAGAAATAAAACCCTTCGCCAGCTTGTAACAGCTGCTTCCGACGGCGCAACAGCGGCAACCGCTGCGGCAAATTACATCAGAAAGAATTTTTGATTTCAAGAGGTGCTCATGATGCGTGATTATAAACTCGAAACCGAAAAAAGAGTTGCGTTCATCAGGGAAAAAATGGCCGAAGCCTATGCGGAAGGTCTTGTTTTCGGAAACAGCGGCGGAAAGGACAGCGCCCTTGTGGGAATCCTTTGCAAAATGGCAACGGATAACGTGCTCGCGGTCGCAATGCCATGCCATTCAAAACGCAACTACGGCGAGGATATGGACGATGCGGTTGCCCTTGCAAAGGCTTTTGATATCCCGATGATCACCGTTGATCTTTCCGAAACCAGAAGCGTGCTCACCGAAGCCATTGATAAGGAACTTACCCCCGCGGCTCTTTCCAATATTGCGCCGCGCCTCAGAATGACAACCCTTTATGCCCTTGGCCAGACCAGAAACGCCCTTGTTGTCGGAACCGGCAACAGAAGCGAACGCTATATGGGATACTTTACAAAATGGGGCGACGGAGCTTTTGACCTTAATCCGATTGCGGACCTTACCGCAACGGAAATTTTTGAATTTTTGCGCTATCTCAACGCTCCGCTTAATATAATTACAAAAGCACCTTCCGCCGGTCTTTTTGAAGGACAGACTGACGAGCAGGAAATGGGCGTAACCTATAAAGCAATCGACGAATATATCACCACCGGTGAAACCGACCCGAAATCCAAAGCCATTATCGACCAATATCACAAGGTTTCGGAGCATAAACGCAGAATGCCTACGGTTTACGGCGAATAATTTGGAGGAAACATGGGAGCAAAACAGGAATTTATTGAGATTTTTCAGGAAAACGTAAAACGCCCCGGTTCGGAAAAGCTTCTTGAATGGCTTTCCCAAAGCGACTTTTTCATCGCACCGGCTTCCACAAAATATCATTCCGCTTTCGAGGGCGGACTTGTTCAGCACAGCCTGAACGTTTATAAGCTTCTTAAAAAACGCTGTGCCGAATATGGAATAACCGACGGCGAAACCATTGCGATCTGCGGACTTCTCCACGATATCTGCAAGGCGAATTTTTACACCATAAGCTACCGCAACGCAAAAAACGAACGCGGACAATGGGAAAAAGTTCCCTATTACACCGTTGACGACCAGTTCCCCTTTGGTCACGGCGAAAAATCCGTTTTCGTAATCGAGCGTTTCATGCGTCTTCGTGAAAACGAGGCAATCGCAATCCGCTGGCATATGGGCGGTTTTGATGAAGCGGCAAAATCCGGCGGTTTCAGCATAAGCCACGCTTATGAAAAATATCCGCTGGCCGTTCTTCTTCATATGGCCGATCTTGAGGCAACCTATCTTTCCGAACAGGGTCCTGCGGAAAGCATTATCTGATTACATAAGGGAGATTTTTATATGAACCAGGCACTTTCTCCGGAAGATTTTTGGGAAGCATTTTGCGACCACAATGCAGATCTTAACAAAGACGAACTTTATTATGATGTCTGGCAGTTTCTTGATGGCGCAAGAGGCTGCGACAGACTTGCTTCTCTATGCCTTGCGGGAATAAAAACTGCAACCTCAAGCCTTTATGAAACCTTTGAACTTGACGAAATGAAAGTTCCGGAGGAAGGGGATTATTCCATAATCCTTGACAGCGACGAGGTTCCGCTTTTTATTATCAAGGATACAAAAGTTGAAATAAAAAAATTCAGCGAAATCGATGCGGAATTTGCGGAAAAAGAAGGGGAAGGGGACCAGACCGTTGAAGGCTGGCAAAAAATCCACCGGAAAGAATTTGAGAAAAAGAGCGAAGAATACGGAATCGAATTTACAGATGATACCCTTATCCTTTGCGAAGAATTCGAAGTTGTTTTTCAGTAAATAAAAAAGGCGGCAAAAATGCCGCCTTTTTATTATACCTTAGTATGTACGCCGCGAAGCGGCGTACTACAAACTGCCCGCTACGCGGGTAAGTTTCCAAACTTACAGAAAAAATTTGTTTTGTTGTGCGAAAAGTTTGAATGTTAATAAAACAAAATCAAGCGGTAAATTTGCAAAGAACAAAATAGATTTTGCTAATTAAATTATTTCAGCATCTTTAAGGTGCAGCAAGCAACAAGCCCTTACAGGGCGTTCCAAGCCACCCCTTTTAGGGGTGGTCATGACTTTTTTATAAACAGACAAAAAAACGGCGGGTCTTTCGACTCGCCGTGATTTCAAGCTGTTAGAATTGCTCGGAAACTAACATCTTTGCTCTTTTTTGCTCTGGTTATATAATACCCTTGGTTTGTGATGAGTTTGTGATGAACACTTTTCACTTTGGTTACAATACAAAACCAGTTTGGTTAAACTTTTCGGAAAAGAATTTACAAATCTGAAAAAATAAAGAACATTCGTAAGAATTATAACTTTTCGGATTGCTTTGCGAAAAATCAGATTTTGTGTTCTTTTTTAAGCCAGGCAACTTCGTCCTTAACGGTTTCTGCGCAGGGACGGGTGGTATAACCAAGTTCTTCTCTTGCTTTGGAATAATCAAAAGTGTTGTTTCTTGCAAGATTATAAACAGAGAAGGTGGTCATAAGAGGCTTTTTGCCGCTCTTCTTGGCGCTGTTTTCGGCAAGTTTTGCAACAGTGTTTGCAAGCCAGAGGGGAAGGAACATTTTGATGGGTTTGCATCCGCTCTCGGCGCAGATGATCTTGCAGAATTCTTTAAAAGTAATTTCCGCGTTAGCAAGGATATAACATTCGCCGCAGCGGCCTTTTTCCGCCGCAAGAATGGTTCCGTTTGCAAGGTCGCGAACGTCGGAAAGGTTGAAGGAACCGTCGATTCCGGCGGGCATTTCGCCCTTGATGATTTTGATAAGAGTTCCGGTGGTTTCGCTTATGGAAAAATCTTCCGGGCCGAGAATTCCGCTGGGATGAACAACACAGGCATTGAGACCGCGTTCCCTGCATGCATCAAGAACGTGCTGGGTTGCTTCGGCTTTGGTCCGGCTGTAACAGTCGATGAGTTTTTCCGGATGGAACTGGGTGACTTCCTTGATGGGAGTGCCTTTCGGAAGTTCCGGAATTGCGCCGGTGGAACTGCAGTGAACAAGTTTTTTACATTCCGGATGGGCAAGAACGGCGTCGATGATATTGTCGGTGCCGCCGACGTTTACGTCAACAACTTTCTGGTTGAATTCCGGGTCAACGGTTACAATACTTGCGATATGGAGGCAGATCGTTTCAGTATCTTCCGGAACGGCAAAGAATTTCTCGACGGATTCTTTATCGCAAAGGTCGCCGTAAACGATCTCAACTTCTTCGGGAAGATATTTTGCCGCCGGATCGCCGGGAAGGACGAAACCTCTTACTTTTTCGCCTTTTTCAACAAGCTGGCGGCAGATGGTGCTTCCAAGAAATCCTGCTGCACCGGTTACAAGATAAATTTTTTCCATAAAATTGCCTCCTAAAAAAATAAAAATGACTTAAAAAAATACTCCGACAAAACACAAAGTTCTGTTGTGTTAATCAAATCACAATACACAGTATAAATCAATCACCAGATTTTGAAAAGTGTCGGGATAATGGGAAAGGATAACAAAAAAAGCCTATGGCTATACTTTTTCAATAAAAATCGACCGCTGATTTAAAAACAGAGCAGGTATATGCTGTTGACTAAAATTCAATAATATTGTATAATGAAAGATACGATAAACGAACAAATGTTCATCAAAAAGGAGGCGGAAAAATTGGATTTCAAGCTTGTTTCACCTTTCAAGGCCACCGGCGACCAGCCCCAGGCAATTGAAAAACTTGTTGAAGGAATAAACCGCGGCGACAGGGAACAGACCCTTCTCGGAATAACCGGTTCCGGCAAGACCTTCACAATGGCTTCGGTAATCGAAAAAATAAACCGCCCCACAATCGTTCTTTCCCATAACAAAACCCTTGCGGCCCAGCTTTGCAGCGAATTCAAGGAGTTTTTTCCGGAAAACAGCGTTGAATATTTCGTGTCCTATTACGATTATTATCAGCCGGAAGCCTATATCGCCTCCACCGATACTTATATTGAAAAAACAAGCGACATCAACGACGAAATCGAAAAACTCCGCCATTCAGCAACCGCAGCTCTTTCCGAAAGGCGCGACGTTATAATTGTCGCTTCCGTTTCCTGCATCTATACTCTCGGCGACCCGATAGATTACCGCACAATGGTTCTTTCGCTCCGTCCGGGAATGGTAAAAGACCGGGACGAAGTCATAACCCAGCTCGTCAATATGCAGTATGAGCGCAACGACATGAACCTTATCCGCAACAAATTCCGTGTTCGCGGCGACGTTATCGAAATCTGCCCCGCATATTCGGATGAAAAAATCTTCCGTATCGAATTTTTCGGCGACGAAGTTGACCGCATTACGGAGATCCAGGCAGTCACCGGCGAGGTTAAGGGAGTTCTTAACCATGTTTCTATATATCCCGCTTCGCACTATATCGTTCCTAAGGATAAGATGCTCAAAGCTGTTGATGAAATTCGGGAAGAATGTGAAGAGAGAGTAAAATATTTCAAGGAAAAAGGAAAGCTTATCGAAGCACAGAGAATCGAAGAGCGCACCAATTACGATATGGAAATGCTGACGGAAGTCGGCTTCTGCAAAGGAATCGAAAACTATTCAAGGGTCCTTTCCGGAAGAGCGCCAGGTTCCTGCCCGACAACTCTTCTTGACTATTTTCCGGAAGATTTTGTCCTTTTCATCGACGAAAGCCACGTAACTCTTCCGCAGGTAAGAGCAATGTCCGGCGGTGACCGTTCAAGAAAGGAAAACCTTATCGAATATGGTTTCCGCCTTCCTTCCGCAATTGATAACCGTCCGCTTACCTTTGATGAATTCGACGGAAAACTCAACCAGATAATCTATGTCAGCGCAACTCCCGGTCAGTATGAAAAAGACCGGAGCACCCAGAAAGTCGAACAGGTGATACGTCCGACGGGACTTCTCGATCCGGAAATAAGCGTCCGACCGGTTGAAGGACAGATTGAGGACCTTCTTTCCGAAATAAATATGAGGGTCGAAAAAGGCGAAAGAACCCTTATCACAACCCTTACGAAAAAAATGGCGGAAAACCTTACGGATTATCTTATCCAGATGGGCGTAAAAGTCCGCTATATGCACCATGATATAGATACCATCGAGCGAATGGAAATAATCCGGGATCTGCGCCTCGGAGAGTTCGACGTCCTCTGTGGAATAAACCTTCTGCGCGAAGGATTGGATATTCCGGAAGTAAGCCTTGTTGCAATCCTCGATGCGGATAAGGAAGGCTTCCTCCGAAGCGAAACTTCCCTTATCCAGACCATAGGACGTGCCGCAAGAAACGCCGAAGGAAAGGTCATCATGTATGCGGATACCGTTACGGAAAGCATGGAAAAGGCCATTACCGAAACGGAACGCAGAAGAAAAATCCAGGACGCCTATAACAAGGAACACGGAATCGTTCCGAAAACCATCAAAAAGGACGTCCGCGATATCATCGAAATTTCCAGCCATAAAGATGATGAAAAAGCCGGCAAGCGCCGCATGAGTTATAAAGAAACCGAAGAGGAGATCAGGCGCCTTACAAACGAAATGAAGGCGGCTTCGAAGATCCTTGAATTTGAGCACGCGGCATATCTCCGCGACAGAATCAAAAAACTCCGTGAACAGTTGGAGGATGTACAGTATGAATCAAAGTTCCATCGTCATAAAGGGAGCAAGGGAACATAACCTCAAGAATATCGACGTTGAGATCCCGCGCGATAAACTCGTTGTCCTGACCGGTCTTTCCGGTTCGGGAAAAAGTTCCCTCGCCTTCGATACAATCTATGCGGACGGTCAGCGCCGCTATATGGAAAGCCTTTCTTCCTATGCAAGAATGTTCCTCGGAATGATGGAAAAACCTGACGTGGATTCCATCGACGGTCTTTCTCCGGCAATTTCCATTGACCAGAAGAACACAAGCAAAAACCCCCGTTCCACCGTCGGAACCGTTACGGAGATCTATGACTATCTCCGTCTGCTCTATGCAAGAATCGGCGTTCCTCATTGTCCGGTCTGCGGAAGAGAGATCAAACAGCAGACCATAGACCAGGTTGTGGACCAGGTTCTTGCTCTTCCGGAAGGAACGAAGATCCAGCTTATGGCTCCGATAGTCCGGGGAAGAAAAGGCGAATATGTAAAAGAACTTGACGCCGCAAGAAAAAGCGGTTTTGTCCGCGTAAGAATCGACGGAAGCGTTTATGACCTTTCCGAGGAAATAAAACTCGACAAAAACAAAAAACACACCATTGAAATAATTGTTGACCGCCTTGTTGTAAAGCCGGAAGTCCGTTCCCGTCTTTCGGATTCTCTCGAAACCGTAATGCAGCAAAGCGGCGGCCTTGCGGTTGTCAATATAATCGGCGGCGAAGACCTTATGTTTTCCCAAAACTATGCCTGCCCGGATCACGGCGCCGCAATCGATGAACTTTCTCCGAGAATGTTCTCCTTCAACAATCCTTTCGGAGCCTGTGAAAAATGCACCGGTCTCGGCGTTTTTATGCAGGTGGATCCGGATCTTGTTCTTCCGAACAAAAATCTTTCGATCCGCGAAGGCGCAATCCACGCTTCCGGCTGGTATTATTATGAGGGCGGAATCGCCACCAATTATTACGAAGCCCTTGCGAAGGTATATAATTTCTCCCTCGACGTTCCGGTAAAAGACCTTCCGAAAGAGGCGATTGACGTTCTTCTTTACGGAAGCAAAGGCAGAAAAATCAAGGTGAAACGCGAAAGCAACAGCATGCACGGCTATTTTGAAAGCGAATTCGAGGGCATTATCAACAATATGGAACGCCGCTTCCGGGAAACGAACAGCGAATGGATGAAGGAGGAAATTGCCCTCCAGATGCGCGCCGTTGACTGTCCGGACTGCCACGGCGAAAGACTTAAACCGATTTCCCTCGGTGTAACCGTATGCGGAAAAAACATCAGCGATTTTACAAAGATGTCTGTTAAGGAAGCGCTCGATTTTGTCGAAAATATGCAGCTCACCGAGCGTGAACAGATGATTTCCTATCTCATCATCAAGGAAATAAAAGCAAGGCTCGGCTTCCTTAAAAACGTCGGACTCGAATATCTCACTCTTTCAAGAAGCGCAACAACTCTTTCCGGCGGCGAAGCCCAGCGAATCCGCCTTGCAACCCAGATAGGTTCTTCTCTTATGGGTGTTCTCTATATTCTCGACGAACCGAGCATCGGTCTTCATCAGCGGGACAACGAAAAACTTATCGGAACTCTCCGGCATCTTCGGGATCTCGGAAACACCGTCATAGTCGTTGAACACGATACCGATACAATGCTTGCCGCGGACCACATTGTTGATATCGGTCCCGGAGCGGGTATCCACGGCGGAAATATCGTCTGTTCCGGAACGGTTCAGGATATTATGAACTGTCCCGAATCCATAACAGGCGCCTATCTTTCCGGAAGAAAGAAAATCGAAATTCCGGAAAAAAGAAGGGAAGGCAACGGGAAAAAACTTCTTGTCCGGGGCGCTTATGAAAATAACCTCAAGCATATCGACGTTGAATTCCCTCTCGGAAAATTCGTTGTTGTAACCGGCGTTTCCGGTTCCGGAAAAAGCTCCCTCGTAAATGAAATCCTTTATAAAACCCTTGCACGTGACCTCAACAAAGCAAAGCATATCCCAGGCCATTGTGAAGGAATCGAAGGCGAGGAATTCCTCGATAAAGTAATTTGCATCGACCAGTCGCCCATCGGAAGAACGCCCCGTTCCAACCCGGCAACCTATACCGGAGTTTTCACCGATATCCGCAATCTTTTTGCGGAAACCGCAGAATCCAAAGCAAGAGGATATAGCGCAAGCCGCTATTCCTTCAACGTCCGTGGCGGAAGGTGCGAAGCCTGTGAAGGGGACGGAATAATCGAAATCGAAATGCATTTCCTTCCGAACATTTTCGTTCCCTGCGAAGTATGTAAGGGAAAACGCTATAACCGCGAGACCCTCGACGTTCATTATAAGGGAAAAAATATAAGCGACGTTCTAAATATGACCGTTGAGGAAGCGCTTTTGTTCTTCGATAACGTTCCGAAGATAAAACGCAAAATCGAGGTTCTCAACGACGTCGGCCTCGGTTACGTAACTCTCGGTCAGGCGGCAACAACTCTTTCCGGCGGCGAAGCCCAGCGCGTCAAACTCGCAACCGAACTTGCGAAGCGTCCCACCGGAAAAACCGTTTATATCCTCGATGAACCCACCACCGGACTTCATACCGCCGACGTTCATAAGCTCATCGAAGTTCTCCAGAAGCTTGTTGACGGAGGAAACACGGTTATCCTCATTGAGCATAACCTTGACGTGATCAAGGTTGCGGACCATATAATCGACCTCGGTCCGGAAGGCGGCGACGGCGGCGGCACCCTTGTTGTTGAGGGGACGCCGGAAGAAGTTGCAGCCTGTCCGGAATCCTATACCGGTCAGTTCCTTAAACCTATCCTTGAACAGAAACTCTGACGGAGGGAAAATGATTCTTTATCACGGAAGCAATACATTCGGGATAAAAACCCTTGAACCGCATCTTGCTGATCACGAAAGACCCTATGTTTATATGTCAACTCTTGAAATTGTTGCGGGTTTTTATATGATAAACGGGGTTGAAAGGCCATATTATTGGTTTCCTTATGGTTTCGGACGGGACGGAATGGTCGAATATGACGAACTGTATCCAAATGCTCTCCGCGAAGTTTCGGAAGGAAAAAGCGGCTGCATCTATGTTGTTGAAGCGGAAGAAAAAGACCTTCTTCCGTTCAAAAATATTCCCGTTGCAAAACTTGCAACGGTTCCGATGAAAGTTTTGGATTGCATCGAAATTCCGGATTGCTACCGATGGCTTCTTGAACAGGAAGAAAAAGGAGCTTTCCGCCTTTGCCGTTTTGAAGATAAATCCGAAAAGGAACTTCTTTGGTGGAAGAACAAAATTTTTGAATATATCGACAGCAAAGATATGATAGAAATTCCGGATTGTTCCTATGCCGGATTTATCCGGGAAAAGTTTCCGGAGGTTTGGGAAAAATACGAAAAAATCTGTTTTGAAAGACAAAATAACACTTTGGAGGGGTTTGTAAAATGACATATTATTTCACAAGCATAGCGCCCGATTTAAAAACAGCGGAAGGCGCAAAGCTTACCGAAAACAAAATGATTTCCGCTTTCTGCCTTGCAAATCCTCTTGAAGAACCCTGGAACTGGTTTCCATGCGATTTCGGTTCCGACGGAACGGTCCAGTATCACGAACTTTTTGAAAACGCTTTTAAGGAAGCAACAGAAAATAAAAAAGGTTTCCTTTATGCCGTTGAAGCGGAAGAGGAAGATGTTGAGGAAACCGGCGAAATTCTTACTGTCTGCAAAGCGAAAAAGGAACTTTCTGTAACTTCCTGCGAAAAAATTCAGAATCTTTATGACTGGCTTATGGAAAATGAAGATATGGGACGTTTCCGCCTTTATACTTTTGAACAGCACAGCCGCCAGGAACTTCTTCTTTGGGATAACTCTATTCTTCGTTATCTTTCAAAAAACCGTATGATAGAAAACGAAAACTGCGCTTATGCGGAATTTATAAAAGAAAAACTTCCGAAAATCTGGGAAAA
This sequence comes from Oscillospiraceae bacterium, assembly GCA_045545715.1. Classification (GTDB taxonomy): domain Bacteria; phylum Bacillota; class Clostridia; order Oscillospirales; family Ruminococcaceae; genus UMGS1668. Next base: position 33,132 of record JAZQBJ010000016.1, read on the forward strand.
ATATCTTAAACTTTGCGGAAAATAAAAAAACGGCGGGAAAATCCCGCCGTTTTTTATATTTTAAAAATATTTTCCGCAAAACTATATTAAATATTTAAAAAATATGTTATGATTAATTATCAATACATATAAAAAGGAGAGATCTCCATGGCTGAACAGGCAATTTTCAAAAGTCAGACTTTCGGCGGATTCAATAAGGAAGAGGTCCTTAAATATATCGATAAACTCAATGCAGATTTTACCGAAGAACACGAAAAAGCGGAAGAAGAAATTTCTTCCCTTAAAAATGAGCTTGAGGAAAAAGAAATCAAACTTTCCAAAGCTGAAAACAGCCTTGAAGAACTCCAGGCAAAATATGACGAGATAATGGAAGCTTATGAGGAACTTCGCCAGCATTATCTTATGCTCAAGGAGCACAGCGATAATATTGAAGCGGAAAACGAAAAACTTTCCGCAAGGCTTGAAAAATCCGAAAAAGAGTTTGCAATTGAAAAAGAACTCAATTCCCAGCTTAAAGATAAGCTCGAAGAAGAATCTGCAAAAGCTGAGATTTTTGTTCTTAAAGAACGCAAACTCAATGCCGCAATCGACGATGCGGAACAATCCGCAAAACACATGCTCGCTTATGCAAAAGTCGGTGCTCAAAATATGATCACTGATGCTCAGGAAGCGGCGGAAGATATCAACAAAGAAATCGAAGGCTTTAAGACCGAGCTTGAAAAAACCAAATCCTTTATGGAAGATTCTCTTGCCGTGCTCATTCAGCGCCTTGATTACATCGGAAAAACCGCCGAGGAAGCAAAAATTCCTTCCGGCGAAAAAACCGATAAAACAAAAGAAATTCAGATGAGATATGATGCCCTTGTTTCCGAAACGGAAATGAAAACCGCCGCACTTAA
>JAZQBJ010000017.1:0-10010 GCA_045545715.1 Oscillospiraceae bacterium
ACAGGAACTTCACTACCATATTCATCAATTACTGTATCCGTCATAAATGATTCGCTGTAATAATGCTTATGAAGATAAAGATATAAATGCAATACAGTTGTATCTTCTTCTCCGTCATTATCTTCATCCAAAATAAAACCGTCAAGATTATAATCTTCCAATTTTATTTCTTCTTTAATCGCTGAAATAGAAACAGGCATATGGGCTATTATGGATCCATCTTTGCCAACAACATATTTCTCGTCGTCACTGATTGAAATATAAACATATTCCTCTGTTGTCTCTGCGCCATCTGCCAAAGCCTGAACCGGCAACATAAGAACGACCATCAACACAGCCATAAGAAGGCTTAAAATTTTCTTTTTCATTTCTTTCTCCTTTCAAAAAACAAAATTGAAATCAAAAATTTTTCCAAACCACTTCTTTTCTGTACCTTATTAAAAACTCATGGGGATCATCCCCTTGTTTTTCTGCTTTTTTCTTTCGGTTCTTTAAGCCCGGCTTTTTCAAGAACCCTCGGCCAGGGGCCGAACCTTGCCTTAAGACAGACAAAACCCACAAATTCTTCCTTTGTCGGAATATGTCCAAGTTCCTCCGCCCTTTTTCTTACCGCCTCAAAAAGTTCTTCATCGGTGGATTTTTTGTGTTCTTCGGCAAATTTATCTTCAAGCGCCCTTCTTTCTTCATTAAGTCCGCGCTTTTCTTCCCTTAAAATTATATTTTCTTCTGAAACCAAGTTTTTTCTCCTTTTTGCAATAAAAAAAGCTGCAACAACACCTTGGTCATTGCAGCCGAATTTCTGTTTCCCCTATATACCCCGTCCATGTTAAAAAACACTCTTCGGGTTCGATCATCACTGGCTTTCTGGCTTATGCATTGGGGGAAAATCCCTGCGTTTTTTATCCTACCTTCTCAGCTTTTGGCCAATGGCCGGCTTACGCCGCGGATAAAAAGCTCCTGCACTTACAGCCCCTGGGTGGGCTCCGGACTCCAACCGGATTTCCTTATTCCAACGCCCGGCAAAACCGGTCTTAACGCGGAACTTGATGCAGCTTATTCAATTTCTTCATAATTATACTACCTTGTATGCCTTTTTTCCACATCGGGTAGAAAAGATAGCAAAAACGGTCATTTTTCGAAACAAAAAACGGGCTTAAAAGCCCGTTTTTTTTACAGCATCAATTTATAAATTTCAAGATCACCCGTTTTTCCTTCATGAATAAAGCCGTTTTTTTCGGCAATATGTTTGCTTGCGGATTGGTTTTTGTCACATTCGATAATAAGACTTTTTATATCAAGAGTTTTTGAATATTCTATTATCGTTTTTGTAAGTTCATTTGCAATTCCAATTCCCCAATATTTTTTATTGATTACCCAACCGATTTCATAACCGCCGTTTTCATAACTATGGAAAATCAGATGCCCGATCACTTTTTCCGTTTCATTAAATTCCACGGCATAAACCAGCGGCGGTTCACAAAGACCCGCATTTTTAATAAAATCCGCCGTTTTTTCCATATCGAAAACCGGTTCGATATATTTCATAACTTTTTTGTCCGAAAGCGTTTCATACAGATCTTTTGCGTCTTCCGGGCGGAAATTTCGGATTTTGCATCTTTTTGTAAAAAGTTCCATTTTATCACCTTTTAAAAAACTCCCGCAAAAATATGCGGGAGTTTTTTTGTTATCTGTAATCGTCCATTTCAAAAGTAAAAGTTCCCACTTCTCCGAATTCGTCGTATTCAATTTCCTTTCCGGGAACAACCGCACCAATGCTATGGGAAAGAGGCGTTACCTCGACCATTTCGCCCTTGTTTTCCATCCAGTCCAGGCGGCAGACGATAATGCTTGTACATATATAATAGATATCAACGATATCATTTTTCATCGCAACATAGTCAGCACCATCGTGAGAATAGCAAAGAGCGGTACATTTTTCGTCCGTTTCAAAAAGCGTTTTTATTTTTCTGATGAGTTCTTCGTCTTTTTCTTCTTTTAAAAGTTCACTTTTTATAAATTCCGCAATTTTAAGATAGTTTTCTTTTCCGTTTTTTTCAAGACCGTCTTTTTCAAGAATATCGAAAACGTTTGAATCTTCCGGAAAACCTTCAAGAAGAAGAGCCAGCGGATTTTCCTGAACAGCCTTGCGGTATGTCATAAGGCTTACGGTTTCGCCTTCGGCGATTTTTCCTTCAACAAAAGGAACTATCGGATCATAGCTGAAACGGATATATTCTTCGCCGAAAAGCGGAGATTCTTCAATAAGCGTTTTTTCGTGATCAAAAAGCGGTTTTCCGCCATTTCTGACAACCCTGTAAAGTTCGGGAGCCTTAATTTCTTTCGATACAGAAAAAAGCATTCCTACGGTTTCTTCAATAAGAACCTCGATTTCCTCTTTTAAAAGATTTTCGCGGTTTTTAAGTTTTTCGATTTTTCCTAAAAGTTCTTCTTTATCGGTTTTGTTAAGTTTTTCAATGGCTTCTTCGTATCTCATATTTTACCTCAGTCGTTTATGGTAATTTCTTCGGAATCACTTAAAAGTCCGACAATGAAAAGGAAATATTCCGGGGCTTTTCCGTTTTCAATCCAAAGGATTTTTGTGCCGAAAAGTTCTTCCGCGGTTTTAACAAGGTTTCCGCCGATGGCATCTATTGCAGGGCGGATATCGTCCTCATGGCGGCAGGGCTTTCCTTTCGGGCGGGTGCAGCGTTTGCATTTTGCACAGTGACCGCCGTCAAGAGCAAAGGAACCCGGGTTCGCTCTTTCCACCCCAAGAATCCATTTGCTTGCAAGGATATAATTCTGGTGGCGGATTCCGAGAACAAGTTCGTCAATTTCTTCCTGGGTCATTCCGTGCTCGATAAGATCATCTTCAAGATACATCTTGAACGCAAAAAGGTGGAGATATTTATAATTGTTCCAATATTTTTCCCTGACATCAAAAGCATAGGGCGGACAGCCCCATTTTGCGCCGTAATTGGGACACATTTTGCAGCATTCGATAAAGCGCTCGACTTCAACGTAATCCCTTGCGTAATTCGCGGAAAGGATTTTTTCATAGCTGCGCTCCACCGATTTTATTCCTTTTGCTTTTCTGAAACGAATCATAAACAAATCACCTTTATATATAAAACTGGAATTATAATATCATAAACCGACTGTTATTGCAATTCTTCCGCAAGTTTTTCCAAAATGACCCTGTATGCCGGGTGATATTCGGTTTTATACTTTTCGCTGTGGCTTACCATTTCGCCGTTATATCCCGAAAGATATTCAAGAAGTTCTTTTTCCGGAAAAGGGGTTTTTCCCTCTTCCGAAAGTTTTTTCAAAATTTCAATTTTCGGTTCAAGTTCTGTTTTCTTGCCGGAATTTGCGCTTTTTATAAAAGCTTCGCAGATTTTTTCTTCCGGAATTTTAATGGCTTTCGCTTTATGCAAATCAATCCGGACATATCCGCCGCCGATGGGTTCAAAAATTTGAGCACCGTAATTTTCTTCCGTTTCCGCAATTTCCGTTTTGAGCATGCTCAAAGCTTTTTCCTCGTTCTTAACGAGATGTCCGCAGCCGAAAGCGCTTTGGTAACAAAGTTTTACCGCATCGACAGGCTTCATAAGCGGATATTTTTCAAAATGAAAAAGCAGGATCTTTTCAAAATTCTCCAAAAAATCCGCCTCCTTTTTTGATAAACTAAAATTTATAATCCATAAAGTTGAATTTTGAACTTTCGATAGTATAATATAAATATAACATAAATCAGTTTATTTTTACAGAGGATTTTAATGAACCACATTTTTTCCGTTAAAGGAATCATCGGTATTGCCGAAAAATTTCTTTCGCTTAAACTCAACCGCTCCGCTGCGGCTCTTTCATATTTTCTTATAATGACTCTTTTTCCGATGCTTATCTGCGTCCAATGGATTCTGAGCGTTCTCGGCGAAGACATTGTTCTTTTCCTCGAGGAATTTTCGGAACTTATTCCTTCCGGAGTTCTCACCATAATCGAAGATTATCTTTCCTATTCCGGTTCACAGTCAAACGGACTTCTTATAATCGGAATTTTCACTGCGATTTACACCGGTGCTGCAGCTTTCAGAACTCTTTCGGATACTCTTAGGGAAATTTTTGAAAGCCGCGGCGGAAGCGACACCGCAAGATTTATTTTCAGCTTTGTTTATGCTGTGGCTTTCCTTCTGGCCGTTTATGTTCTTGCAATAACGGTTATCGCAGGAAGATGGCTTATAACTCTTCTTGAACCGTTTTTTGCCATGATAGATTTTATAAATCTTATTGATCTTGCAAACCTCTGGAACTGGTTCAGGTTTGTGATTCTTAATATAATTTCCGCCGGAATGCTCTATACCGTTTATTACTGCAACGCATGGCGCAGTCCCTATAAAATGAAAATTCTTCCTGGCGCAGTTTTCGGTTCGCTTGTTTTCACTGTTGTAAGCGGATTTTTTTCCTGGTTCATAAGTTCTTCGGTAAAATATTCCGCGATCTATGGTTCCCTTGCTTCCGTAATCATTCTGATGCTCTGGCTTTATATCCTTGCCAACATAATCCTTATCGGCGCTTTGATAAACAAGGAAATGAGCGAACACAAAAGCGACCTAAAGATGAAACTCCACAGCGACGTTCACAGTTTTATAAAAAAGAAGCAATAAATAAAAGCTCCCGTTATAAACGGGAGCTTTTGTAATAATCGTCGATAAGTCCGAAAACATCGGAAGGTTTTCCACGAAGAATGATTCTCGGTGTTTTATAATTTCCGTCAAAACTGAAATTTATATCTTTATAATCTCCGTTGCTGATGCCATAGCAAAAGAACTCCGCCGTTTCTTTGATATCACATTTCGGCAAATCAAGAATAACGCAGGTTTCTTCTTCCTTTTTGCTGTCATTAAGCATAAAATTATAGACGACGGAATTGTTTTTTGCAACAATGCTCGGGCGCACCGCAGGATTTTTAATAAAAGCGTCCACTTCTTCCGGAGTAAAATGCCAGATTCCGTTGATCTTTTCGCCTTTAAGGATTCCGGAAGCGATATAATTTCTTATGGTACGGTCGGAAAGACCGGTTATTAACGTAATATGGCTTATAAGATAAAGTTCTTCTTCCATTTTAAAAAAACTCCTTTTTTATATATTCGCCGGCTGTGATTTAATTATATCGCCGGAAAAATCGATTTTCAATTTGAAATAACGGGAGTTTTTCATAGCCGCAACCAATAGTTGACATACGGTTGGTAGTCATTTGCGGATTTTTTTGATAAGATACATTCACGGAGGTGATTTTTTATGACTCTTGGTGAAAGAATCGGAAATTTAAGAAGGGACGCAGGATATTCCCAGGAATACGTTGCGGAAAGTCTTGGAGTTTCCCGCCAGGCGGTTTCAAAATGGGAAACAGACCTTTCCAGTCCGGATACCGAAAACCTTATAAAACTTGCGCAGCTGCTTAACACTTCTGTGCAGTTTCTTGCAACCGGAAAGGATTTTTATTTTCCGGAAGGAAAACCCGCTCCGGAAAAGAAGAAAATAAAAATAACCAAAAAGCTTGTTATAAAAATCATCGCAATAATTATCGGAACAATGCTTTTTCTTGCCGCGGCGGCTTATGTTCTAATCGGACTTTTCGGTCCGGTATCCGTTGATTCCGCTGCCTGTTCCGGCGGTTACAGCACTTTTCTTTTTAATAAATATTCGGAAGAATTCAGCAATACGTTTTTAGAAAACCTTGATTATTATGACGAAAGGCACCCTGTTTTTGTTTCCGCAAGACCTTGCGGCAGCGAACATTTTCAAATGTCCTCTTTCAGAAGAAACGTCAACGTTACCATTACGGTTATCGGAGAAACGGAAATAGGCAATGAATACCCCTATAAAGTTATTTTTAAAGGCAAGCGCATCTGGTATGATACTTACAAATGGGAACTTGTTTCCATAACAGAAATGGACCCCTTTTACATTTTTAATAAAAGATTGACGTAAGCAAAAATAATTAAAACAAACCACCCTCCGGAATTTCCGGAGGGTGGTTCTTTTTATCAAAGTTCTTTTTTCGCTTTATAGATTCTTTCAAGGGTTGCTTCAAGAACGCGTTTAGGGCAGGCAATATTTATACGCTCGAAGCCTTTACCGCCTTCGCCGAAAACATAGCCTTCGTCAAAAATCGCTTCGGCCTTATGTACCATAAAGTCCTCAAGCTCTTTTTCATTCATTCCCCATGCGCGGAAATCAAGCCACATAAGATATGTTCCCTGAAGACGGTGTACTTTAACTTCCGGCATTTTTTCCGCAACAAATTCCTCGACGAATTTTCTGTTTTCATCAAGGAAAAGAAGAAGCTCATCAAGCCATTCCTCACATTCGTCATAAGCAAGCTCGCAGGCTTTATAACCGAAAATATTGAGTGAGAAATATCCCCTTGCGGCGGTCATTTTGTTTCTGTATTCCTCGTTCGGAATAAAGATGTTGGAAGTCTGGAGTCCCGCAAGGTTGAAAGTTTTGCTGGGTGCTGTGCAGATTGCGCAGTTGTTGAGATATTTTTCCTCAAAAGTTCCCATGGAAACATGTTCGAATCCGGGCATTATGAGGTCAAAATGTATCTCGTCGGAAATGATGAAAACATTGTTTTCAAGGCAGATTTCGCAGAGTTTCAGGAGTTCCTCTTTTGTCCAGATTCTGCCGATCGGGTTATGCGGACTTGAAAGAATGCAGAGGGTGGTTTCCGGTCTTGCGGCTTTTTCCGCAAAATCATCAAAATCGATTCTGTATTCGGTTCCCTCGAGGATAAGTTCGCTTCCGAGAACGGTTCTTCCGTTTGCCTCAACGCTTGAATAAAAAGGATAATAAACCGGGGTGAGCATCAAAACGGAATCGCCGTCTTTTGTAAAAGCGCCGACCATTTCTTTAATTGCCGGAACAACGCCGGCGGTCATTACGAACCATTCCTTCTTCGGAGAAAAGCCATGGCGGCGCTCCATCCAGGAAGTTACACTTTTATAATAATTTTCCGTTTCTCCGGTATATCCGAGAATGATGTTATCGAGATATTTTTTAAGACCTTCGATTATTGCTGGAGGATTTTTGAGTTCCATATCCGCAACGGAAAGCGGAACGATATCGTCCCCAGCATTGGGAATCTGTTCATACATTCCTTCCCATTTATGGGAACCGGTGTTTCTTCTGTTGACAAGGGTTTCAAAATCGTATTTCATTTTGTTCTCCTTATTCTTCGATTCCTTCCATTTCTTTTTCAACGGAAGCTTCGCAGGATTTCATTGCCTCAAGAGTTTTTTCAAGAAGTTCGGAAAGTTCCCAGCCAAGACGTTCCGCACCAAGTTTTATAACGTCGCGGCTGCAGCCTGCTGCAAATTTTTTATCCTTGAATTTCTTTTTAAGGCTGGAAACATCCATATCAAGACAGCTTTTTGAAGGACGCATTTTTGTTGCTGCCCAGATAAGTCCGGTAAGTTCGTCCGCCGCAAAAAGCACTTTTTCCATCATGTGCTCCGGTTCAACGTCGGAAGTCATTCCGTAAGCATGGCTGCAGACGGCATGGATGAATCTTTCGTCAAAACCTGCTTCTCTAAGAAGTTCCGGCGCCTTGATGCAGTGTTCTTCCGGCCAGTTTTCAAAGTCAACGTCATGAAGAAGACCGACGGTTGCCCAGAAATCCGCTTCATCTCCGTAACCGAGTTCGTTTGCGTACCAGCGCATAACGCCTTCGACAGTATAGGCATGGCGGATATGGAAGGCAACTTTGTTATATTTTTTAAGAGTTTCGACAGCAGTTTCTCTGTTCATTTTACGTCCTCCAAAGGGGTCTTTCGGCAATCAGCCGAGGGTGGAAAGTTTTTCAACAACCGGCTCGAGCCAGTTTTCTTCGCAATATTCGATATCGCCGGCATCGCATTTCGCAGCAACATTGGGATCCATCGGGATTTTTGCTGTTACGGGGATTCCATATTTTTCGGCAATTTCATCAATATGGCTTTCGCCGAAAATGTTATGAACTTTTCCGCAGTCCGGGCATCTGAAACCGGACATATTTTCAACAACAGCAAGAACGGGAATATCCATCATTCCGGCCATTTTAACTGCCTTTTCGACAATCATTCCGACAAGTTCCTGGGGAGAAGTTACAACAACGATTCCGTCAACGGGAAGGGACTGGAAAACGGTGAGCGGAACGTCGCCGGTACCCGGAGGCATATCCACAAACATATAGTCAACGTCGTTCCAGACAACGTCCTGCCAGAATTGTTTTACTGTTCCGGCAATAACCGGACCGCGCCAGACAACTGGCTCGGTTTCATCCTGGAGAAGAAGGTTTACGGACATAACTTCGATTCCGGTTTTGGAAAGTTCCGGAATGATTCCGGCGGCGGAACCGGTTGCTTTGTTTGTAATTCCGAAAGCTTTCGGAATTGAAGGGCCGGTTACGTCCGCATCGAGAACGGCGGTTTTATAGCCTTTTTTCTGCATATTAGCGGCAAGAAGAGAGGTAACGAGAGATTTGCCTACGCCGCCTTTTCCGCTTACAACGCCGATAACGTGCTTGATATCGGAAAATTCGTTCTGGTCAACAAGAAAGCTTTCGGGAGTCTGTCTTGAAGAACAGTTCTGGCTGCAATGTTCGCAGTCGTGATTGCATTCGCTCATTTTTATATATCTCCTTTTCTAGTTTACTAATAGATTAGTATATCACTTTATTTTCAAAAAGTTAAGATGTTTAAAATTTATTTTTATTTTTTGATAATTTTGTCAAAATGATGTCGCTTTTTATCAGAAAATGTGGTATAGTCTGTAATATTGACTGATATTTTTTAGGAGAGTGTTTAAATTGGCCGCAACAGCTGTTTTCGGCGTCGCTTTTGTTGACGTAAAAGGTTTCCCCTTCGGAAAATATATCCCCACCGGTACCAACCTCGGCAACGTAAAAATCGTTCACGGCGGAGTTTCCCGCAACGTTTGTGAAGATTTTGCAAATGTCGGAATGCCGGTTGATTTTGTAAGCGTTGCGGACCACACCCCAATCGGTCTTGACGTAGTTGATCATCTCCAGAATATCGGAGTCGGAACCGACCACATCACTATGGTTCCAACCGGAGGAATCGGAATGTGGCTTGCGGTTATGGATGAAAAAGGCGACCTTGCCGGTTCAACTTCCCAGATGCCGGACCTTGAAGCGCTTGAATCCTTCATCGGAGCAAAAGGTGAGGAAATTGTAAAAAATTGCGAAAACATTGTTCTCGAAATCGACACCAACGAAGCAATTTCCGAAAAAGTTCTTTCCCTTGCTGAAAAATATAATAAAAAAGTCTATGTTATAGTCGGAAACCTCAGCGTTATCGGAAAACGCCCGGATTTTTTGAGCAGAGTTGACTGCTATATCTGTAACGAAATTGAAGCCGGAAAATTCTTCAATATGGATCTTGAAGAATACAAACCCGAACAGATGCTTGAAGTCGTAATTGAAAAATCCGCGGAGCTTAAAGTTCCTTCCATGGTTGTAACAATGGGAAAAGACGGCGCGGTTTTCTATGACAGCCGAACCGGCGAAAAAGGACATTGTCCCTGCTGCCCCTGCAACCTTGTTGATACAACCGGCGCTGGCGACGCCTTCCTTTCCGGAACCGTTATGGGTCTTACAAGAGGTTACAGCCTTGAAAAAGCGGTTAAAGCCGGAACTTTCCTTGCTTCCGCAACCATTCAGGTTGCCGAAAGTTCCTGCCCGAAGAACCCTAAGTTCTTTGACCAGTTCGATAATTGATTTTTTTTGGAATTATAGCATAGGCAGACGGATAAAATCCCCGTCTGCCTTTTTTGTTAAGGAGGAAAATTTATGAATTTTGAGGAACTTTATCAGATAAAAGACGAAATTGAACAGATAAACAAAACTTATGACATTTTTGACGAGGAACACCGCCTTTCTTCAAAAGCCGCAAGGGTAGAATTTCTGACCACGGTGAAATATATTGAAAAATATCTTGAACCGGGAATGA
>JAZQBJ010000018.1:0-1724 GCA_045545715.1 Oscillospiraceae bacterium
CTTTCCTCTGATTTTTGAAAAAGGTACGAAGTATATCGAAAAGACTTACAGCAAAAAAGGTCTTGAAATCGACTATCTGGAAAACGAATACATCGACAGCGTACGTAATTCCAGAAAAAGCATGAAACGCTTTTCCAAAAAAGCAAAGGCCGCGGGCAACGTTAATCTTTTGCTTTCAGGAACTGCCGGAATCGGCATGGGCATCCTCGGCGTCGGAATTCCGGATATCCCGGTTTTCACCGCAATGCTGCTCAAAAGCATCTATGAGATAGCTCTTGACCACGGATTTGAATACGAATCGGAAAAAGAACGCGCTTTTATACTTTGGGTAATCGAAGGCGCGGTTTCTTATGGCGATGATATTGCATCGGTGAACGGTAAAATAGACCGTTTTATCGAGACAAACGCTCTGCCGGAAGATTATACCCAGCAGGAAGCGATAAGCGCTGCCGCAGGCACTCTTTCGAAAGAACTTCTCTATATGAAGTTTGTTCAGGGAATACCGTTCATAGTCGCCGTAGGAGGTTTTTACGATGCGGTCTATATGAAGCGCATCAACGAATATGCAAACCTTAAATACCGCAAGCGCATGCTTTTAAAACGCGGAGAAAAATAACCTGCTGCAAAAAACCTTCGTTATGTTACTATATATATGAAACAAGGAGGTGCTTTCCGTGAAGCAATTTATCTTTTATGTTCTTTGTTTTATTTTGATAATCGGAACAGCTTTTGGTTTTTCGGAATTTTTTTACGGCAGCACCGGGATAATGGAATCCGGAATAGTCGATGTTATGGGCGTTCAGTCTTTTGAAGGCATCGGAAAAACAAGACTTCTGGAAGATCCGGAAGACGAAACGGAAGAAGAAATAATAAATATCCTTTCAAAAGCCGAAAGAAAGAATCTCCGCTACATACCGACAGAACCCATAGAAGGTGCCCGGGAAGATTATGAAATCGAACTTTATTTTATGGATATATATGAACATCGTTTTGTATATCTCGGAGAAAAAAGCAGTATTTATGACCCCGATAGCGGAAAAAGCTGGGAAATCGTAAATGCCGATGAGATCCTTCCGGAACTGGATGCGCTTTTTGCAGAATGATTTATAAAGTATAAGGAGGAAAAACTCAATGCTTGTATGGTTTTTTACGGCAGTATATTTCCTGGCGTTTTTTGTGATTATTAATTTTGTTATCAATAATTTTGTAAGTATAGGTTTTGCGGCAGACAGCTTTCTTGCGATTTTCTGTTGGGTAATTGCATTCTTCGCAAGTGTCGGCCTTGCCGAATATACCGAAAAAAAGATAGCGGAAAAATATTCAAAGAAATAAACTCTTTTCGATAGCTTCAATCGCGACAATGGCAGCCTGCGTTTTTCTTTTCGGTATACTCTATTTTGTACTGATAAATGTACAATATATTATTGAAGAGGCTGAAACAAGCGTAGGTGTTACCATATTTTTTGATGAAGGAATAGAAGCAGAGAAGATAGTTGAAATCGGTAATGAACTCAACTCGCTTGTTGATAAATATGATATTACCGAAGTACGCTATATGTCTCCTGAGGAAACATGGGAGTACTATAAGCAGGAATACTTAAATGAAGAGCTTGCTGCAACATTTGGTGACGATAATCCACTTCAGGATTCAATGTCCTACACTGTATATTTTGATGATGTAGCCTCACAGCCTAAAGCAGTTGAGAGATTTAAGGAAATAGATG
>JAZQBJ010000019.1:0-5680 GCA_045545715.1 Oscillospiraceae bacterium
AGGTAAGTCTGGATGGGCCAGGTTGCAGCAGTTGCAACAAGCATTACGAAGATAACGGAAACACCCATGCCGACAGCCTGGTCGGATTTTTTGGAAACGCCGAGGAAGGGGCAGATTCCGAGGAACTTGTTGAGAACATAGTTATCAACAAGAACAGCGCTCATGAGGATAATAATAAGTTCTTTCATTATTTAGTTTCCTCCTTTGCCTCAGTTTCACAGGTTTCTTTGCCGCATACGGAAGCGTTGGGGCAACCTTCGCAGGCAAATTCTTTCTTTGCTTTTTTGCCGGAGAAGAATTTGTTAACAAGAGCGATAAGGCAACCGAAAACAAGGAAGCCGCCGGGAGCTGCGGTCATGATGGAAACTGCATAGGGTTTAAGAGCGGTAAGCTCAATTCCTGCCCAGGAACCGGCACCGATGATTTCGCGGATGGAGCCCATGAGAACAAGGGCAAGAGTGAAACCAAGACCCATTCCGATACCGTCAAGAGCGGAATCGATGATTCCGTTTTTGCGTGCAAACATTTCGGCACGGCCAAGGATGATGCAGTTAACAACGATAAGTGCAAGATAAACGCCGAGCATATCGTAAAGATCCGGGAAATATGCCTGCATAAGCATCTGAACAACAGAAACAAAGCCTGCAATAACAACAATGTATGCGGGAATTCTTACTTTGTCCGGAATTGCTTTGCGAAGAGCGGAAATTACGATGTTGGAGCAGATAAGAACTGCGGTTGCCGCAACGCCCATTGCAAGCGCGGAGATAACTCCGGTGGTGGTTGCAAGAGCGGGGCAGGTTCCGAGAAGAAGTACAAGAACCGGGTTTTCTTTAATAATACCTTTAAGAAGGATTCCTAATTTTTTCATTATGCAACAACCTCCTTAATGAGATTGAAAGCTTCGAAAGCACTGCGGAAGTTGCTTGCAACAGCGTTTGCGGTCATGGTTGCGCCGGCAACAAGAGTAGTATCGTCGGAATAAGTTGCTTCGGTAAGGCCGATGAACTGTGCTCTGTATGCGCTTTCGTCGGTAAGCTGATGTTCAGCGTAATATTCGCCGTGGATGATCATTTCGGAGAGAGTCTTATAAGCAACAACTTCGCCGTTTGCGTTGAAGATTACCATCATCTTCATTGCTTCGTCGTTGTAACCGAGAGGTTTGGTGATAACGGCATACTGAGTTTCTTCGCCGAAAGTTACGGTGAATGCTGCAACAACGTCGGATTCGGTTGCAAGGCCTTCAACAGCGGTGATGACTGCGCCTTCTTCGAAGAAGTTGCTTACAGTAGTAACGTTTGCTTCAAGGTTGGTTACGGAAATTGCGGGATTTGCAGCAACAGCAGCAGCAACAGCGTCGGTTGCGGTTGCGGTTACGTCGTTGCCTTCAAGATCGAATGCTTTTGCAACACCGAATGCGTTAACGCCGACAACAACAGAACCTGCATCAGTGGATACAACGTAAAGGAAGCCTGCGTCGTTTTTGGCTTTGAATGCCTGGGTGATGGGAGCTGCGAAGCCTTCAACAGGAACAGTAACGGGATTGCCGAGACCGTTGACACAACCGGGAAGTGCAAGAGGCATAGTTTCTGCGATGAGCTGTTCTTCGCTCTTCTGGCCTGCTGCAACAAGGTTGTTTTCAATAAGAACGTTGAATGCATCGGTGATGGCGTCTTTGAATGCGGTGGAGGAGAAGGTGGTTCCTGCAACGATATCAACGCCGCCGAGAGCAGAGTCCTGACCGATATAGGTTGCGGGATAATCTGCGCCGAAGTCTTTGGATTCATAATATCCGGTAAGAAGAACGTTGGAAATTTTGCCGTCTGCGCCGATGGCAACGGTGATGCCCATTTCGTCAGAAGAGAACTGGGTGGTGGTGCCAAGAATCATAACGTGGCCAAGACCGGAAGTTTCTTTATGTACTTCTTTGACGGTTGCGGGAAGGTTTGCGAGAGTTTCGGTGATGTTTTCAAAACCGGTTGCTTCGGGCATAACTTCGAGAAGGGAACCGCTTGCTTTAGCAGCTTTGTTTGCTTCAATGATAGGAGCAGTGATGGAGTTGGTATAAGCAAGAAGAACCGCAACAACAAGGCAGATAGCAGTCAGAACGACTACGCTTTTAATGTTTTCTTTCATGCTTTAACACCTCCGAACGGTTTTTTCATGGTCCATTTGTCAATATAAGGATTGAGAATGTTCATGAAAAGAATAGAGAAGGAAACACCTTCCGGATAGCTTCCGTAGAAACGGATAAGGGTGGTGATAACTGCGCATCCGAGAGCAAATACGATTTTGCCTTTTGCGGTGGAAGGAGAAGTTACATAGTCGGTTGCCATGAAGATAGCACCGATGAAGGTACCGCCGGAAAGGGTGTAATAAAGTGCGGTGGTCATATCACCGGTGATTGCAAATGCAAGAGCAAAAACAGCACCGATGAAAACGACCGGGGTATGCCAGGTGATTACCTTGCGAACGAGAAGGTAAACAAAACCGATGAGAAGTGCTGCTGCGGAAGTTTCGCCGAGAGCACCGCCGCGAACGCCGAGGAACATATCCATAAGGGTTGCTTCGGGAAGAGTTCCGTTCGGAAGTACGGAAAGGGGAGTTGCATAAGTTGCAACGTCAACGGTTTCAGCAATTGCTATAGGAGGAACAGCTGCTGCCATGGTGCCGGTGAATGCGATGAGCATTACAACACGGGCGGTGATTGCAGGGTTTGCAAAGTTGCAGCCAAGTCCGCCGAAGAGGCATTTTACGATTACGATTGCGATGAAGGAACCGACAACAGCCTGCCAGATGGGAAGAGTTGCGGGAACGTTCATTGCAAGAAGAAGACCGGTAACTACTGCGGAAAAGTCGCCAACGGTGGTGCGGCGATGGCAGAGTTTGGTGAAAAGGAATTCGAAACCAACACAGGAAGCTACGCAAACTGCGCAAAGGATTGCTGCCTGAAGTCCGAAGATTGCGCAACCGGCAATTGCTGCTGGCATAAGAGCAATGCAAACGTCAAGCATGACGTTGAAAGTGGTTCTTTTTCCGTGAACGTGAGGAGATACGGAAACAATAAGATTATTTTCC
This sequence comes from Oscillospiraceae bacterium, assembly GCA_045545715.1. Classification (GTDB taxonomy): domain Bacteria; phylum Bacillota; class Clostridia; order Oscillospirales; family Ruminococcaceae; genus UMGS1668. The sequence goes on from JAZQBJ010000019.1 coordinate 3,079, forward strand.
ATTATTTATTTTCCTCCTCTTTCTTTTTCTGTTCAGCAAGCTTGGTCTGGTAAGCGCGGAGCTCTGCCTTTGCAAGTTTGTTTCTGTGAACGATCATGCGGTGTGCGGGACAAACGAAAACGCAGGCGCCGCATTCCATGCAGATGTTAACTTTGGTTTTTGCGATCTCTGCGCCGTCGCCGGAAGCAAGTGCTTTTGCAATTGCGGGCGGGTTAAGGTTGAGAGGGCAGTGGTTGATGCAGTTGCCGCAGCGGATGCAGGGAGTTTCATCCGGAAGAGTTGCGTCTTTGTCGTTGAAGGCAAGGATCGCGTTGGTGTTCTTAAGGATGGGCTCATCAAGGGTGGGAACTGCAATACCCATCATCGGGCCGCCGTACATAACTTTTCTGGGCTCTTCTTTGAAGCCGCCGCAGAAATCGAATACGTCTTTCATGGAGGTACCGATGGGAGCGATTACGTTTTTGGGGGTTGCAACGGCGGAACCGTCAACGGTAAGGCATTTTTCAACAAGAGGCATACCGGTTCTGACATATTCTGCGATGCATGCAAGAGTGGTTACGTTCATAACAATGCAGCCGACGTCGAGCGGGAGTTTGCCTTCCGGAACGGTTTTGCCGGTGGTGTTGTAAATAAGAACTTTCTCACCGCCCTGAGGATATGCTGCGGGCATGGGTTTGACAACGATTGCGCTGTCTTTTTTGGAAAGTTCCTGCATTGCTTTGATTGCCTGGGGTTTGTTATCTTCGATGCCGATGATAACTTTCTTTACGCCGAGATATTTTTCAAGAAGCTGGATTCCTTCAAAAATATCGTCGGCTCTGTCGGTCATGGTAAGGGTATCAGCGGTGATATAGGGTTCGCATTCCGCGCCGTTGAGAACAACTTCCTGAACCTGGGAAAGGTCTTTAACAGAAAGTTTTACAAAGGTGGGGAAGCCTGCACCGCCGAGACCGACGATTCCGCTTGCGCGGACTGCGGCTACGAATTCTTCGTAGTTGGTAACAGTGGGGGGAACAACGCTTTCATGGGGACGCATTTCACCGTCGGATTCGATGGTGATGGCGGTCATGGTGCCGCCGTTGCTGTTAGCCATAGTGTCGATTTTCTTAACAGTACCGGAAACAGAAGCATGAACAGGAGCGGAAATGAATCCTGCTGCTTCGCCGATGATCTGACCGACGCCAACAGTATCCCCAACGTTAACAACGGGCTTTGCAGGTGCACCGATGTGCTGAGCCATGGGGATAACTACAGTTTTCGGGATGGGCATACGTTCCGGATGGCAGTCAGCGGTGTGCTTTCTGTGCGGAACATGAACGCCCTTAATGCCGAAAAGGGACATGGACAAAAACCTCTTTTCTATTTCTGCGTTCTTTGGTTTGTTTATTTTTTGACATAATACAGTCAATCTAAACCGAGTATATTATATTACAACCTATAAATAAAAGTCAATCAGTAAATCGTACTTATTACAACATTTTAATATGGAATTTTTGGGAATTTCGACAAAAGAAGATTTGGAGGTTTGTGGAAAAAAACGGAAAAAGATAAATTTTTAGTGCAACTTTCAAAAAAACTTGAAAAAAGATCGAAAAAATATGTTATTTTATGATAATTTGTTAACGTTATGCTTGACAAACCGATTTTTGATGACTATAATATATGCTGAATTACGGCGTAAAGCTGTAATAGAAAAATAAAAAAATTGAAAGTTGGGAGTATTTATTATGAAAAAACTTCTTGCAATGCTTCTCGCTCTCGTTATGGTTCTCTCTTTCGCAGCATGCGGAAACACCGAACCCGAAGTTGAAGAGCCCGAAGTACCCTCTGAACCCGAAGTAGAAACCCCTGAAGAACCCGAAGTAACCGAAGCAACCTACACCCTCGGTCTCGGCGTTGTTGTAAACCAGACTGTTGAAGGCAAAGCACAGGTTAACGCAACCATGGCTGCTGTTGTTCTCGACGCAGAAGGCACCATCGTTGCTGTAGACCTCGATGTTGCACAGTCCACCTGCCCCACCACCGAAGCTGGCGCATTCACTGCTGAAGGTTTCGATAACAGAACCAAAACCGAAAAAGGCGCTGACTACGGCATGGCTCCTGTAAGCCCCATCGGTGCTGAATGGGATGCTCAGATGGCTGCTTTCGAAGCATGGGCTGTCGGCAAAACCGTTGATTACATCACCGGCGTAGAACTCGTTGAATCCAACGGCCACATGGTAGCTGCAAACGAAGCTGACCTCTATGCAGGCTGCACCATGGCAATCGGCGATTTCCAGGCTGCTGTTGCTGATGCTCTTAACAGCACCACCGAATTCACTGCTGAATCCTTCAAACTCGGCCTCGGCGTAGTAACCACCTGCTCCGTTTCCGAAGCAACTGCAGAAAAAGCTGGTTCCATCCAGATGTATTCTGACTTCGCTGCAGTAGTAACCGCTGAAGACGGCACCATCCTTGCTGCACGTCTCGACGCTATCCAGCCCGCTATCGGCCTCAACGCTGATAACACCCTTACCGCAAAAGAAAACCTCAGCTCCAAATACCAGCTCAAAGAAGGCTATGGCATGGCTCCTGTAAGCCCCATCGCTGCTGAATGGTACAC
>JAZQBJ010000020.1:0-3579 GCA_045545715.1 Oscillospiraceae bacterium
GTATGGTTTATAGAACAAATAGTAAAATTTGATTTTGAAATTCTTTCAGTTTCTTATATAATAAGCGAGCTTTTCCTTCTTGGACTTTATCTTATGATTCAGGAAGAAGAGAAGCTGATTTCGGATAACAGAAAAGTTGAAGAAGTTTCTCCAAAACCCAAGCTTTCCAAAGCGCAGGAAGAAATGTGCGAATTTTTCAGCGAAGGCGTTTTGGAACTGACTCCGGCAGAAAAAGCTATTTACGGTTTTTATCTTGAGGGAAAAACCACAAAAGAAATACGCGAAAAGCTTAATATAACAGAAAATACGCTTAAATATCATAATAAAAACATTTACAGCAAACTTGGAGTTTCTTCAAGAAAAGAACTTATTGAAATAGCAAAACTCGTTAAAAAAAGACTGCCCAAATAAAACCGGACAGTCTTTTTTAATTGAGGCTTTAGCTAAAATGAACCCCAAAATACCGCAAATGTTCCGCAAAGTCAATATCAAACCGAAAAAAAGAAAAGCAACAAACCCATTAGTTATGCGGGTTTGTGGCTTTGATAATTCTTGAATTTGCGTAAAAACTTATTCCCACTCGCTCTCGGAAAACATAACCTAACGTTTTTTGCTTGGGTGTTTTAACTCATATTATCGGGAGTGTTCAGATTATCCAGAAAATATTGACTACCGGAAATTCTGTTGTCGTTTTGTTGTCACGAATATTATAAATGATACAGAAAAATATTGCAAGCAGAAAAAGACACCGTGCCCGAACCCAAACACGGTGTCTTTTGTTGAAAGTATGGGAGTTTATTTTATCGGAACATAGATATAGGCTTTTTCGCCTTTGTAAAATTCAAAGCACATTTTTTCCTCGTCAAATTTTTTTCCGGAAACGGGAAACCATTCGTCAAAAATATGCTTCCAAAGCCGGTTAAGTTCTTCGGAAAGATTTTCGTCAAAAACGGAAACTTCCGTTTCAAAAACCGCGTATTCCGCTTTCGGGACTGTAATTGAGAAAAAACCTTCCGGAACGGTTTCGCAATTTGTTTCAAAACCGAAGAAATAACTGAGTTCTCCGTTGTTTTCGGTCGGATGTATCCAGGCGGCAACTTCGCCGAAGTCCTCAAGATTTTCCGGGTATGCGGGATATTTTGTAAAATCGATTTTCTTCCAGTATGCGCCGTATTCTTCGCTTTTGATTTCTTCCGGCGGAATTATGCAGTAACCGATGGCGGAAAAAGCTTCTTTTTCGATAATGGTCATTTTTTCATCTTCTTTCAGAATGCTTCTGCGGTATTCCGAAGCGTTTGTTCCGAAATTTTTTCGGAAAGCCTTCGCAAAACCGGAGGGAGTATCGTAACCTGCCCGAAGGGCTGTTTCCGTTATGCTCATTCCGGCGGCAATGTTTTCCGCCGCCTTTTCAAGCTTTTTGTGGGAAATGTATTCACCGACGGAAATTCCGAAATGCGCCCGGAAAAGGTGGCAGAAATGATAGAGCGAATATCCCGAAAATTCCGCAAGTTCCTTTGCCGTGGGCGGATATTCAAGGTGTTCCCCGATATATTTTTCGCATTTTTCCATTACTTCAATATAGTTCATTATTATATGATCCTCCGAAAAGGTCTTAAATTTTTCAATATTGCTATTATACAATTTTTGACAAGAAAGGACATGTCCTATCTTGCTGACTTGATGAAAACCGATGGAAAACCGAAAAATATAGTGATATTATTGAATCAACTTAATAATCTGCATTGTGTTCCGGCGTTATGGCTGCAAGTTTTTGCAGGCGCCGGAATTAGGAAATCCGGTGAGAGTCCGGAGCAGTAACCGTTGCTGTATGCGCAGGAGTTTTTTGTTCGCGGTGCGAACCGGCCATTGGGAAACCGAGAAGGTAGAACAAAAAACGCAGGAAAATAAATTTTTCCCAAATGCGCGAGCCAGAATGTCGACAATGCGTGGAAAGTTTTTTGCGGTGCGTTTACACCCAAGAAAGCAAAGACTGCGGAAAAATTCGGCCGCCGAAGGTTTTTATCTTCGGCGGCTTCTTTTTTTGCAAAAAGGAGGAGAAGATATGAAAAACATTTTTAAGAAGGCGTTATCGTTTTTTCTTGCTGTGATAATGACAGTTGGAATGTTCCCGGTAACGGCAATGGCCGAGGAACAATATGTTTATTTTTCCATAAGCCTTGATGACAAATTTCTTGAAGGAAGCGACGGAACGGTTATGGCATATGTTCCGGTTGCAATTTCCGAACTGGAAAATATAAATCTTTCCGATTACGGGCTTTCCGAATATGCAATTGATAAAAACGGTGACGGAAAAGAAGATATCACCGCTCTTCATCTTGATCTTTATGCCCATGATAAATATTGCGAAAGAAACGGCAAGGAAATTGCGGAGCAGGTGCAGGGTGCTCCCGGAAGCCTTTATTTTAACAGCTTCTGGAGCGGACATGACTGCAACCTCAACTATTATGTAAACGGAGAATATCCGCTCAACGCCGAACTTTCCGAACAATGGGGATATTCCGTAGGTGCAACAGCTGACGTTATTGCGGTAAATCCCGGCGATTTCGTAGATATCATTATGATGACCAGCTGGAACTTCTGCTGGGATGCCGCAGGCGGCTTCCATTATTTCCTTGATGAAAACGGCAAAATCACCCACGAAATCGAAGCGGAAAAGGACGTTCCGGTCAGCTTTAATATCGGAAGAGCTTACGGCAACCTTATGATGGGCGGCGCAACGGAACTTGTTCCGGAAACAAACGGCGCAACCCTTTATTACAGCAAGGACAAAACCGATATGCTTTCCGGCGGCGGAAATTCCGTTTTCGATGATGATTACGACGGAACCGTTTCCGTAACCTTCCCGGAAGCGGGAACATGGTATGTCTGGGTGCCCGGAATGTACGGCGTTGACATTGACCCGAGCAATATCGTTTCCGGTCCGGCATTTGCAGAAGTTACCGTTACCGGCGAAGCAGAACCCGAAATTACCCTTTCCCTTGATAAAACCGCCATTTCAATAACCGAAGGAAAGACCACGGAAATCAAGGCAACCGTTTCTCCGGAAGAAAAAGCTTCGGAAATCGAATGGTTCTCTTCCAATGAAACCGTTGCCACCGTTGAAAACGGGGTTGTAACAGCCGCTTCAAAGGGCGAAGCAACTATCACCGCAAAAATCGGCGACGTTTCCGCAGAATGTCAGGTAACCGTTACCGAACTTGCGCTCTATCTTTCCGAACTCAGTTTTTCCGAAACCGCAACCGGCGAATTTTTTGAAATGAGCCCGGAACTCGGCAACAAAATTTTCGGATATGACGTAAAAGTTCAGGACAGCATCAACAGAATTTTCATCAAGGCAAAGCTTTCCGGCGATGCACCGGAAGGTTCGGCCATCACCGCAAAATTCATTGAAACCAAAGGCACCGAACAGGTAATAAACGTAGAATCCGGCAACGCAAAAGGCGTTTTGCTGACCAGAGCGCTCAACAAAGGCACGGTCGGAAACACCGTCACTCTTGAAGTCGGGGTTGAAGGAGATATCCAGACCTATACCATCGAACTTAAAAGAACCCCGAGTCT
>JAZQBJ010000021.1:0-5245 GCA_045545715.1 Oscillospiraceae bacterium
TTAAGTATAAAATAGTTTAATTTAAGTATAGTATTTATTCTGTGTTGCAGTCTATAAAACGAAGGTGTATAATAGTCTCAAGTTTTAAACACGGAGGGCATTCACCATGACTGACGCACAGATCAAGATGTTAATTTCAATGGTTCTTTATATGGCGGTCGTAATCGCCATCGGCGTTTATTTTTCCAAACGCGCCAACAGGAACAGCAACGAATATTTTCTCGGCGGACGCAGTCTTGGTCCATGGGTCACCGCAATGAGCGCGGAAGCTTCCGATATGAGCGGCTGGCTTTTGATGGGACTTCCGGGCGTTGCATACTGGATGGGTCTTGCCGATGCTTTCTGGACCGCAGTTGGTCTTGCGGCAGGAACCTACGTCAACTGGCTCATCGTTGCAAAGCGTCTTCGCCGTTATAGCGTTAAAATCGACGCAATAACCGTTCCGGATTATTTTTCCAAACGCTTCCACGAAGCGGACGGCAAAAAATCTCTTCTTATCATCGCTTCGATTTTCATTCTTGTTTTCTTTTCCGTATATGCAGGAAGCTGTTTTGTTGCCTGCGGAAAACTTTTTTCCACTCTCTTTGGTCTTCCCTATGTTCCGATGATGATAATCGGCGCTGTTTTCGTTATTGTCTATACCTTCCTCGGCGGATTCCTTGCGGAAAGTGCTTCCGACTTTATGCAGGCGATCGTTATGATAATTGCGCTCACCGTTATCCTTACCCTTTCGACCATTTCCGCCGGCGGAATCGGCGCTGTTATTGAAAACGCAAAGAACATTCCCGGTTTCTTCGAGCTTTTCGGAATTGCAACTCCGGTCCTCGGCGAAAACGGACTTCAGCTTGTTGAAAACGGAAAACCCGTTTTCGGCGAAGCGGGCGCTTACGGAATTATAACCGTTCTTTCAACTCTCAGCTGGGGACTCGGTTACTTCGGAATGCCCCAGGTTCTTCTCCGCTTTATGGCGGCAAGAAAAACTTCCGAAATCACCATGAGCCGCCGCATCGCCACCGTTTGGGTAATAATTTCCCTTGCGGCCGCAGTTACAATCGGTATTATCGGCAGAGCATTGCTTCCCACCGAAGAAGCTCTTCTTTCCTCTTCCGGCGCGGAAAACGTATTTATAATAATCTGCGGAAAACTTCTTCCTCCTGTCGTTGCCGGCGTAATCATGTCCGGTATCCTTGCGGCAACAATAAGCTCTTCCGATTCCTATCTTCTCATTGCGGCTTCCGCATTTTCGAAGAACCTTTATCAGGGAGTTTTTCATAAGAGAGCCACCGACAAACAGGTTATGCGCTGCTCAAAAATCGTTCTTGTTGCAATCGCGCTTTTCGGTGTTATTGTAGCACTTGATGAAAACAGCGTTATTTTCAACGTAGTTTCCTTCGCCTGGGCAGGCTTTGGCGCAACTTTCGGTCCGCTCATGCTCATCAGCCTTTTCTGGAAAAAAGTTACCCATTCCGCCGCCGTTGCAGGAATGCTTTCCGGCGGTGCGATGGTTTTCATCTGGGAATATGTTTTCACTCCTTTCGGCAAAACAAACGGAATAAGCGTTCTTACGGTTTATGAACTTCTTCCGGCGTTCCTCGTTTCCACCGCAGTCATCTTCGCAGTTTCAAAATTCACAAAAGCTCCCGCAGAAGAAATCACCGCAGAATTCGATTCCGTTGCGGCGGTTGAATAAGATTCTTCATTTTTTTCCTTTTTCTCATTTTAAAAACACCGTCTGCAAAAATTGCAGACGGTGTTTTTTATCAGTACCATTCGCCTTTTGTATAGACGATTTCTTCTATTTTATCAAGTTTTGCTATTGTTCTTGCACCGAGTTTAAAACAATCCTCAAAGGAATTTGCGCCGATTTTTTTAAGACTTTTCGGAATAACAACGGTTTTTAATCTTACACAACCGGAAAAAGCCTTGTCTTCTATTTCGGTCACCCCTTCCGGAAGAACTATTTTCCGAAGGCTTGTGCAATCCATAAAGGCTGATGCACCGATTTTTGTAACTCCTTCGGGAATTATAACTTCGCTGAGAGATGCGCATGAATAGAAAGCCATTGGTTTTATTTCGGTTTCTGTCGGAAGAAGTTTGATTGATTTAAGCTTTCCAGCGCTGCTTAAAAAGCCTGTCGCCCTTGGCATATCATCCGGAAGATTCACTTCGGAAAGACGTTTGTTTGCGCAGAAAACAAAGTTTATTCCTTTTGTGCCGAAGTTCATTTTTCCGTTAAGTACGGTAAAAGTTTTGAGATGTTCACAAAGACCGAAAGCTCCTTCTCCGATATGTTCAACCGATTTCGGTATGGTAACTTCTTTCAGATCAGAGCCTATGAAAGCATTTTCGCAGATTTCGGTAACCGTTTCCGGAATTGAAACCGTTTCGATTTTCGCACTTGCAAAAGCATCCGGCCCTATCTTTTTTACTCCTTCCGGAATTACCGGATTCTTTGATTTTCCGTTATATTTTATAAGAACTTTTCGTTTTATTTCAAAATCTTCGGACATTTGAAGGGTTCCTTTCGATTATTTTTCGGCGGAAGCACCCCCGCCCCCACTGTAAAAAATCACTTTTCCTCATCAGAGGGAGGTTATTAAACTTCGATTTCCCCGGCGATTATTTTTTTGTAATCCTCAAGGTTTTTAACAAGAAGTTCCGCGGCATTAAGACCATAGGGACATTTTGTATGGCATTTTCCGCAGTGGATACAGTCTTCGATTTTTGCCATTTCTGCCTGCCATTCTTCGGAAACCCAGCCTTTTGAAGGCGCGCGGCGGATCATAAGGGACATTCTTGCGCAGTCGTTGATTTTTATTCCCGCAGGGCAAGGCATGCAGTAACCGCATCCGCGGCAGAAATCTCCCGCAAGCTCCGAGCGGTCTTTTTCAATCGTTTCAAGAAGTTCGCCCTTCATTTCCGCAGGATTTTCAAAATAGCCGAGGAATTCTTCAAGCTCGGTCATGCGCTGGATTCCCCAGATCGGAAGGACGTTATCAAACTGCTGCATCCAGGCAAAAGCGGCAGCGGAATTGTTGATAAGTCCGCCGGCAAGAGCCTTCATAGCAATAAAGCCCATGTTTTGCTCTTTGCATTTTTTCACAAGGTTAAGTTCCTGTTCGCCGGAAAGATAGCTCAGCGGAAACTGGAGAGTTTCATAAAGCCCGCTTTCAACCGCTTCTTCCGCAACCTTGATTTTATGTGCGGTTATGCCGATATGGCGGATCTTTCCCTGCGCTTTTGCTTCAAGCATCGCTTCATACATTCCTGTTCCGTCGCCGGGTTTATAACATTGGGAAGCCTGGTGGAACTGATAGATATCGACGTAATCGGTTTTCATAAGGCGAAGGGAAGTTTCGAGATCTTTCCAAAAATCTTCCGGGGTTTTTGCGGCGGTTTTTGTGGCTATGAAGATTTTTTCGCGGATATCGGAAAGGGCGTTTCCTATTTTTTCTTCGCTGTCGGTATAGGCTCTTGCGGTATCGAAAAAGGTCATTCCGCCTTCGTATGCTCTGCGAAGGATTTTTACCGCAGTTTCCATATCATCACGCTGGACCGGAAGGGCCCCGAAAGCGTTTTGTGGTGTTACAATTCCCGTTGAACCGAGGGTTATTGTTTTCATTTTTTCTACCTCCGAAAAACTTTTGTCTGATTCAAGAATAAACCCCGAGGCGGATTTTGTCAATTTAAGATTTTATTAATATAAAAAAGGAAAGCCGGCAAATTGCCGGCTTTCCTTTTTTTGATTATTAAATTTCTTCCGCAACAGCTTCAACAAGTTTTTTAATGGAAGGAATCCATTTTTCCGAACACATATCGGCATAATATGCGCTTCCGCGGATAAAAACGCAAGCGTCAAAACCATATTCAGCAAGAAGATCTTCGGTATCATATTCTATCAGGTCAACAATTTCATCGTCATCCACAAGATCGCAGCTGTTGAGAAAAACGACTATATTTTTAATTCCCAGTTTTTCGCAAAGTTTTACCGCTTTTGTTGTTCCGGGCATAGGTCCGTCTGTTGCGGCAACAACAAGCACCGCACCGTCTTCGGTTCCATCAAGGTTTTCTTCGTAATCGTAATCGCCCGGATAATCAAAGAACAGATAATCTTCTCCGCCAAGGCTGATTTTTGTTTCAGTTCTTGAAATTTCGAGAGGATTTCCGGAACAATTAATTCTTTCTGTTCCAAAAACGGCGCTTATCGCTGAAACAAGGGTTGTTTTTCCGTGGTCGATATGTCCCATTACTGCAATTTTTTTCATATTATTAATTCCTTCCCGGATGTTTTTATTTAATTTTACTTCTAATATTAATTACTGTCAATCGACAGATTAAGCCTTGACAATTTTAAAAAAATGAAACATAATGTTCTACATAAATGCAGGTATAGTTCATCGGTAGAACGGTCGCTTCCCAAGCCACAGAGGCGGGTTCGATTCCCGTTACCTGCTCCAGCAAAAAACGCACTTTTGTCTACCGACAAAGGTGCGTTTTTTGAATGATGTTTGCCTTCGGCAAATGATGTCGTTTTACTAATGAGCCGCTGACGCTAATGATGTCGGCTTCGCCTAATGTTTTGTGGCAAACATCGCATCATTGCGACCAACGGGAGCAACATCATATTTGCGAAGCAAATGCATCATATCGCCGCAAGGCGATGCATCATTGAAATATACTGCATTTTGTGATATAACATCTTTTAAAGGAGGCGATTGTGTGAAGGAAAATAAGCTGGCAGAACTATCAATGGAATTTTCTGTGGATATCATAAACCTTGTAAAGCATTTAAAATCTAACCACGAATCTATTATTTCTAACCAAATCGGCAGAAGCGGCACAAGTATCGGTGCCAACATCCATGAAGCACAGTACGCACAAGGCAAGAAAGACTTTGTTTCAAAACTTGAAATCGCCTTAAAAGAAGCAAGCGAAACAGGCTATTGGCTTGAATTATTACACAAAACCAACTACATCGATGAACAATCATATAAAGCACTTTCTGCAAAATGTACGTCGTTGCGTGTGATGCTGATCGCTTCTTGTTGAACCGCTAAGGAGAATACAAAATGAAAATAGCGGAAATTTCTACGTTGCTCAAGCGAGAACTCTATCAAAATGGGTATCAATACGGATTTTATTATGATGGCAGAAAATACACGCCGAATTTTAAAAATGGGTTTGATGCAGAGTTTTTTAATCTATCAAAAACCGTATATCGCATTCAAGATCCGCAAGATACCAT
>JAZQBJ010000022.1:0-17395 GCA_045545715.1 Oscillospiraceae bacterium
CCCTCAGTCAGCTTCGCTGACAGCTCCCCTTACACAGGGGAGCCTTTCCTTCGGGAAAACTCGACGAAGCGAAACTGGGGGATTCCATATAAAGAATCCCTCCACCGCCTGCGGTGGTCCCCCTCCCTTTGACAAGGGAGGCAACCCTCCGGGAAAACTCGATGAGGAAATAAACTGTTTAATTTTGCACTATGCATTCTGCATTCTGCATTTTATAGAGGTGCCCTTATGTTACAGAACTTTTTGGACAGCGTACCGCAGTTCCGACAGGTGCTTTCCGCGCTTGGGCGGAGTTTTGCCATGCCTGTTTTTGCGGCCGGACTTTCCGGTTCGGAAAGAGCGATGCTCATTTCCGGGCTTTCTGAAAAAAGCGAAAAACCGGTGCTCATAATAACTCCGGACGAAGCTTCGGCGACACGACTTTCGGAAGATATCGCCCAGCTTTGCCTTTCGGAGACGGTTTCGCTCTATCCTATCCGGGATTTTCGCTTTCGCTCTGCGGAAAGTTCTTCCGCGGAATATGAGCAAAAAAGACTTTCGGTGCTCGGAAGGATAATCGACGGTTCCTGCAAAATCGTTGTAACTTCCATCGAAGCCGCCTTGCAATATACAATTCCGCCCGGCACTTTTAAATATAACACTTTTTCCATATTGCGCGGACAGAGTTATGATATGGAAGAACTTGCAAAACGGCTTTTCCGCGCGGGTTATGAGCGCAGAAGCCAGGTTGACGGCCCATGCCAGTTTTCCGTCCGCGGCGGAATTCTTGACTTTTTCTCTCCCCAATCCAAGGACCCTGTCCGAATTGAATTTTGGGGTGACGAAGCGGATTCCGTTGCTCTTTTTGACCTTGAAACCCAGCGCAGAACAAAGGAAATCGAAGAAGCTTTTGTTGCTCCCGCAAGGGAAGTTCTTCCGGATTCCACCGAAGCGCTTATCAAGGTGCTCAAAGATGCTCATTCAAAACAGCGCGGGAAACACGGCGTGCTCGTAAAGCAGAACATCGAAAAGGATCTTGAAAGGATCGATTCCGGACTTTCGGTTTCCGCGCCGGACCGCTATATTCCCCTTATCTATAAATTCCCGGCGACCCTTTTTGACTATCTTCCGGAAGGAATAATCGTTTCTTCCGAATTCATAAAACAGAAAGAGATGCTCAAAACCCTTTCCGCACAGCAAAGCGAAGATATCTCCATGCTTTTTGAAGAGGGAATCCTTTTCCCGGGCTGTGACGAATTCAGTCTTGATTTTTCCGCATACTGTTCGATTCTTGAGGAAAGCAACACGGTTCTTATGGATTCCTTCCTTAGAAGCGTGAACGATCTTCACGTTCGCACCGTTGCGGATTTCGGCGCCATGAGCCTTTCCCTCTGGAACGGTGATCTTGAAAGCCTTATAGAGGATCTTCGGGATTATTCCGCAAGAAAATACAGCGTTGCTGTTCTTTGCGGAACCGAAAGGGCGGCCCATGCCCTTACCACTGACCTTCTCAACAACAATATAAACGCGGCTTTTTCGAAAGACGCAAAAATTTCTCCCGGAACGGTTTTTGTTCTTGAAGGCTGTCTTTCAACGGGTTTTGAATTTCCTCTCGGAAAAGTTGCGGTCATAAGCCAGGGACGTTCCAACGTTTCCGAACGGAAACGGAAAAAATTCAAAAAGGCGGAAAATCCGCTTAAATCCCTTTCGGACATCGCCCCGGGAGATTACGTTGTTCATGTCACCAACGGAATCGGAATTTTCCAGGGAATTGTAAAACAGGATATCCGTGGAGTTGTAAAAGATTATATTTCCATACGCTATGCCGGAACGGATATGCTCTATGTTCCGGTAACCCAGCTTGACCTTGTTTCAAAATACGTCGGCCCCAAGGACGAAAAAGCCGTTAAGCTCAACAAGCTCAATTCCGCCGACTGGCAAAAGACCCGAAGCAGGGTAAAGGCTGCGGTAAAGGATATGGCGAAGGAACTTATCGCCCTTTATTCAAAGCGAATGAGGACCGAAGGCTACGCTTTTTCCGAAGATACGGACTGGCAAAGGGATTTTGAGGAACGTTTTCCATACGAAGAAACGGACGACCAGCTTCGCTGCATAGAAGAGATCAAGCACGATATGGAAATGGCAAGACCCATGGATCGCCTTCTTTGCGGCGACGTCGGCTTCGGAAAAACGGAAGTTGCTCTCCGGGCAGCTTTCAAGGCTGTTATGGACGGAAAGCAGGTCGCCGTTCTTGTTCCGACCACCATTCTTGCCTGGCAGCATTACCAGACCTTCCTCCAGAGAATGGACGGTTTTCCCATAACGGTGGAGCTTCTTTCCCGTTTCCGCACCCCGAAGCAGCAGGAAAAAATCCTCACCCGTCTTCGCAGCGGCGAAGTTGATATAATAATCGGAACCCACCGTATTTTGCAGAAAGACGTTATCTTCAAGGATCTGGGGCTTTGTATTATTGACGAAGAACAGCGTTTCGGCGTTGCCCATAAGGAAAAAATGAAGGCGATGAAAGCTTCCGTTGACGTTCTCACTCTTTCCGCAACGCCTATTCCGAGAACTCTCAATATGGCCATGAGCGGAATCCGCGATATGTCCACCATTGAGGAAGCACCCACCGACCGTCACCCGGTCCAGACATACGTTATGGAATACGACCGGGGAGTTATCCTTGAAGCTATCCGAAAGGAACTCCGGCGCGGAGGACAGGTTTTTTATCTCCATAACAACACCGAAAGCATAATCGGTTGCGCCGCAAAGCTTCAGGAAGATTTGCCCGAGGCGAGAATTGCCTACGCTCACGGAAAAATGAGCGAAGAAGAACTTTCGGATATCTGGCAGAGCCTTCTGGATCACGAAACAGATATTCTTGTTTGCACAACTATTATCGAAACCGGCGTTGACGTTCCTTCCTGCAACACCCTTATCATAGAAAACGCAGATCATCTGGGTCTTTCCCAGCTTTATCAGCTCCGGGGAAGGGTGGGACGTTCCAGCCGCCACGCCTTTGCATATTTCACCTTCACAAGGGGAAAATCCATCAGCGACGTTGCACAGAAGCGACTTTCCGCGATCCGCGACTTTACCCAGTTCGGAAGCGGTTTCAAAATCGCCATGCGCGACCTTGAAATCCGCGGCGCCGGAAACATTCTTGGCGCAAACCAGCACGGACACATGGAATCCGTCGGTTACGAGATGTACGTACGACTGCTTTCCGAAGCAATTGCGGAAGAAAAGGGCGAAGCTCCGCCGCCTTCTTCCGAAGACTGCGCAATCGATATCGCTCTCGATGCCCACATTCCGGAAAAATATATCAGTTCCCTCAACCAGAGGGTGGATATGTATAAGCGCATTGCGGCGATCCGCAACCAGGACGACGCCGCAGACGTCATCGACGAACTTATCGACCGTTTCGGCGACCCGCCAACTTCCGTTATGGGACTTATTGAAGTTGCGACTTTGCGCAACATGGCTTCCCATCTCGGAATCACGGATATCCGCCAGTTTGATTCGGAAGTTCGTTTCTATCCGAAGGAGCTTGACCTTGAGCGCATAAGCATGGCCACCCAGAAGATGCAGGGCAGGCTTGCCATGGATCTTAAAGGGCAAAAACCGCATCTTACTGTTGTTCTTAAAACCGCCGAGCGGCCCATTGAGCTTATCAAAAAAGTCCTTCTGGCTATGAGATATGATAATGAATAAGATAAAAAGAACCGGGCGGGAGCCCGGTTTTTTTATTTGGCGGATATCTTCCGGCTGGGTTTTACCTCCCCAAGAGAGGAGCGATTTTTTATCACGGCGGGAGCAATCACACGCCCTATATTAAATTACCGTAGGGGCGGATACTATCCGCCCGTTATTCATGGGACAGGGTTTATCCCTCATCCGTCACCTGCGGTGACACCTTCCCCTCTGGGAAGGCTGCCCTCCGGGAAGGCTTTTTGCGGCGGACAGGTGTTTTTATACAGCGAATTGTTTTATTGTGATAAAGCGAAAAAGCGCGGTTTTATGCGGTTTTTTACGATTTTTTTGTTTTTTTGCGAAAAAATTTTTATTCATTTTTTGAATATTATTTCAAATTTTATTTATTATTTTGTATAATTGACTTTCTAAAATGTCAGAAATTTTCATTTTTGTATATATTGCACAGTTTTTAGCCTCTATTTTCGTTAGTTTTCTCACTTGCCATCTATTGATTTTGCAGGATTTGTTGCGTTATAATGTACTCGATGAACGGACAGTTCATTAATAAAACAGTTGGCAGCAAGGGAACACCTTGCGCCTAATTAACAACGAAAGGATCTTGATTTTATGTTCTCTAACATTTCTTTTAATGATTATCGCTGCCAGCTTGAAAGCCGTCATCCGATTGCTCCCAGCTGGGCAAAACACGAAAATATGGCTTATTGCGAAGGTTTTTCCGCTCTTGTTGCTGAAAAAAAATCCGTAAGCCTTTCCAAAACCCTTATGACTCTTATTCTTTCCATCGTTAAATAAATGTAGTAACAAAAAAAGAAGCCGCCTTCCCGGCGGCTTCTTTTTTATTTTAATATGTCTTTGTATGGCGGACAGTTGATATTTTGAAACACACGTTTTGCAAGAAAATTTTTCCTCAACTTGCAAATTTATATTCATTTTCTGTAATAAGCGGCTTTGGCGGCAAAACTTTGCAATTTTTAAAAATTTCAGCGGCGAAAGTTTAATGATTTTACAGATTAAAGCAAAAAATCAGGTTTTACAAAAGAAAAAGGCGGGCAAAACCCGCCTTTTTTTGTTTATTATACTTCCTTTTTTAGTTGGACGGGGTTTATCCCTCATCCGTCAAAACCTTCGGTTTTGCCACCTTCCCCTCTGGGAAGGCTTTTTTATCTGTAGGGGCGGATATCTTCTGGCTGGGTTTTACCTCCCCAAGAGAGGAGGGATTTTTTATCACGGCGGGAGCAAGCCCCCGCCCTACATTAAATTACCGTAGGGGCGGATACTATCCGCCCGTTATTCATGGGACAGGGTTTATCCCTCATCCGTCACCTGCGGTGGCACCTTCCCCTCCGGGAAGGCTTTTTTATGTAGGGGCGGATATTATGCGCCCGGTTTTAGTGGGATAGGATTAATCCCTCTTCCGTCAAAACCTTCGGTTTTGCCACCTTCCCCTCTGGGAAGGCTTTTTTATCTGTAGGGGCGGATACTATCCGCCCGTTATTCATGGGACAGGGTTTATCCCTCATCCGTCACCTGCGGTGGCACCTTCCCCTCTGGGAAGGCTGCCCTCCGGGAAGGCTTTTTATCTGTAGGGGCGAACCTATGTGTTCGCCCGATTTTGGGTTGAACAGGGTTGACAATCCCTCACCCGACTTCATCGGGAGCTCCCTTTACACAAGGGAGAATTTTTTATAATTTGCTTCCGCAGTAGGGGCATTCGCGATCGCCTTCCTGAAGCAAAGATTCACAAACCGGGCAGCGAAATTCTTCTTTCGGAGTTTCGGTTTCTTCCGTGGCCGGTTCATCGTCTTCATCAACAGGCTTTCCGCTTCTTCTGCGCAAAGTTTTATAGCCGTCTTTTATTGTTATAACTCCGCCGACAAGAAAGAACACTCCGGCGAAAAAGAACAGTGAAAACGGATATATAAACACTTTTATAAACACAAGGCCTGCCAGAACGGATATTGTTCCGCAGATCATGTCGCTTATCGGGCGTCCTTCTTTTTTGTTTTGTTCTGTCTTGTTCATAAAAACATCCCTTCTGCTTTTTTCAAAGCCGGCTTCCGCAGTATTCACATTCGGAATCAGAACTATGAATCGGCGCTCCGCAATAGGGACAGCGGAGTTCTTCTTTTTGAGCACGGGGTTCTTCGGAATATTCATCTTCGTAAAAATCCTGATGCTCATGCGGTTTTTCCGCATTTTCTTTTATGGTTTTATATGTATTATATGCGTTCACCGCACCGATTGCGGTGAAGAGGATTCCGAAAATTGCCATTGGCGGGAACATTGAACCCGCCATTATTGTCCAGAAAATTCCGAAGCAGACCACAAAAATCCCGATGAGCATTGCCGCAAGGGGAGATTGGGGTTCGCTTCTTCTTCTGTTTCTGTGCATGGAGAATACCTCCTTAAAAGCTTTTTTATGTTTTGGAAGGGTTTATCCCTCTTCCGTCAAAACCTTCGGTTTTGCCACCTTCCCCTCTGGGAAGGCTTTTAAAAGGCGGAAGAAAACTTCCGCCTTTTTTAATCGGGCGGATAATATCCGCCCCTACGTTTTTTTGGATTTATTCCTCGGAAGGAGTTTCGCTCTCTTCTGCGGAAGTTTCTTCGGTTTCGCCTTCGGATTCTTCCTCATCTTCTCCCTTCGGAGCAACGGTGAAGGAAACAACGCGGCTTTCTTCGGAAGCAAGGCGCATTACTTTTACGCCGGAAGCGCTTCTGAACTGGACGTTGACTTCATCGACGGAAAGACGGATGATAATTCCGTCGGAGCTGATTGCGATGATATCGTCGTCATCGGCAACAGCCTTGATTCCGGCGACGTTATCGGTCTTATAGTTCTGAATACCTTTACCGCCGCGGTTCTGGATGCTGTAATCGGAAAATTCGCTTCTGCGGCCTTTTCCGCCTTCGCTTATGGTAAGGAGTTTTTTGCCTTCCTCAACAATTTCCATACCGACTACTTCGTCGCCTTCTCTGAGTTCAATTGCTCTTACGCCGCGGGCTGTTCTTCCGAGTTCGCGTGCGTCGGTTTCCTTGAAGTGGATTGCGTAGCCTTTTCTAGTTGCGACGATAAGTTCATCTTCGCCGCCGGTGAGGCGAACCCATTTGAGTTCATCGCCCTCATCAAGGCTGATTGCGTTAAGACCGCTCTTGCGGACGTTGCGGTACTGGGAAAGGCGGGTACGTTTTATTACGCCGTTTTTGGTGACCATTGTGAGGTAAGTTCCTTCCTCATCGATAACTCCTCCGAGCTTGATGAGGGTGGTGACTTTTTCGTCCTGTTCAAGAGGAAGAACGTTGACGATGTTGGTTCCTCTTGCGGCGCGCTGGCTTTCGGGAATTTCGTAGCCTTTGATACGGAAAACCTTGCCCTTATCGGTGAAGAAGAGGATATAGTCATGGGTGGAAACGGTGAAGAGGCTTTCGACATAGTCTTCATCACGGCGGGTCATGCCGGAAATTCCGCGGCCGCCGCGGCGCTGTGCCTTATAAGCTTCGACTGGCTGGCTCTTGATATATCCGAAATGGGTGAGGGTGATAACTCTGTCCTCAACAGGGATAAGGTCTTCAAGATCCATTTCGCCGCTTATGGTTTCAATTCCGGTGCGGCGGTCATCGCCGGATTTTTCGGCGATTTCGCGCATTTCGGATTTGATTATTTCATCAACGAGGTGCATATCCTTGAGAACTTCTTCGAGTCTTGCAATTTCTGCGCGGATTTCAGCAAGTTCGTTTTCAATTGCTTCGCGGTTAAGGGAAGAAAGACGGCCGAGGCGCATCTGGAGAATTGCGTTTGCCTGGATTTCGGAAAGTCCGAAGCGTTCCATAAGTCTGGGGCGGTTTTCGGCGTCGTCCTTACCGCTTCTGATGATGCGGATAACTTCGTCGATGTTATCCTGGGCAATTTTGAGACCTTCGAGGATATGTTCGCGCTCACGGAGTTTTTTGAGTTCGAATTTTGTTCTGCGGATTATAACTTCGCGCTGGAAATCGATATAGTTCTGAAGAACTTCCTTGAGGGAAAGGATCTTCGGAACACCGTTGACAAGGGCGAGCATGATTACGCCGCAGGTATCCTGGAGCTGGGTATAGGTATAGAGCTGGTTGAGAACGACCTGGGCGTTGGCGTCGCGTTTGAGTTCGATAACGATTCTAAGTCCTTCGCGGTCGGATTCATCACGAAGGTCGGAAATTCCCTCGACGCGTTTTTCCTTAACAAGGTCGGCAATGCTTTCGATAAGTCTTGCTTTGTTGACCATATAGGGAATTTCTGTTACGACAATGCGGTAACGGTCGTTTTTCCATTCCTGAATTTCACAGCGGGAGCGGACTATGAGTTTTGCTCTGCCGGTTGCATAAGCCGCGCGGATACCCGCTCTGCCCATAATGATACCGCCGGTGGGGAAATCGGGTCCCTTGATATGTTCCATAAGGTCATCAAGGGTGGCTTCCGGATTATCGATAAGGCAGCAGGCTGCCTCGACGGTTTCGCGAAGGTTATGAGGCGGAATGTTTGTTGCCATACCGACAGCGATACCTACGGAGCCGTTTACGAGAAGGTTCGGATATTTTGAGGGAAGAACGACGGGCTCTTTTCGGCTGTCGTCATAGTTTCCCATAAAATCAACGGTATCCTTATCGATATCGGTGAGCATTTTGGTTGCCATTTTGCTCATTCGGCTTTCGGTATAACGGTAAGCTGCCGGCGGGTCACCATCGATTGAACCAAAGTTTCCGTGACCGTCAACAAGGGGAGCTCTCATGGAGAAATCCTGGGCAAGGCGTACCATTGCGTCATAAACGGAAGCGTCGCCGTGGGGATGATATTTACCGAGAACGTCGCCGACGGTTGCGGCGCATTTTTTATATGCTTTTGTCGGTTCAAGACCGTTTTCATACATTGTATAAAGGATTCTTCGGTGTACCGGTTTCAAACCGTCGCGTACATCCGGAAGAGCACGGGAAACGATTACGGACATGGAATAATCCAGGAAGGATTTTTTCATTTCCTTTTCGATATCCACGTTTATAAGTTTTGCCTTGGGCATATCGTCTTCAAGTTCGATTGCCGGTTCGGGAATTTTCTTTTCGTTTTCTTCCAAAACGGGTTCCTCCGTTCTTTTGAATTACCTCCTCAGAGGAGGAGGGGGACCGTCGAAGACGGTGGAGGAGGGATTTTTTCCTCCGGTTAAATATGGTTATCCCTCTTTCGTCAAAACCTTCGGTTTTGCCACCTTCCCCTCTGGGAAGGTTTTTAAAAAGGGAGGCTTTTTTAATCGTCGAGTTTATCTTCAAGCTCTTCGGCTTTTTCTTCAAGAGCTTTTATTTTCTCTTCAATTTCTTCTTCGCGGGAATCGTCGTCGAGTTCTTCAAGTTCTTCTTCAAGAGCTTCGATTTCTTTTTCGATTGCCTCATATTCTTCTTCGGCTGCTTCTTCCAAAGCTTCTTCTTCGGCTTCACGTTCAGCCATTATTTTTTTGCCTTCTTCGATTTTTTCGTTTGCCCAGGCGATGAATTCATCAATGTTTGCTCCGGCTTCGATCATAACTTCTTTTGCTACGAAAAGCTGGTTTGCAAGGGTGAATTCAAGATAAACAACGTTTTTGCTTTCCCAGCAGCGGTTGAACATTCCCCATTCAAAAAATTCGTCGCGGGGTTCGGCTTTTTCGAGAACGCCGTCTTCATAGCAGGCAAGAACGATTTCGTTGGTGAGATATTTGCTGGATTTATAATAATCAGCGGTTGCCTTTTCAAGGCGTTTCGGGAAATAATGATAATAGGTGAGAAGATGATAGGTGAGATAAGCGGACATAAGGGTTACGAGGAAATAGAACATAAAGCTTGTGTAGCTCATCCAGACAAAGAAGCCTCTTCCTTCATAAATCGGATCAAAATAGTCAAAATTCATTACGGAAAGAACGGCGAAAACAATTGTGATAACGCCCATTATAAGACCGAAAGCGCGTTTGAGCTGTTTATCTCTTGCAATTGCCGGAGCGGAAACAGTGTCGTTATATTCACGGTAAACTTCAAGGGTGGGGATATGGGTGAATTCATATTTGGGTTCGCCATAGGCGGAAACTTCGAGTCTTTTGATTTCGGGCTTCGGTTTCGGTTTTCTTCTGAAAAGGTTAAATGCCATTTTAAATTTCCTCCTGTTTCTTAAACGTCAAGGTTCTGAACGTATTTTGCGTTTGTTTCGATGAATTCTCTTCTGGGTTCAACTTTATCGCCCATAAGAATGGTAAAAACTTCGTCCGCGGCGGCCGCATCTTCAAGTTCAACACGGAGCATTATTCTGCGTTCCGGATCCATTGTGGTTTCCCAAAGCTGCTGCGGGTCCATTTCACCAAGACCTTTGTAGCGCTGGACGTCGCTTTTTTTCGTTCCTTCCGGATTAAGTTCCGCAATAATGCTGTCGCGTTCCTCATCGGAATAAGCGTAGCGAACGGATTTTCCCACAATTATTTTATAAAGAGGGGGCTGGGCGATATATACATGTCCTTCTTCGATAAGAGGACGCATATAACGGAAGAAGAAAGTGAGAAGAAGGGTTCTGATATGAGAACCGTCAACGTCCGCATCGGCCATGATTATTACTTTTCCGTAGCGGAGTTTTGAAAGATCGACCTCATCGCCGATTCCGCAGCCGAGAGCTGTTACCACGGGAGTGAGCTTATCGTTGTTATAAACTTTATCGATCCTTGCTTTTTCAACGTTGAGCATTTTTCCCCAGAGAGGAAGGATCGCCTGGAAGGTTCTGTCGCGTCCCATTTTTGCGCTGCCGCCTGCGGAGTCACCCTCGACGATATAGATTTCGGTTTTTGTGATATCGCGGTCGGAGCAATCCGCAAGTTTTCCCGGAAGGGAAGAGCTTTCGAGCACGGATTTTCTTCTTGCGTTTTCGCGTGCTCTTCTTGCGGCTTCTCTTGCTCTTGCGGCGCCGAGAGATTTTTCAAAAATTGCTTTTGCGACGGAAGGATTTTCTTCGAAAAAGGTCTTGAGCTTTTCATAAAGCATTTTATCGACCATTGTTCTCATTTCGGTGTTGCCGAGTTTTGTTTTGGTCTGGCCTTCAAATTCCGCATCGGTGAGCTTTACGGAAATTACCGCGGTAAGACCTTCGCGGACGTCCTCACCGGAAAGATCCTTATCGTTATCCTTGAGGATCTTATGCTCTCTTCCGTAATCGTTGAAAACTTTTCGGAGAGCGTTTTTGAAACCGGTTTCGTGCATACCGCCGTCGATTGTGTGGATGTTGTTCGCAAAGCTGAGAACAACTTCGTTATAGCTGTCGTTATACTGCATTGCGACTTCCGCGGTGGAATCGCCGTTTTTTGCGGAAAAATAAAGGACTTCCGGATGGATCGTTTCGAGGCCCTTTTTCTTATGGATATATTCAACGAAGGATTTTATACCGCCTTCATAATGAAGCATCTCTTTTCTTTCGTTTTCCGGGTCGCGTTTATCGGTGAAGATGATTTTTACGCCGGCATTGAGGAAAGCCTGTTCGCGAAGGCGCACAAGAAGGGTATCGTATTCATATTCAAGGGTTTCAAAAATCTGATTATCCGCCTTGAAAAGAACCGCGGTGCCTTTTTCTTCGGTATCGCCGACAATTTCAAGATCACCTTCGGCAACGCCCCTCTGGAATTTCTGGCGGTAGATATGTTCCCCGTCACGGACTTCGACTTCGAGCCATTCGGAAAGGGCGTTAACGACCGAAGCGCCGACGCCATGAAGACCGCCGGAAACTTTATAGCCGGATCCGCCGAATTTTCCGCCCGCATGGAGAACGGTGAAAACAACGGTTACTGCCGGAATTCCGAGTTTTGCATGGATACCAACCGGGATTCCTCGGCCGTTATCGGTAACTCTTACGAGATTTCCGGGAAGGAGTTCCACGTTGATATCGGTGCAATAGCCCGCCAGTGCTTCGTCGATGGCGTTGTCGACAATTTCATAAACAAGGTGATGAAGACCCTTCGGTCCGGTGGAACCGATATACATACCGGGTCTTTTTCTTACTGCTTCAAGTCCTTCAAGAACCTGGATCTGGTTTTCGTCGTAGGCTTCCTGCATAGGTTCTACGGCAAACGGAGTATTTTCCACAAATTTACCTCCTGAATATTTTTCCGCATTTTGCGGTGGATTTTCTTAAATTGCCTTCCCGGAGGGGAAGGGGGGACCATTGCCGAACGGCAATGGTGGATGAGGGATTTTTAAGAACGCGGAGCGCAGACAAAAAACAGATGGGATTTATCCCTCCTCCGTCATCGCTTCGCGATGCCACCTCCTCCTCCGAGGAAGTTTTTTTATTAAAGTCCCGTTCCTCTCTTCTTTAATGTTGAAGGAGCAAGCTGGGAAATATAAACTTTCTCCTTTCCGTTTTCTGTTGTTAAACAAAAACTTTTCGGAAGGTCATAGGTTACGTTTATTACGGAACCTTCCTTCTGGTTCCGGGAAAGAAATTCGCGGGTGGATTTTGCAACGGTCGTGTTATCCATATCGAAAACGCCGATTATGTCGTTTTCCCAAACGGAAACATCGCCGCCGAGGAAGAGATACATTTTTTATATTCCTCCTTTTTTAAGCCTTCCCAGAGGGGAAGGTGGATTTTTTGCAGTTTACTGCAAAAAAGACGGATGAGGGATAAACAGGAAACGCGGAGCGTTTATCCATATTTATCGGGGATAATCCCTCCTCAGTCCGCTTCGCAGACAGCTCCTTCTCCGAGGAGCCTGCCTTTTTCCATAATAAAGACTTTTCCGTCTTCAAGGCCGGAAAAAAGTTCCTTATCACAGCAGGTGAGGAAAATCTGGCTTTCGCCGATGGAATTGAGAATATAATCCCTGCGGATCGAATCAAGTTCGCTCATAACGTCATCAAGAAGTATGAGCGGAGGTTCGCCCATCGCTTCGCCGAGCATTTTTGCTTCGCCGAGCTTCAGCGAAAGGATGCAGCTTCTTTGCTGACCCTGTGAACCGAAGGAACGCACCGGCATTTTATCAAGAGTGACTTCAATGTCGTCCCTATGGGGGCCGACGGAAGTTATTCCGTGCTCAAGGTCATAATTTCTTGATGAAGCAAGGGCATCGTAGAATTTTTGTGCCCAATCGGCTGTGCTCATTGAACTTTCGGCGTGCTCATTTTCAGAAAGAACAGTTGTTATATATTCCGCAAAGAATTCTTCTCTTCCGGAAGACATCCCTTTATAAATTTCCGCGGCTTTTTTATTAAGGCTTTCGCAGTAATTTACCCTTGTCCGGATTATTGAACCGCCAAGGCGGGCAAGCTGTTCGTCATAAATATCTATCATATCAACAAGACCGGAATGATATTTTGCGTCTTTGAGCACGGTGTTGCGCTGAAGAAGAACTTTGTTATAATCTCCGAGCACCGAAAGATATTTCGGATAGAGCTGGCAGAGAGAAGTGTCTATAAGTCTTCTTCTTTCCTTCGGGCCGTCCCGGAAAAGGTTCATATGGCTTGGAGAAAAAACAACGCCGCCGATGGTTCCGGCATATTCCGCGGAAGATTTTATATCGATTCCGTTCTTTTTGATGCTTTTTGAAGGTGAAAAGGAAATTTCGGCGTTTTGTTCCCGATGTTCTGCGAAAAAATCCGCTTTAAGTTCCGCTTTTTCTGCGCCGAAGCGGATAAATTCAGAATCCTTTGTCTGGCGGAAACTTTTTGCACCGGTGAAGAGCCATAAAGCTTCCATAAGGTTTGTTTTTCCCTGGGCGTTTTCGCCGCAGATTATATTGACTTTTTCGCCCGGAACCATTTCGAGATTTTCTATGTTCCGAAAATCCTTAAGTTCGATTTTTTGAAAAATCATTCTTCTTCATCTTCTTTTGCGGCAACCATAAAGGATTTTCCGTAAACTTCGGCAACGTCTCCCGGGCGCATTTTTTTGCCGCGCATTTCGCAAACTTCGCCGTTTACTTTTACTTTTCCGCCCTGGATAAGTTCTTTTGCTTCGCCGCCGGTCATAACGGCGCCGGCAAACTTAAGGAAAGAATCCAGTTTTATAAATTCATCCCGGATTTCCACTTCAACCGGAGCGGAAGGAGCCGGTCTTCTTACAAGTTTAAGCTGAATTTTTGCCATGGTGTACCTCTTTTATTTTATTACCTCCTCAGAGGAGGAGGTGGCATTTTCGTAAGAAAATGACGGAGGAGGGATTATTAAAAACACAAAGCACAGACATATATCGGTCGGATATTATCCCTCCCCAGTCTGCTTCGCAGACAGCCCCTCCTCCGAGGGGCTTTTTTCAGATATCCGTTTTCATTCTTACCGGAAGAACAAGGAAGAGGAAGCTTTCGCCTTCCATCGGAACGATTTTTACCGGAGAAAGAGGGCTGTTTATTATCATTCTTACCTTATCGCAGCCGGTTGCACGAAGAGCTTCGAGAAGATATCTGTTGTTGAATCCCATATCGACGTTTTCGCCTTTTATATCACATTCAACAACGTCGCTTATTTTTCCGAGAGCGGTGGAGCAGGAGATTTTTATCTCGCCGTTTCCTATGGAAAGGCGGATCGGGCTCTTAAGTCTGTCGTTGATAAGAAGGCTGGTTCTGTCGATGGAATTGAGAAAATCTCTTACTTTAACTTCAACAACTGTGTTGGAATTTACCGGAATCGAAGAGCGGAAATCGATAAAATCACCTTCGAGAAGGCGGGAAACAACGTCATATCTTCCTACGCGGAAAATAATATGTTTTTGGGAAAGAGCTATAAGAACGTCCTCATCTCCGTCAAGAAGCTTTGCAACTTCGGAAAGGGTCTTTCCGGGAACGATAAAATCAAGTTCATCGCCGTAACCGACTTGTTCCTTACGGATTGCAAGACGGAAACCATCGACGGAAACAACGGAAAGAACGTGGTCTTTTATAATGAATTTGGAACCGGTATGAACGGGTTTGAAATCATTTACAGCAACAGCAAAAATGGTCTGCTCGATCATACTTTTAAGGGTATCCTGTCTGATAGTGAAATTGATTTTTTCATCAACGGTTGGAACCTGAGGAAATTCTTCGGCTTCTATTCCGATGATATTATATTCTGCCGCGCCGCCGCGGATTTTGGTGATGAATTTTTCGTCGCTTTCGATTTCGATTTTTTCGGAAGCAAGGCGGCGTACCATATCAAAGAAAAGCTTTGCATTAAGAACAATGGAGCCGTTTTCGGAAATGCGGGCGGCCATATATGTGGTGATGCCCAGCTCCATGTTATAGCAGCTTAAAGTAAGGCGGTCGTCTTCCGCAACGATAAGAACGCCTTCCATTGCAGGATGGGTGGTCTTTGCGGCAACGGCGCGGGTGACATTGTTGAGCGCTTCGGAAAGTTCCTGGCGGCTGCAAGAAAATTTCATAAAAATCTCCTCCCGATAGAAAGAAAGAATAGTATATTTCAGTAATAACAGTAGGGGGTGTTGAAAATGTTGAAAAATCCGTTTTTTCTCAAAAGCATCGTATTTTTTGCTTTGTTTTTTTAAAAAGTCCGATATTGAAAGATTTTGGAAAAGTTGAAAGCAAAAATTTCAAAAAAGAGGCTGTTGAATAAAAAATGTTATATTGTGAAAACTCGGTTAAATTAACATTGTTTCAACATTTTTCAACATGTGGAAAAGTTTACATATCCCGGACGTTTTTTGTTATGTCTTCGATTATTTCACGAAGGTGGGAATCGGTTTTCATCATTTTTTCGGTCTGGCTTATTGCGTAGACAACGGTGGAGTGGTCTCTTCCGCCGAATTCTTCGCCTATGGCGGCCATACTCATCTGGGTAATGTCTTTTATAACATACATCGCAACCTGTCTTGCGCGGCTTATATTTGCGGCGCGCTTGTTGCTCTTGATATCCTGTTCGGAGATATTGAAGGTTCTTCCCACTTCGCTTATAATC
Source organism: Oscillospiraceae bacterium (assembly GCA_045545715.1). Classification (GTDB taxonomy): domain Bacteria; phylum Bacillota; class Clostridia; order Oscillospirales; family Ruminococcaceae; genus UMGS1668. Next base: position 15,613 of record JAZQBJ010000022.1, read on the forward strand.
TTGCTGATGGTAACGGGAATGGGCTGATTATCGTTAAGGATATCGCGGATTGCGGTCTGGGCCATCATGATTGTGATAGGTTTGTTTTCATAGATAAGGGAGTTTGCCTTGATGTTTTTTACAGCGCCTTCAAGCTGGCGGATATTGCTCTTGAGGTTGTTGGCTATGTATTCGGCAACTTCGTTTGGCATATCCATATTGAGAAGATCCGCTTTGCGCTGGATTATGGCGATTCTTGTTTCAAAATCCGCCGGCTGGATATCAGCCATAAGGCCCATTTCAAAACGGTTGCGAAGGCGGTCCTCAAGGGTTTTTATCTCTTTCGGAGGTCTGTCGGAAACAAGAACGATCTGTTTTCCGGATTCATAAAGAGCGTTGAAGGTATGGAAAAATTCTTCCTGGGTGGAATCTCTTCCTGCAATAAACTGAATATCGTCGACGAGAAGATAATCCACCTTGCGGTATTTTTCGCGGAATTCGGGAGTTGTCTGGCTGCGGATCGCGGCGATAAGTTCGTTTGTAAATTCTTCGCCTTTTACATAAGCAACTACAGCTTCGGGTCTTCTTCTTTTGACTTCGTTCATAATAGCAAAAAGAAGGTGGGTTTTGCCAAGTCCCGAATCGCCGTGGATAAAGAGCGGGTTATAGTTTCTTATATCGTGGGTGGCAACAGCCATCGCCGCGGCGTGGGCGAATTTATTGGAAGAACCGACTATGAAGGTATCGAAAGTATAGGCATATTCGCCGGGTTCGATTACAGCCGGGGTTTCAAGAACAGGCGCAGCAGGCGCGGTGTTTTTTGTTTCGGCGGCTTCAGCATAATCTATTGAAACTTCCACCGGAAAACCGAGAACATTTTCAAATCCGTTTGAAAGAAGATCGCGGTATTTTTCGGAAACAATGTTTTTCTTGAATTCTGAATTTACGCTGAGATAAACTTTTTCGACTGTAAGTTTAACCGGTTCGATATCTTTGATCCAAAGATTATAGGCAACTTCGGTCATCTGGGTCTTGCAGTAATCTTTTACAAGACCGAAAATTTCTTCAAAAGAATCCATGTTTTTCCCCCGTTTTAAAATTTATTGTATAAGACCCTTTTTACAAAGACGCAGAAGGGAAATTATAAAATATTACAGAATAAATTATAGCATAAAATAAGTTAAAAGAAAAGGTTTTCCACATATTTTTGGCGATATATTTATAAATGTATTATTAATTATAAAGGAATTGTGGAAAAAGGCGGTTTTGTTTTTATGATGTAATAAGATTAAAAAGCCTCCCTTGCCTAAAGGGAGGTGGATTTTTTGCGGCTTTCCGCAAAAAAGACGGAGGGATTCTTTTTTTATGGAATTAATTAAGATTACCACCCCATTTCTTTTGTGAAAACAAAAGAAACCGGTTGGTGCCTGAAAGAAAAATTTCAAACCCCTAACCGCTTGCTCCCGCAAGCGATTCCCCCTTTGAAAAAGGGGGAATAAACTCTCCACCGAAAGATTAATGCTTTCTAATCTCAACCGCCATCGTTCAGGCCGACGGCGGATTTTCATTTTAAATCGGCGGCTCGGCTAATATAGAGGCAAACCTATGTGTTCGCCCGTTATTCATGGGACAGGGTTTATCCCTCATCCGTCACCTGCGGTGACACCTTCCCCTCTGGGAAGGCTGCCCTTCGTGAAACTTAGTTATCCCTCTTTCGTCTTTTTCGGCTTTGCCGAAAAATCCACCTTCCCCTCCGGGAAGGCTTTTTTATTTGTAGGGGCAGATAATATTCGCCGCTTTAATT
>JAZQBJ010000023.1:0-1636 GCA_045545715.1 Oscillospiraceae bacterium
GACAAAAACAGAAGATTTGCCGGTCTGGAAAAGAATAGATGAAAATTTTTCAAAAATAAACGTTGAAATAGAAAGTATGAAAAAAACTTTCAATTATAACGATTTTTATTATACAAATCTTGTTGTATCAAAAGATAAATCGAAAGCTTTTATGTTCGATTATAACCTTTTCGGGAAAGGTCCGGCATATTCAGATATAAACAATGTCTGTTGGTCACTTTCGAAAAAAGCAAAAGAAGCTTTTCTTGAAGAATACGGAAAAATCGATGAGCATGAAAAACTTGTTGAAGAAATTGCAATGGTTCTTTCATCACTTTTCTTTGCCTGCAAAAGGGAAGAATTTCCCGATTGGGGAAATGAACTTCTTGAAGAATTAAAGACCGGATTTGACGAAAAACTTGAAAAAATTCTTGATTAAAAAAACGGAAGGCAAAGCCTTCCGTTTTTTGTTATATTGCGGGATTTCCGAGTCCGAAACTTATTGAAAGAGCTTCATCGATTTTGTTCATGGCACCATCGTCAAGATGTCCCATGTGCTCTTTAAGGCGCTGTTTATCAATGGTACGTATTTGTTCAAGAAGAACGATGGAATCCTTTGCAAGGCCGCAATTTTGCGATGAAACAGTAATATGGGTCGGAAGCTTTGTTTTGTCTTTCTGACTTGTTATTGCGGCAGCAATAACAGTAGGACTGAATTTGTTTCCAACGTCATTTTGAACAATAAGTACCGGACGTATCCCGCCTTGTTCCGAACCGACCACGGGACTCAGGTCGGCATAATAAATATCTCCTCGTTTAACGGTCATTTTTATCACTCCGTAATTTTGTTGCGAAGATATTATTGCCGCAAAAAACGTTTGCTAAACATATTCGCATTCTTATACTATTGATAAATTTGTATCTTCGTGATAATATATTAAGATAAGGATTATATTTGATTTTTTAAGGCAGAAAGGAAGTTCCAATGCCAGAAATAAGCTATATTGAAAAAGTGCGCGAAATCCTTTCAAAAAGAGAAGGCAAGCATAAGGCCTATGTCCATACCTACGGATGTCAGCAGAACTTTTCCGATGGTGAAAAGCTCGAAGGCCTTCTGGAAGATATGGGATATGAAATCATAAATTCCGCCGAAGAAGCAGAATTTGTAATTTTCAATACCTGCGCAATAAGAGAAAACGCTGAAAAACGCGTTTTCGGAAACGTGGGAATCCTTAAAAAAGCCCATGAGGAAAACCCGGATATGATAATTGCGGTCTGCGGCTGTATGGTCCAGCAGGAACATATCGCAAAAAAATTCCGCCAAAGTTATCCTTTTGTGGATATAGTTTTCGGAACCCATGGCGCTCCCAGGTTACCGGAACTTGTTTATAAACATATAACCGCAAAAAAACGCCAGTTCGATATCGGCGAAGGCCAAGGCTGTATGCCGGCATATCTTCCCATCCACCGGGACAGCGATATGAAAGCAAATCTTCCGATAATGCATGGATGCGATAACTTCTGCACATACTGTGTAGTGCCTCTTGTTCGCGGAAGAGAAAAGAGCAGGGAACCGGAAAATATTCTTGCCGAAGCAAGAGAAATCGTTGCGGCGGGATATAAAGAGATAAAGTCGGATCGTAGCCATGTCGTTCTG
>JAZQBJ010000024.1:0-10272 GCA_045545715.1 Oscillospiraceae bacterium
CAATGATCTGTTTTTTGAATTCATCGAATTTTTCTTTTGCTGCAAAAATAAATTATAACCCAGATTATCGCAAAACCTGCGGCAAAAATGACAGTAAAAATTCCTATCTCGCTTCTCGGAATCCAATCGTTAAAAAAGATGCCAACATGTTTGCATACAGAAAAACAAAAGAAGTTATGGGAGATTCAAAAGAACTCCGGAAACTTCATGCAAGCTGGCTTCCGGGATGCAGTTTCGGAATTACGGATTACAGCAGAATTTTTAAAGAAATCGACGAAAAATGCGGATAAAGAAAATCCCTGCCTTATAATCCGGCAGGGATTTTCTTTATCTCTTTTTATAAATAATCAGTTCAGGGTTTTCTCCGTTTTCATCATAGGTACAGACCAAAAGGAAATCCATGTTTGCGGCAAGACCGAAACATCTTCCGCCAAACTCACTTTCAAGCTGCGTTCCGAGATATGTAGCTCTGTCGTCAAGAAATTTTACGATTGTTCCGTTAGGAAGCCGATATTCAAGATTTATAAAATTTCCGACCAGGGCGTTGAGGCTTTTAACTTCGGGCATTCCTTCAATATGCAGATCGTTGAATTCATCAATGATCTGTTTTTTGAATTCATCGAATTTTTCTTTTCCGCCGACGTTAAGATAGTTCTTCCAATAATTTAAGCCGGGAAGCATATTTTTCATGTATTCTCTTACCTGATCCGGAGAAAAACTTCCGTTTGACATGGTTTTAACGCAAACTTCGATAAGGTCGTCCATGTCATGGTACATATATTCTCCGTCAGCATAGCACCATTTGCAGTAATCTTCGTTGAAAATACCGTCTTTTTCCTTGCTGATGTTGCAATCTTCCAAAGGCATTCCGCAGCACTGACAGATAAGCTGGCGCGGAGAACCGAGAAGAGTGTTTATCGAAACATCGAAAAGTTTTGAAAGCAGCTTAAGAGTTTCAGTGTTAGGCGTTGTTTCGCCGTTTTCCCAACGGGAAACGGCCTGGCGGGTAACAAAAACTTTTTCGGCAAGCTCATCCTGTGATAAACCGTTTTTGGTTCTTAATTCATATATAACTTCCTTCGTATCCATACATCATCACCTCGATGATATTGTAGCATAAAAGCTTATTGTATGAAAGCAACTCTCTGTTGCTTTTGTTTTATGCTTCTTTTCTTCGGGAATTTATTCCGTCCGCCTGTTTTCGGATGCAAAGATAGATGATAAACCATATAAAGGCGAAACCACCTGCAAAAATTGCGGTAAAAATTCCTATCTCGCTTCTCGGAATCCAATCGTTAAGAAGATACATAATGAGATAATCCAGATAAAGAACTGCAGCGTGGATCATTATTGAAGAAGCAAGGGGAAGCTTTTCGCTTTGATAAATTGCCGTAATGCCGCCGGCGATAAATGCCATAAGAGTGATCGAAAGAATTCCGAGAGAAACTTCGTTTACCGGAATATTTTCAATGTTTTCTATGCTTCCGGCTATGTAATAGATAATTGCAAGAATAAAGGGTCCTCCCCAGGCGCTGATAAAACCTCTCTTAAAAAATTCTTTGAAAAAAGATTTCATTTTCCCAAATACCTCCTTTTAATTTCCGCAAAACAGCGTCTTGAAACGTATTCTTTATTGCCGCTTTTAAAAACCGCATCAACAGCGCCGCTGAAATTTGCAGAAAAACGTTCGATCCGTTTTTCATTCGCAAGGGCGGATTTGTTGATTCGGATAAAATATGAAGGAAGGATTTCCTCGATTTCATAAAGCCGCATTTTTATCCGGAATCTGTTTCCGGAAGAATCGGTAACAAAGGTTTTTCCCTCTTCCGAAACAACGGATTCGATTTCCGAAAATTGAAGAAGCTTCATTTCATCTTCGGAAAAAACAGGAATACGGTCGTTTCCACTGTATTGCATCACAAGAGCTTCGATTCTTTCGGTAAGGGAAGAGCGACCGTGCACTGTCGCAGTAATTTCCTCTTCCTTGGATTTATCGATGATAAGATTGAATTTCATCGTTTCACCTCCTGTGAGAAAAATATATCATATTGAAAAACAAAAATCATAAAATTTAAATCTTCGGCAAAAAATCGGAACCAAAGGGAAAAAACGCCGCGTTTTCGCGGCGTTTTTTCTTTTTTTATAAAACTTTTTCAAGAACTTTTACAAATTCCTCAAGTCCTGTTTTGTCATCTTCGGAAAATCTTCCGATAACCGGGCTGTCAATATCGAGCACGCCCCAGATTTTTCCGTTAACGTGGATCGGAACAACGATTTCGGAATTCGAAGCGCAGTCGCAGGCGATATGTCCCGGGAACTGATGTACGTCATAAACAAGCTGGGTTTTGTCTTCAAAAACCGCTGTTCCGCAAACTCCGCGGCCGATTTCAATTTCTATGCAGGCGGTTTTTCCCTGGAAAGGACCGAGAACAAGTTTTCCGTCCGTCATTTTATAAAAACCCGCCCAGTTAAGATCCGGAAGATGTTCCCAAAGAAGGGCGGAAGCGTTCGCGAGATTTGCGGTTTCATAAGGAACGCCGTCGGTTATGGCAAAAAGATTTTGGCAAAGAAGGGAATAATCGTTCATCTTACGCCTCCCTGAATTTCTTGACGGTTACGGCAATATGTCCGATTGCAAAAATAACGGCGAAAACAACAAGGAACCAATGGCGGAGAAGAATTCCGCAAAGAAGGAAAACGGCTGTGTTGATTATCGCAAGAACGATTGCTTTTCCGAAACTTTGCTTTTTGAAGAAAAGTACCCAAAGAAGGATATAAACCGCAAGAAGAATTCCGTTTCCGGCAAAATAGATTATCATTTCTTCGGAAGAAGCAAAACCGAATTCCCATATTCCGAGCGGAAGAACCATAAGAAGCATTGAAGCGTATCTTCCGAACTGTTCGGTGACGGAAGCGGCATCCGGCTTTTTGTTTTCTCTTTTTTCTTTATGGATAGCAAAAAGAAGCTCCGGAATTATAAGTATCCAGACTATTGCAACCTGGATAAAATTTATTAGATTAAGTACCATTTTTAAAATACCTCGCAAGGGGAATTTTTCCTACATTATACACCCAAACGCAAAAAAAGAAAAGCACCGTATCGGTGCTTTTCCTTATCTTTTGTTTATTGCAAGAACGGCTTTTTCATAATCGGAACGTTTTACGTAAATTTTATATTCATAGTTGCAGCTCATATCGATTCCGAAAGAACCGGTTCTTCCGCGGTTAAAATCGTTTCTGCCCTTGCATTTTGTAAAATGTTCAATGTTATTATCGCGGAGAATGTTGCGTATCCGGAGCTGTTCATTTGAATCATAAGTTATAAAAACTTCTTTACGGTTAAAAATCGTAATCATTTTTTGTTCCTCCAACCGAAATTTGCTGTTACAATTCCGATAATTCCGGAAACAACCATGGCACCGCAAAGGAAATACTGAACAACGTTGGTAAGGTCAATAAAACCGCCTCCGCCGTTTCCGAAAAATGTTGAAATAAAAAGAACAAGCGCAATTCCCATAATCAGAAACATAACGATGCTTATTATTCTAAGGGCATTTTTCAAAAAATCACTTCCTTTGTTTTGATAATTTTATAGTAACATAAAATTATGAACAAATAAACAAAAAAAGCGGCAGTTTAAAAAAGCGATACGGTAAGAATGCCATTCTCAAGGGAATGAACTTTGAGGAAGGCGGCACCACCAAAGACAGAAATGAACAGATAAGCGGGCATAAGGCATAAAAATAGAGCCAAAACTTGGCTGATGCAGCTCAGGGTACAATTCCCGTCACGCCAACCAACGAATAGCTCTGTGAACATTATATCTTGAATAATTGTATATGTCAATAAAAAAGGTTGGCCAAAATCCTACCTCACATCTAATGATATTTCAGAAATATTGCGGCCAACCTTTTAATTAAAATTATCACATAATAAAATATTTGTAAATAAAAAAGCAATGCAGATAGTGAATCCCCGGAGCACAGGTCCGTCGATTATGTCAGCATTGCTTTAAACAGCCGGTCTTCCACAAGAGAAAAGAGATACGGACTATGTCGGTTCCCAACTGGGCTGTTATATTTAAAATAACAAAAAATATTAGAAAAATCAAGATAGAACCGGCACAGGGCATAAAAAGAGCGTTTCTCGGCAGTAAATTTAATTACCGCAGTTGGCTCAAGGGCCCATGAGAAACGCTTTTACATATTATATATCGTATGATAAATCCCGTATTAAATATACAAGTAGTAATATGAGGGATGAAAATGCCTAAAAACTGGAGCACAATAGAATCAATAATTGATAAAACTGAAAATTTTATCAATATTAATCAAAGAACGCCACAAATGTTCAGTCATGATGAAGGATCAGAAGAATATGAGCTAAAAAAACGATATGGAAATGTTGCTACACGTTCTGATACACTCGAACTGATGAAAATTGAGCGTCCCGATTTATACGAAAGAGTTCAGCATATTAATCGGCAAATGCCGCACTATAAGCGCACAGACGAAGAATGGGTCACACGTTTTGAGGATTTCTATTCAGACAATTCCCAGAACCCCAAGGCAACAACTCCCGGAACATATGAGTACAATCTTGCTAGAACTTATTATGGGAGATTTCGTCCGGATAGCGAGCACCGTAAACAGTTGGCGCCAGAGCTGGATGCCAGATTAAGAATACTGGAAGCAAAGCCGGGATGGAAAAAGTACAATGACCACTCCGACATTCTTGAGTTTGTTCAGACTTTTTGCATAGAGAACAAGTGGTTTCCGATAAGGACATCGCCTGATACCTATGAGCGATATCTAGCAAGTGGTATTGCCCAAACCAAAAGGTTCACTCCAGAACAAAATGAAATCATAAAAGAACTGCGCCATCGATACTCCCGTAATGACAACGTTTCATTTCCTGAAAAAATCTTCTATCATGTAATATCTTGTTTACTCAACGAAGAGGTTGTCGCAAATCAAAAAATATGTGGATATGAGGCTGATATAAGCTTTCCCTACGGTGGAAATTACTATATTATTCAATACGACGGACGTGCTTATCATTCAAAAGAAAACAGTCTTATAAATGATAAAAAGGCTACCATTGTGTATGTTATGGCGCTCTGAAAAGCCTCTGTTTAATGCATCCATTAGCATGTCCTCATGATTGCCTTTAATAAGAATGGTTTGTTCCGAATTTAAGAGGAAATCTAGCATTTCAGCATTACTGTCACCACGATCGAAATTGTCTCCACAAGAAATAAGCCAGTGTTCCGGATTTTTTTTATCATAACCGGCTTCATCAAGAGCTTTTACAAATTCATCATAAAATCCATGGACATCGCTAAAAACAAAAAACTTCGGCATAAAAATACACCTCCTTATGCCGAGATTAGCATAAGGAGGTGCAAATGACAAATGTGCGAAAATGAAAGAAACCGATTTTAAAAGACGGTTCCTTTCTGCGTTATGATTATATAAAAAGAAAGTGAGATTATTTTACAACGGGAAGAGTAATTGCAGATGCACGAACGGCGTCGTGGAAGATGCACTGGGTGGCTTTAAGAGCTTCGTCCTCTCTTGCAAGACCAGGAGAAGTTTTGCAGTTGAGGTTGCGGTCAAAGTTGGGGAAGTCAGCGCTTGCAATGGCAACGCGGATACGGTGACCGACTTTGAAGGTATGAGCAACATCTCCGATTCTGATATCGTATTTTACAATTTCGTCGGGAGTGAGGAATTCTTCGTGATCGCAACCGTTGCGGTAACGTGCACGGATTTGTCCTTCACTGATATTTGCGCAATAGCCCTGGGGTTCAAGATCTACAAGTTTTACGTGGAAGTCTGTATCTACACAATCGCTGCTTGCGAAAAGTTCAAGGCTGATAGGTCCGGCAACAACAAGATCTTCTTTAAGTGCGGAGCTTGTATAAACAAGAACGTCATTGCGTTTTTCCACTTCTGCCTGATTCCAAACGCCGGTTGCCATAAGCATGGAACGTCCGCCGAAGCTGGGAGTAGGATCAAGAGGATCGTAAACATAGCTGTCGCAAGGTTCCTGTTCGGGAGCTTTGGTGGAAAGGGTTCCGTTGCCCATGCTGCTTACGGCGCTTCCTTCACTGTGGAGATAATATTTTACTTTTTCGTGCTGAACAGGCCATGCGGGAACTTCTTTCCATGCATTTTCACCCATCTGGAAATATTTAACCTGGTTTTCACCGGGGTTTACACCATCGCCGATACCTTTAAGGTGTTTGTTGAACCAGCTGAAGAACATCGGAACGGAAAGAGCAGTTCCGGTTTCGTTTTCAAAGCCAAAGTCACGTTCGCCCGCGCAGGAAGCACGGTTGTTATAATATGCAGAATGATCCCAGGGACCGATGATAAGACGATGTTCATTCTTAACTCTGTCAGTAGATTTTTCTTTGAGGAGATTAAAGAATTCAACGTTGCCTTGGCATGCGTTGTCATACCAACAGATAAGCTGAAGAACGGGGATATCGACTTTGTTTTCACTTGCTTTGATTTTTGCGATGTTGTCGGATGCCTTCCAGAAATCATCATAGGTAGGATGTGCGAGCCATTCTTTCCAGTAAGGAAGTTTGTTGAGAACAGGAGCATCAATAAGCGGAAGGTCGCGGACAGCAGCTTTTGCGGCCTGTTCCGGTTTGGGAGGACGGTTGCTTCCGGAAAGATAAAGTCTTTGGAAATTCATATAAAACTGACCGAATTCTTCCGGACCGGCTTTGAGTTCGCGTGCGGCGGTATTCATGCTTTGTACTGCAGCCCATGCAGACATGAATGCAAGGTGGAAAACGCCGTTGTTGTAAGTCCAGCCGTCATAGGGATTGGGAACGGTTGTATGTGCAAAAATTGCTTTAAGATGGGGAGGAGCCATACCAACACCGGTAAATGTCTGATAACCGTAACCACAGTTACCGTACATACCGACATTGCCATCGGACCATGGCTGTGCGGCACACCATTCAACTGCGTCATAGGTATCATCGGCATCGTCAACATAAGGACGCCAGAAGCCTTCGGAAGCTTCTCTGCCGCGGTCTTCAACAACAACCGCAACGAATCCTTTTTGTGCCATAACATAAGGGCTGCATATCATTTCATGGATACCTACAAATTGTTTGTTATCATATGGGGATTTTTCGAGAAGTACGGGACGTTTTACTCCGTCGTTTATACGATAAACGTCGCATGCGAGTTTTGTTCCGTCACGCATCGGAATCATAACGTTCTGTTCAACAACAACAGAGCCTTTTGCAATATCGGTCATATCGACGGATGCGGTGACTGATGCTCCGGTGGTAGTTATGCCGCCGCCTTTGCTTTCATTAAGAATAACTTTAGCCATAGTTAAACTCCTTTCAGTTTTGTTCTTTTCGGGTTTGTCCGATAAAAAAATATTAGTTCAGAATATAAAAATAGTAAAGCCTTTATAAATTGATAGGAAAAAGGCTTACGTTTATATTTTTGTGAATTCATACTAACAAAAACACACGTTTTTGTTAGCTATCAATAAATTTGCTATTGGAAAAATGATAGATTCAAAACAGGAAAGTAATGTTTGATAAATAAATCGTTTTAAAGAGCCGGTTTGTTCTCAATTATCAAATAATTGATAGATTGTTTACGATAATTAAAAGATGTATAATAATTTTAAAATAACTGCAACAAAAAACCGGGATGGCGATGATATGAATAGCGATTTAAAAAAACTGATAGATATTCTTAATAGCAGAGAGATTTTGGAACTTATGAAAGAAGATTCTGAAAAACCTTTAAGCTGGGGCGATCTTATATCAAGACCTATGCCTGCAGGTTGGAGCGTGAACGATGTTTATGAAGCGCTTTTTGCTTTAAGACGCAGCAGAGGTTTTTATATACCAATAGTGTGTGAAAACGGAAGAAGAACATTTTACACAGTGAACGGTATTATGCTAAAATCCATTGCAAAGGTTGCTTCCCTGGCTTCGGCGGAATCTCCGATATATCAGCAGATGCGCCAGAAAGAAAGTTACCGCTTCAAGCAAAAAGCGATAATAAAAGAGGTTGAAGCGGCAACCTTCCTTGACGGAATAAACATAAGCCATGAGCAGATAGAGCAGATTATATATTTTAACCGGCCGCCGGAAACTCCTTCGGAACATATTGTGATAAATGCGGTTTCAATTCTTTCCGAGCTTGAAACAATGGTTTGCGAAAAAATAGATATGGATTTTTTAAACGGGCTTTATGCAAGACTTACTGCAGGTATTTCAGAGGATGTTATCGAAACGTTTCTCCCGGAACCGAAGAACAGAATTCGTTTTTCGTGGGAACAGTATTTTGATTTTGCAAATGATATAAGCAAGAATCCGACGGAGCCTTCCATAATCACAGCGATTTTTATAAAAGAGCATTTACAATATGCCAAACCTTTCAAAAGACTTAATATAACAATGTCATGGATACTTTATAGACTTTATTCCATTAAACACAACTATCCGGTGCTTGCTTATCTTCCAACGATCTTTACGACCCTTGAATGGGAAAAAGGAGAACTTCCGGAAGAGAGTTTCAGTTTTAAGTTCTCGAAAGAAAACGACACGACACCGCTTAAACCGGATCTGACCATCATGGGATTTGCACCGGAAAACGAACGGCGTTTTGTGAGTATTCAGGAACAGCGCAGCAGCATTTTTGAAAACGAAGGAGATATTTCGCGATATCTTATAACCGCTCTTGAAATATTGCTTTTTGCTTTGCGAAGTTTTCAGAAGGAGCTTTCAACAGGACTTCTGGATCTTCACAAGCTTTCTCTTCTGGACACGACTCTGAATTACAGACAGAATTCGATAATTCTCAAGGCAAAAGCCAACCCGGAAGAAGAATTTTGTATCAAGGTACATCAGAAAGCAAACAACATTGCCTATGCAACCGCAAGGGCAGACCTTATGGAACTTGCGGAAAAAGGATACCTTAAAAAAGTTGAACGAGGAAAGAAGTTTGTTTTTGTGGCAGGAAAGAAGATTTCGGAAAGAATTTAATATTCCGGTACCCCATATCCAAATATCTCATAGTGCCCAATAATGTAGCTTCTTCTCCTGCAGGTGTCATCAGAGTTGCCCTCAATGGTATAAACCATACCGTTCTCGATTTTCTCAACGATTCCAACATGGTTAGGCCTGCCGTCCTGACCGACGATATCTTCATCCCAATCGAAGAAGATTATCATCCCGGGAACAGGTTCTGCAGAACCGTCAGCCCATTGTCCACGGGACTGAAACCAGTTTACACCGACAGCACAACTTGCGAACTTCGGTATGATTCCATTTTCGATGTAACCGCATTCGTTTGCACACCAGCTGACAAAGCAGGCACACCAGTCAACCCGTTCGCTGAATCCATACCAGGACCAGTAAGGTTCACCACCAACATTACCGATTTGTGATTGAGCAACCACAACAATCATACAACAAGGGATTTACTGCAAAGACCGAGCCTTTTGGATTCCATCGCCGCAGCCACCATTTCAAAGGTTTTGCCTGCACCAACTTCGTGAGCAAGCAAAGTGTTGCCACCATACATGATGTGGGCTATGGCGTTTATCTGATGAGCACGGAGAGTTATCTCCGGATTCATACCGGAGAACCTTATGTGCTCACCGTCATATTCTCTCGGTCTTAAAGCGTTGAATGTTTCGTTATATATACCGCAAAGCTTTTCTCTTCGGTCAATATCTTTCCAAAGCCACTCAACGAATTTAGCCTTTATGAGTTCCTGCCTGTCCTGGGCAATGCCCGTTTCTCTTTTGTTGAGTACCTGCTTTTCGTTTCCGTTCTCATCAATGGTTTTATCATAAATGCGGACATCTTTTTGGTTAAGAGTTTGCTCAAGGATATGATAGGCATTGATTCTCTTTGTTCCATATGTTGTTATGGCTCGGATATTTCCGGCATCGGCGCTTTTGTTGGTGATGTTCCATTCGCTGGTGGCTTTTGAACGAAGGATCTTCATTCTTGTTCTTGCGTAATATCCGGTACCGAGAAGCTCATACATGAATTTCTCATATATTTCCGTCGGAATCCAGTTCACACCGATTCGTACACCGATTTCACCGGCAGTTAAATCAACGGGCTGAACCGCTTCAAGAGCAGAAACATAATGATGAAAGCCTTCTTTCTTTTCAGCCGGTAATGCTTCATACATAGCCTTCGCCATACGAAGTTTTCTTCGGACATTGCCGGAGAGATATTCATCCGCAGTTACAAATTGATATCTG
>JAZQBJ010000025.1:0-1953 GCA_045545715.1 Oscillospiraceae bacterium
GGATCATTCCCGGAAAGAATGGATGAATTTAATTCGGAAAAACTATCTGGGATGAAGGAGGATCACAATGAATCAACATAAAGCAATCCTGGACTATCTGGAAGCGCACGGAAGCATAACGCCTATGCAAGCTTTCAGTGATTTGGGTATAACGAAGCTTTCAACCCGGATATCTGAACTGATACGCCGGGGGTATAAGTTCCGGAAGATCTTCACAGAAGGAAAGAACCGCTATGGTCAATCCGTTCGTTATATGCGTTATGAAAAGGCGGTGTAACGGATGCGGTCACACTTGAAGGTCTATTTTGATTTTGAAGTCAAGGCCAAGGAACTGACGGAAGAAGAAAAAGGGCGGTTGCTTCTGGTGATGTTACGGTATGCGAAAGACGGGACAGAACCGGAAATGATAGGAAATGAAAGAATCCTTTTCCCGGTCTTTAAGGCGCAGATTGATGAAGATATCAAAGCCTATGAAACGAAGGTTGCGAACGGTTCCCGTGGCGGCAGACCGGTTATGAACAGAGAACCGGAAGAAACCGAAGAAAACCGAAATAAACCGGAAATAACCGAAAATAACCAAACCGAACCGGAAGAAAGCGAAATTCGCAAGAAAGAAGAAAGAAGAAAGAAGAAAGAAGAAAGAAGAGATATCTATTTCGACCGCTTCTGGGAATCCTATCCCCGGAAAGAAGCGAAACAGACCGCAAAGAAAGCGTTTGAAAAGCTGAACCCGGATGAAGCCCTTTTACAGACGATGCTGGAAGCAATCGAACGGTTCAAAGGATCGGCGCAATGGCGGGAAGAAAACGGGCGGTTTATCCCGCATCCGGCTACATGGATTAACCAGAGAAGATGGGAAGATGAAGTGAAAGGAGGGACGGGCGATGCAGGATATGGAAGATGTAGTCAAGCACCTGATGGAAAAATACGGTCAGCATACAGTTTCCTCGATGCCGAAAGCGTATAAATGCGAAAAATGCCACGATTCCGGCTGGATTGAGCTTGGAAATAATACCGTTGCGAAATGCGCCTGCCGGCTTGCCAGAGAAGCGGAAGAACGGATGCGGAGAAGCGGCCTTGCGGAAGCCCTTGACACGCAGACCCTTGATAACTTCCAGATTAAAACGGAAGTTCAGCGGAAGATGAAGGAAACCGCTGAGAAATACCTTTCCGACCTTCTGGAAAATCCGAAAAGCCCCCGCAGACCGTGGTTGTATATCGGCGGGAACCCGGGAAGCGGGAAAACGCATATCTGTACGGCGGTCTGCGGCGAACTTCTGAAAAATAATATCGGGGTTCGGTATATGCAATGGCTGGACGTTTCCCGGAAGCTGAAAGCCGTTGTAAATGATGAAGATTTCGATGATGAGGTTGCGGATTATATCAACGTTTCGGTTCTGTATATTGATGACCTTCTGAAACAGAAATACACCCCAAACCCGGTCTTTTCGGAAGCGGATATCAAGATTGCGTTCACGATCCTGAACGCCCGATACATTATGAATAAGCCGACAATCATTTCATCAGAATGGGATTTGGTCAATCAGCTTCTTCCCGCTGATGAAGGGGTATTTTCCCGGGTTTATGAACGGTCAAGGGGGCACAGGATAACTATAGAACGGAAGCTGGAAAACAACTTCCGACTGACGGCATAAGGAGGGCCAGCATGAGTTTATACCTATCATCCAAGGATTTTGTGCTTCACGAATATCTACGGAAAGCGAATCAGAAGGAAAACCTGAGAAACCTTTCCCCGGATGAATTAAATTTATATATCGACCTTCGGGAAGTAAAAAAGGCGGCAAACCTTTGCATGACGGAATTGATCTTCACGAAGAACGTTATCCGGCGGCTGAATATTCAAGATTTATATTGGGTATGCAGTAACTTTGAGCGGATCACGCATTCCCTTTTTAAACAGAGGGATTTAATCATTGCGGTTAGTGCTTCACT
>JAZQBJ010000026.1:0-1943 GCA_045545715.1 Oscillospiraceae bacterium
CTTTATGAAAACGGAATCGTAAAACCCGAGGACGGTGAAGCTGCAATAAGTCCCGATACCGGTCTTGTTTCCATCATGTTCGCCAACAACGGAATCGGCACCATCCAGCCCATTGCGGAAATGGGCAAGATCTGCCGCGAACACAAAGTATGGTTCCATACCGACGCTGTTCAGGCTATGGGCCATGTAAAAATCGACGTCAATGAACTGAACGTTGATATGCTTTCCCTTTCCGGACATAAGATCCATGCACAGAAAGGCATCGGAATGCTCTATGTCAGAAAAGGCGTTGTTCTTCCCAATCTCATCGACGGCGGCGGCCAGGAAAAAGGCAAACGCGCCGGCACCGAAAACATCGCTGCTATCATGGGCTTTGCAAAAGCAATGCAGATCGCAAATGAAAATATCGAAGAGCGCGGAGCAAAAACCAGGATCCTTCGCGATAAGCTCATCGACAATATCCTTAAAATCGAAAAAACCCGCCTTAACGGTGACAGAGAAAAACGCCTTCCCGGCAACGTAAACATCTCTATCGAAGGCATCGAGGGCGAAAGCCTTCTCCTCAGCCTTGATATGTACGGAATCTGCGCAAGTTCCGGTTCCGCATGCACTTCCGGTTCTCTTGATCCGAGCCACGTTCTTCTTGCTCTCGGACTTGTTCACGAAGTTGCACACGGTTCCCTTCGCATCAGCCTTTCCGACGAAACCACCGAAGAGGACGTTGACTATATCCTCGAAGTTCTTCCCGGAATCGTTGAAAGACTTCGTTCCATGAGCCCTCTTTGGGAAGCAATGATGAAAGGCGAAAGCAAAAAGGTTCCCATGATGCATTAATGATAGCAATCCCTCAGTCACCTGCCGTGACAGCTCCCTTTGCACAAGGGAGCCTTAATATGAAAAATCCCTTGTATAAAATCGGAGGAAAAACAAATGTTATATTCTGAAAAAGTATTTGACCATTTTTCCAATCCCCGCAACGTTGGTGAAATCGAAGACGCAAACGGCGTCGGCGAAGTCGGCAACGCAAAATGCGGCGATATCATGAAAATGTATCTTAAAATCGAAGACGGCATTATCGTTGACGTAAAATTCAAAACTTTCGGCTGCGGCGCCGCAATCGCGACCAGCTCCATGGCAACCGAAATGATCAAAGGCAAATCCATCGACGATGCCCTCAAACTCACCAACAAAGCTGTTGTTGAAGCCCTCGACGGTCTTCCTGCAGTAAAAATCCACTGCTCCGTTCTTGCCGAACAGGCAGTAAAATCCGCTCTTTCCGATTATTACACCCGCCTCGGCATCGATCCCCTTCCTATCGTAGGACCCATCGGTGTTGTTGAGTGCGAGGAATAATATAATTACTTAATTTTTTGAAAGGGAGATAAACTTATGAAAATCTATCATTGCGAAGGCTGCGACAAAATTCTTCTTAACCTCGGTGAACAGAACGGCACCCTCGGCAAAACCGAGCTTATCCCCGGATCCGTTGATGCGGCTCTTGAAAAACACGTTCCTGCTGTTGAAGTTAACGGAAACACCGTTACCGTAAAAATCGGCGAAGTAACTCATCCTATGCTTCCCGAACACCACATCGAATGGATCATCCTCGAAACCAAAAAAGGCTTCCAGATCAAATATCTTGAAGCAGGCGATGCTCCCGAAGCAAAATTCGAGCTCGTTGACGACGAAGCAGTTGCAGCTTATGAATATTGCAACCTCCACGGTCTTTGGAAAAAAGACATCATCTGATAATAAACGCAATAATAAAAACGCCGTTTCCAAAATCGGAAACGGCGTTTTTTATTACTGCTTTTTGTTTATCCCTGTCTTCCGAGCACCGCTTCATAAAGGCGGGTGTATGCATGAGCACTGCGGCTCCAGCTGAAATCGCAGGAAAGCGCGTTGAGCACGGTCTCTTTCCATCTTTCGCCCTGACGGTAAAG
>JAZQBJ010000027.1:0-26856 GCA_045545715.1 Oscillospiraceae bacterium
GCCGCAACTTTCGGCAAAGAGCTTCATCTTCCCGAAGTTAAAATCGAAAACGAAACCGGCGATATCAACGAACTTCTCTCCGTTGAAGTTAAAAACCCCACCCTTTGCCGCCGTTACGTTGCAAGAATGATCAAAAACATCAAAGTTGCTCCCTCCCCCAGATGGATGAGAGAAAGACTTCGCGCAAGCGGCGTTCGCCCCATCAACAACCTTGTTGATATTACAAACTACGTAATGCTCGAATACGGCCAGCCCATGCACGCTTTCGACTATAAATATCTTGCAGGCAACAAAATTGTTGTCAGAAACGCAGAAGAAGGCGAAAGCATCACCACCCTTGACGGCGTTGAAAGAAAGCTTTCTCCCGAAATGCTCTGCATCTGCGATGCCGAAAAACCCTCTTGCGTAGCAGGCGTTATGGGCGGCGAATACAGCGGTATCCAGGACGACACCAACATGGTCGTTTTCGAATCCGCTTCCTTCCTCGGTTCTTCCGTAAGAACCACCGCAAAAAAACTCGGTATGAGAACCGAATCTTCCGGTCGTTTTGAGAAAAACCTCGATTCCAGAATGTGCATGGAAGCAGTCAACCGCGCCTGCCAGCTTGTTGAAATGCTCGGCGCAGGCGAAGTTATCGGCGGATATATCGACATCGATAACGAAGGCGACGAACCTTATACCGTTGAATTCTGCCCCGAATGGACCAACAAATTCCTCGGAATCGATCTTCCCGCAGAAAAAATGGTCGAGATCCTCGAAAAAATCGGTTATAAAGTTGAAAACGGAGTTATCACCGTTCCTTCCTTCCGCGCAGGAGACACCCGCCACAAAGCCGATATCGCCGAAGAAATCGCAAGATTCTACGGTTATGACGTAATCCCGAACACCGCTGTTCAGGGCGCTTCCCAGGGTGCTCTTACCCTTCGCCAGCAGTTCGAGAAAAAACTTTCCCGCCTTCTTATGGCAAACGGCTGCTATGAAGTTCAGACCTATTCCTTCATCAGCCCCAAATATTACGATAAAATCGGTCTTCCGGAAGATTCCGGTCTTCGCAGAAGCGTTGTTATCACAAACCCCCTTGGCGAAGATACTTCCGTTATGAGAACCACCTGCGTTCCCTCCATGCTCGAAGTTATTGCAAGAAACTATAACAACCGCAACGTTGCCGGCCGTTTCTTCGAACTCGGAACCATCTATCTTCCCGCAGAATCCGCAGACATTCTTCCGGAAGAAAGAGGCGTTGCAGTTATCGGTTCCTATGGCGAAAAAGAAGATTTCTTCGCAATGAAAGGAATCATCCTCGAAGCTCTCGATAAACTCGGCGTATATGGCGTTGAATTCACCGCAAACAAAGAGAACCCCACCTTCCACTGCGGAAGATGCGCAGACATTTCCATCGGCGAAAAGAAAATCGGTGAAATCGGCGAAATTGCTCCGGCTGTTCTCGATAACTACGGAATCGGAACCCGTGCTTACGTTGCAACTCTTGATATCGCTGATATCTTCGACGCAAGAATTGTTGAAAAGAAATTCAAACCCACTCCCAAGTTCCCCGCTTCCACCCGCGACCTTGCAATCATCTGCGATGATGAACTTCCCGCAGCATCTCTTGAAAAAGCAATTCGCGCCGGCGCAGGAAAACTTCTTGAAAAGGTTGAACTTTTCGACGTTTATAAAGGTTCTTCCATTGCCGAAGGCAAAAAGAGCGTTGCTTATACCATGACCCTTCGCGCGGCAGACCGCACCCTTACCGTTGAAGAATGCGACCGCGCAGTCAACAAAGTTCTTAAAGAACTTGCAAACATCGGCGCAGAACTCAGAAGCTGATAAAACAAAAGGCGGAGCTTTGCTCCGCCTTTTTTGATTAAATTTCACAGAAAACCGCAGGGGCGGATATTATCCGCCCGCCGACAGATAAAACCGAGTTACAATCCCAAAGTCGCCTTCGGCGACAGCTCCCTTTACACAAGGGAGCCTTATAATGAAAGGAGAAATTTTATGGAAGCTATGGAAAACCTTCTCACCAGAAGAAGCTGCAGAAATTATAAATCCGAACAGGTTCCGGACGAACTTCTCGATAAGGTTCTTGAAGCCGGAACTTTTGCCGCAAGCGGAATGAACCGCCAAAGCACATATCTCGTTGCGGTTCGCGATAAGGAAACCCGCGATCTTCTTTCAAAAATCAACGGTGAAGTTATCGGAAGAGAGGGCGACCCTTTTTATGGCGCGCCCTGCGTAATTGTTGTTCTTGCCGCACCGGACCCGACCTATCTTGAGGACGGAAGCCTTGTTATGGGAAATCTTATGAACGCTGCCCATGCTCTCGGTCTCGGTTCCTGCTGGATCCACAGAGCAAAACAGACTTTTGAACTGACCGAAGGAAAAGAACTCCTCCAAAAATGGGGCCTTCCGGAAAACCTTATCGGAATCGGAAACTGCATTCTCGGCTTTGAAGCGGAAGCTCCCGCAGAAAAACCCAGAAAAGAAGGAAGAATAATAAAAGTTTAACTGCTCCTTAGAGGAGGAGCTGTCACCTAAGGTGACTGAGGAGGGATATCTCTGATAAATCGTGATGAGCGCTCCGCGTTACCTGATAATCCCTCATCCGTCATTTGCTTTGCAAATGCCACCTTCCCCTCTGGGAAGGCTTAAGAAAAAATCCCTGCCTTCCGGCAGGTATTTTTTTGTTCAGTTAAAAATTCCGCGAAGAACCTGTTTTATCGGGTTTTCGGAAAGAGATTTATAATTTTCACCACGGAGAAGAAGTTTTTCAACCTTTATTGTATTCAGCTTTTCCGGTTCTGTTTCAAAAGGATTTTTTGAAAGGATTACCATATCGGCGATTTTTCCGGCTTCAAGGCTTCCGCGTTCCTTTTCATCAAAAGTCTGGCGGTAACCGTCGATTGTGCACATACGGAGAGCCTTCTGTACCGGAAGGGATTCCTCACCGTTGTTGCAGATTTTATAGATCCAGTTGATGGGATCCGGGTCGGTGCAGGGTCCGTCGGAACCGACACTCATGGCGATGTTATGATCGGCATAGGTTTTGAAAGGGTTGAGTTTCTTTGCCCTTTCGCCAAGAATTCTTTCAAGATAATCGTTCGGTTCCTGGGGCCAATCGATAAACGCGCTCTGTATTGCAAGACCGATTTTATATTCTTCACAGATGCGGATTCCTTCCTCTGTCGGAAGGCAGGCGTGGATTATGGTATGGCGGTGGTCCTCTCTCGGGAAATCATCAAGAGCGGCTTTGAGCGCCCTTGTTGCCTGATCGAAAGCCGCATCGCCGATGGCATGCATTTCTATCTGGAGTCCCGCTCGGTTCGCTTTTTTGCAGAAATCGGTTACTTTTTCATCGGAATAATAAATAACTCCCTTGTTTTCGGTTCCTTCATAAGGTTCGAGCATTCCGGCATCTTCGGAACCGAAGCAGCCGTCAAGGGCCGTTGCAAAACAGCCGCCGATTCGCGGAAGCTTCATCTTTTTAACTTTGTTTACGTCCATTGTCTGGAAGAAAACTCGAAGCTGAAGACCGTTTTCAAGACCTTTTCCAAACCAGTTTTCCATGGAAACGTCCATATCGAGCGGAAAACCCACTCCGCTTACGGTATGTATCATTCCGATTCCTTTTGAAGCCATATAATCCGCAGCCTTCTGCATATTTTTGAGAAGTTTCGGAATCGAAACGGAATTTGTAACAAAATCGGAAACGGCAAAGAAAGCTTCCTGATTCATTTCGCCGCTTTCCTCATGGTAGCCGCGAAGATTTTTTGCTTTTTCGCGGATTTTTTCAAGGAGTTTTGTGTTGACAACGCAGGTATGTCCGTCATATTTTACCATGAAAAGCGGTTTTTCCGGACAGACTTCGTCAAGCTGTTTTCTGGTAACAAAATGTTTTTCCTCGACAGAATGGGGCGAAGCGCCGAAGGCGATTATCATTTTATCCTCGCATTTTTTCACAAATTCCCGAATGTTTTCAAGAATTTCGGTGTTGCTTTTTGCATCCGCAACGTTGAGCCCCGCAAGGAAGGTTGCGTAACTTGCAAAATGGATGTGGCTGTCCACAAAGGATGGAACAAGCGCCCTTTCGCCGAGTTCGATTTTTTTGGCGTTTTTATATTCTTCCGGAAGTTCATTTCCGACATATACTATTTTTCCGCCTTCCTCAGCAAGATAGCGGAAAACCTCGTCATTTTCGTTGCAGCTTAAAACCGCGCCTTCATAAACTTTCATAACCGCGCCTCTTTTCTTAATTTATAAATACATTATAACAAAAAAGCCGGAACAAAAAAAGCTGTTCCGGCTTTTATTTTTTTATGTTCTTGACCAATCATAAACGAGATAAATTCCGCCGCCGCTTTTAAGAAAATCCTTAAGCGGTTCTTTATCCAGATTCGTTTCAAGAGCATCCAGCTGTGCTTCGGTTATCATATCAAGAGAAGCCGTACCTTCCGGAAGAAATTCCACCGAAAGAACAAGATATTCAAGATTCGGGAATTTTTCCATAAAATCGGAATTTGTCAAAAATTCATCGTTTATATGAAGATCAGTAACTGTTTCGGATTTCGTAAGGGTATCAATAGTCTCCTGAGTTATATCGCTGTTTAAAGCAAGGGTTTCCATCGAAAGTTTTCCGATTCCGGAAAGATCACCGGAAAAAGCCTGGAACGAAAGTTTTTTAAGGCTTTTAAGATTTTCGAGATCGGCAATGTTATCGTTTTCACCGAAAATATAAACACTTTCAACTTCGCCTATATCCGCGATCTTTGAAAGATCCGCATTTCCGTGAATCGTTATGTTCTTTACATTTTCTGCCCCGGAAAGTTTTGAAAGATCAAAACCGTAACCGAGAACAAGGCTTTCCGGTCCGGAACCTATATCTATTTTGTCCGGAAGAACATTGGAAAGGCTGAGCGTTGTGTAATCCTCCATTGCGGAAGCATCGATCAGTTCCGGAGCATTTCCGGAAATTTCACAATAAGAAAGGTTCGGAAGATCGGGCAAAACAAGCTTTTCGCCTTCGCCGTTAAGTTTTATAACAAGGCTGTTGATATATTCGCAGCCCGAAAGGCCGGAAAAATCGATTACCGTCCCCGGTTCGGTAAGGCTTGAAGTAAGTATTTCTATATTTCCTTCGGAATTATCGTTTATTCTCGTTTTTTCCGGAATGTTTACTTCATAATCTTTCCCGCCGATCGTTACAACAACTTTTCCGTTTTCCGGCTGTTCAGACGGAGGTTCTTCGATGTTTCCGGAAACCGGTTCTTTTCCACCGCAGGCGCAAAGCATAAGCAAGACAAAAAACAGTGCTAAAATTTTTTTCATGAAAAATCCTCCTTTGTTTTAAATTTCTTTTATGGTTTCGTTTTTGTAATCAAAAATATAATCTTTTCCGCCAAGAGAGAAAAGAACTGTGCTTCCGTCATCGCGGATATAATCCGGCCTTACGCAGTCCGGAAGCCCATCAAATTCCACCATAAGGTTTATTCCGGTATCAAACTTAATCTCGTATCCGGAAGGGCTCAGTACGGATATCTGATATGTGGAACTTAAATCCGGTTCTTCGCCCTCATAAATTTTATCAAAATCATCGGGGATATCCGCATAAAAGACTACAACGTGGCCGGAATTTTCACATATCGAAGCCCCGAGCTGCCAATAGCCGTATGTATGTTCGCCTTCCTGTTCCGGAACATTCCAGGTCATGCGCGGGCCGGAAATCTGTGTAAAGTCATAGAACCGCACTCCTTCGGAATCCGAGAAAACATAGTCAAAAGAACCGATAATACCATAATCTGTATAGCTGCTTAACATTTCCGGAACGATTCTGAATCTGTCTCTGTAAACAACATATGCAAAGCCAACAGGTCCACCGTAATCCGTAAAAATCTCCGGATCGAAAAAGAAGGTACCGAAAGAAGCTTCGCCGCCGGTGTCTATATTTTTTACGGAATGTTCCTTGCTTTTTTCAAAAGGCATAAGAACACAGTCACGGGTCAAACCTTCAGCAAAAAATCCCTCTATATAATCAAGCTGTTCTTCGGTATATCCCATTATCCGCGCGGCAGTTCTGTATTCATCATCAGTCATCGCTTCAATTTCTTCGTCGGAATAAATGCGGTAAAAACGCTTTTCCACAGAAGATTCTTTTGTTTTTTCATTTTTCGCTTCGCTTTGCGGTTCTTCGATAACGGGCTCTTCCGGAATGCCGCAGGCACAAAACAGAACAAGAATTAAAAGAGTAAAAATCAAAAGAAACTTTTTCATTTTAATCCTCCTTATCTTTTCATTTTAAGAAGCATTCTTTTTCTGTATTTTATATTCGCAAATTCGTTTATCCGTTTCATATAAACTGCATCGTAAAATCCGCCGACGGCACCGATTATCGGAATTCCCTGGACAAATTTCATATAGAGAAGCTCTTTCGAAAGATTCGATGCGGCGGATTTTATTGCTTCGCTTTGGTCATAATCTTCCGGAAGTTTTCCTGTTTTTATGAAAAATTCGATTTTTTCGTTGGTTTCTTCGATATTTTCGCCGTAGGAAACCGCGCCTTCAATTACCCAGAGTATAAAAGCGCGTTCTTTTTCCGAATCGTAATCAAAACCGTAATCAAGAGCGATTTCATAAACACTTTTTAAAAGCAGGGCGGTGAAAACCGGAATGTCCGGAATTCCGACTCCAAGGATTCCCATTCCGATTCCCGCTGCACCGGAAAAGAGAAGATTTTTATTCCCGGCGGCTTTTGCCTTTTTTGAAAAAGCCCGGAGAGTCTTTTTGCTTTCAAGAACGCCGTTGCGGTAATCGTTTTCGTAAAAATCTATTTCAATGCTTTTTCTGTCATAAGTTTTTTCGATATATTTCGTACCTTTTTCAAAAATAAGCCCAAAGGCTTTTGCAAAAGCGGAATCCAGCGTTCCCTGAAGTTTTTTCGGGACAACTTTTTCAAGCTGGCGGTTTATGAAGCTTTCTTTTTTATTTTTCCGCAATTCAAGGAAGCGGCGCTCCCTTTTTAAAAGCGCCGCCATTTCTTTTTCATATGGAGTTTTCCGCTTAAAGAAAAGCATCAAAAATCAGCCTCCGTAAACTTCCTTCGAAGCCTGTTCAACGTCCGTAAGTCCGCCGGAAATATTTTTGAGAACCGGGTCGCCGTAATAGGTCAAAGTTCCGACTCCGTCGATATCCGCAAGAAGTTCATCCGTTACGGAAAGATCGGAGGTTCCGGCTCCGCTTATTTTAACCTCGGCTTTTTTGCAGACAAGGCTTTTTGCATCGATTGAACCTGCGCCCGCAAGTTCAAGTTCAAGAACTTCCGCCTTTCCGGAAAGATCCATTGAAGCCGCGCCCGCAACGTCGATTTCCACATGATCTGCGGCGATGTTATAAATGTAAAGTGAAGCGCCGCCTTTTATATCAAGGTCGATTTTTCTGGAAGCTTCGGCGTTCATTTCAATTTCAATTCCGCCGGAAATTTCGATTTCCTCAATGTTCGCAAAAATTGTCACCTCGAATTTTTCCACAGAAAAATTGGTCTGTTTCGGAACGGAAATTTCGATTTCGCCTTCCTTGAAGTAAACGCGGAAACCGTAGTCTTCCATATCGGAAGGATAGGTCGCTTCGACCCTTGTTTCTTCGGAAGGAACGATATAAATCTTCGCGTTTTTTGTATTGGTAAAACTTATATTTTCAAAATCCAGCTTTTTTGCCGCAAAACCGTCCGCAGGGAGAAACGCATTTGATTTGAGTGTTCCGGTGAGTGCAGTCGGCTTTACCGCATCAACGGCGTTGTTGATTCCGCTTATATCAAAGGAGCACCCGACAAGCAAAAAAGCGCATAAAACAAACAAAAATCCGGTTTTAAATATCTTTTTCAAAAGGTCGCCTCCTATCGTTTGTAATGATATTGAGTATTATAATCAAGCTCTGATTTCTTTCCAGAAGCTTTCTCCGGCGGTTTCGCTTTCGGTGATCTCAAACATTTCAAGAATTGTTTTGGACTGATCCGCATAGCATTTTCTGGTGCCGAGGTCAGTTCCGGCCTTGATTCCTTTTCCGTAAATAAGAAGCGGAATATATTCGCGGGAATGGTCTGTGGAGGGAGTTGCCGGGTCACAGCCGTGGTCCGCGGTTATCATAAGAATGTCGTCATCGTTCATTTTTTCCATAAATCCGCCAAGCCATTCGTCAAATTCCGAAAGGGCGTTTGCATAGCCTTCCGCGTCGTTTCTGTGACCATAGACCATATCGAAATCAACAAGATTTATGAAGCAAAGACCTTCAAAATCCTTTTCAAAAAGTTCGTCGGTTTTTTCCATTCCGATTTTGTTGGGGCCGGTGCGGCAAGTTTCGGAAACGCCTTTTCCCGCAAAAATGTCATAAATTTTTCCGACGCCGATTGTTGCAAAACCGTTTTTCATAAGTACGTCAAGAGCGGTATCTTTAGGCGGAACAAGGGAAAAATCGTGGCGGCCGGAAGTGCGGTAAAAATCCGGATAAGTTCCCGCAAAGGGTCTTGCAATAACTCTTCCGACACCGTGTTTTCCCTGGAGAAATGCTCTTGATTTTTCGCAGATCTCATAAAGTTTTTCAAGGGGAATTACTTCCTCATGGGCGGCAACCTGGAAAACGCTGTCCGCGGAAGTATAAACTATCGGCTTTCCGGTTTCAACATGTTCTTTTCCGTAATCCATTATAAGCTGGGTTCCGCTGTAAGGCTTGTTGCAAAGAACGTCAAGACCGGTAGCTTCTTTGAACATATCGATAACTTCCTGAGGAAAGCCTTCCGGATAGGTCGGAAAAGCCTGCTTTGAAACAAGTCCCGCAAGCTCCCAGTGTCCGGTGGTGGTGTCTTTTCCCTTGCTTACTTCGTTAAGGCGGCAAAAAGCGCCGAGAGGTTTTTCCGCTTTTTCAATACAGTCAACGCCTTCGATGTTTCCAAGGCCGAGTTTTATCATATTCGGAACGTTCAGTTTTCCGCTTTCGGCGCAGGCTTTAAGAGTGTTGCTTCCAACGTCGCCGAAATCCGCCGCATCCGGAAGTTCGCCGACTCCGAATGAATCAAGTACAATCCAAAAAACGCGTTTTGTTTTCATTAAATTTCCCCCTTTTCAATGTCATCAATATTTTTAGAACCTTTTATAACTTTATAGCTTTCCGTTTTTTCGGGAAGATTTTTTTCGTGCAGTTTGTTTTCAAGATATTCTTTTGTAAATTTATAAATTACCGCAAAGGCGGGAACGCCGATGAACATTCCGATAATTCCGAAAATTCCGCCGCCGACCAGAATTGCAAACATTACCCAAAGGGCAGGAAGTCCGGTGCTGTCGCCAAGGATCTTCGGTCCGATAACGTTTCCGTCAAGCTGCTGGAGAACAAGAACGAAAATTGTGAACCAAAGAGCCTGCCAGGGATCCACCATAAGAAGGATCAGAACGGAAGGAATTGCGCCGAGGAACGGTCCGAAGAAAGGAATTACGTTGGTGCAGCCGACGATGAAGCTTATGAGCATTGTGAACTCGAATCCGATTATGCTCATTCCGACGAAGCAGAGAATTCCGATTATAAGCGAATCGAGGAGTTTTCCGTTGATGAATCCGCTGAAAATCCTGTGGGATTCCCTTGCGATTCTCACGAGTTTTGCCGCGGTTTCTTTTTTAAAAACGGCATAAAGCGCTTTTTTAAGCTGGGCAATAAGGGTCTCCTTGCTGAACATCATATAAATCGAAAGGATTATCGCGATAACGATATCGAAAACAACTCCGCCGATCTGTACGGAAAGGTTCGCAATGTTTGCAAGCTGGGGCAAAAGTTCCTCGCCGTATTCTTTCAGGAGAGTTGCGAAAACTTCGGAACTTATCTCAAATTCAAGGAAATAATCGATAAACGGCGCTTCGAAATTATAAGTTTCGGAAATATTTTTCACAAGGGACTGGAGATTTGAAAGATAATGCGGGATATTATTGATAAGAACGTTTATGCTCTTCGTTACGTCCGGCATTACGATATAGAAAAACGCGCTCAGAACCGCAATCGTTGCTATCCATGTGGCAATTATCGAAAGGACTCTTTTGAGAACTTTTCTCGGTTTTGTTTTTTCAACAAAACCCATGTGTTTTTCAAAAAACATAAGGGGGCCGTTGAGGAGATAAGCAAAAATAATTCCGATTGTAAACGGGCGGAGAATATCAAGAGCAGTGTGCCAAAGCCCTTTTACTTCTTCAAAATTTTTCAGAATAAAATAAACAAGAATTATTCCTGCCCCTCCGGCAATATAGGAAAGGGTTCTTTTTGTCATTGAACGGGTCCATTCGATTTTCATCTTTTTTAATCGCCCCTTTTTCGCATCTTTTCTTTATAATATCATATATGTATATTAAAATCTATTAAATATTTTTTAATTATTGAATAATAAAAAACTTTTTATGCTTTAATTTCCTTTTGTTTTGTGATATATTTTAACCAAGGAAGGTGAAATCATGGAATTTCAGGCAGATATTATCCGGGCGATTCAATCCGTTGCTTCCCCGGCTCTTGATTTTATTTTTGAAGCTATAACAATGCTCGGCGAAGATTTCTTCATAATTTTTGTCGCCACATTTATATATTGGTGTTTCAACAAGGAAATGGGTTACTGGATGTGCTGGTGCCTTTCCCTCGGAAATCTTTTTGTAAGTTCCCTTAAAGTTATGTTCGCCGTTGAACGCCCGATCGGAGTTGAAGGTATCCGGACTCTTCGCGAACAAACCGCCACAGGATACTCCTTCCCAAGCGGACACACCCACGCTTCAGCAAACTTTTTCACCTCTATCGCAAGGGCAGTCAACCGCAAACGCTTCTGGACCCTTGCAATAATCATGCCGGCGCTGGTCGGCCTTTCAAGGCTCTATCTCGGGGTACATTGGCCCATGGACGTCCTCGGCGGATATGTAATCGGCCTTGGTCTTCCACTTCTGCTCTGGCTTCTTTACCGTAAGTATGCTCCAAAAAAAGCCATTATGTTCTTAATCAGCACCGCCGTTTTCATCCCGTTCCTTTTCATCTATTCCGATAACACAAGCCTTTGGAAAAATTTCGGTTTTGCCCTCGGCGTAGCGATAGGTGCTTTTATCGAAACAAAATTCATCAAATTTGAAATCGACGACATTCCCGCAAAGAAAAAAGCCATTCGCTATGTGGGCGGAATCGTGCTCATCCTTATCGTTTATCTTCTTCCGAAGGCTTTGCTGCCCACCGGTGCAATTTATTCTTTCATCCGCTATCTTTTAATTCCCGTTGCGGCAACCGCCCTTTGGCCCGCAATTTTCAAAAAATATAAATTCTGATAAAAAAATCCGGCGGACTTTCTGTCCGCCGTTTTTTCGGAGATTTTTATGCGATATTATATGCTCAACAAACCCGCCGGAGTTATCACCGCTGTTTCCGATATCAAGGATAAAACAGTTATGGATTGTTTTCCGCCCGAACTTCGCCCGGGACTTTTTCCGGTCGGAAGACTCGATAAGGATACCGAAGGGCTTCTTCTTATAACCGACGACGGAGATTTTACTTTCAGAATGTTAAGGCCGGAATTCGGCATAAGCAAGCGATATTTTTTCCGTGCCTTCGGCGAAATTTCGGAAGAAAAAATCAAAAAACTTGAAAACGGAGGCTTTCTTTACGGAAACGGCGAAGCCGCAAGGCCGGCCTTTATTACCGACATTGTTTTGAGCACCGTTGAAAAGGACGAAGCTTTCCTTTCGGAAAAAGACCGTGCTCACGCCATGAAAAACCCTAAAGGAAAAACCTTTTCCGCTTTTATAACCGTTACCGAAGGAAAACGCCACGAAGTAAAACTTCTCCTCAAATCCATCGGCTGCAGGATTTTTTATCTCAAGCGTTTTTCCATGGGAAAATTTGTGCTCGATCCGATGCTCAAACCCGGAGAATTCAGAGAATTCACCCCGGAAGAAATTTCTTTTGCCGAAGATTACAGAAAAATATTTATCGATTTGAAATAAAAAGCAAAACCGGCAGGGCTTTTACCCTGCCGGTTTTCGCAAAAAACTGAAAGTTATTGTAAGGAGTACCGTTTTAAAGAATGTGGATACCTTCGGATTCACAATCCGCAATCATTTCTTCGGACCAGATAGAGGACTGCACCTCGCCTATATGGCGTTTTCCAAGAAGAAGCATGCAGATTCGTGATTGACCGAGACCGCCGCCCATGGTCTGGGGAAGTTCGTCGTTAAGAAGAGCCTTGTGGAACGGAAGGCTTGCTCTTTCGGTGCAGCCGGAAATCTGAAGCTGGGCATCAAGTGCCTTTGCGTCAACACGGATTCCCATGGAGGAAATTTCGAACGCTCTTTCAAGAACCGGATTCCATACGAGTATATCTCCGTTGAGCATCCAGTCGTCATAGTCCGGAGCTCTTCCGTCATGGGGTTTCCCGCTTTTAAGCGGAAGGCCTATCTGCATAAGGAAAACCGCACCGAATTTTTCACAGACCGCATCTTCCCTTTCTTTCGGGGTTTTGTCCGGGAACATATCTTCGAGTTCCTGGGTGGAAACAAAAGTTATTTCCTCCGGAAGGAAAGGGCGGAATCCGGGAAATCTTCCGCAAAGCTTGAACTGGGTTTCTCTTAGGGCTTCATAAATATCCTTTACCGCGTTTTTAAGCGTATGGAGATTGCGTTCTTCCGGGTTGATTACTTTTTCCCAGTCCCACTGGTCAACGTAGATGGAGTGAAGCTCATCAAGGGTTTCGTCCCTTCTGATAGCGTTCATATCGGTATAAAGTCCGGTTCCGATGGTGAAACCGTATTTTTTAAGAGCAAGACGTTTCCATTTTGCAAGGGACTGGACAACCTGAACTTTTCTTCTTCCGATATCAAGAATATCGAATTCGACCGGGCGTTCAACGCCGCTTAAGTTATCGTTAAGACCGGTTTCCGGAAAAACAAAAAGCGGTGCGGAAACACGGGTAAGGTTAAGGGCATCCGCAAGTTCGCGTTCAAAGCTGTCTTTTATGAATTTTATTGCAACTTCGGTTTCAAGAATATTGAAATTACCGAAAACAGCCTCTCTTTCTTCTTTGTTCACGAAAAACCCTCCTTCTTAATAAAATCAACGTTTAATATTTTACCACATTAAAGCGATATAATCAATGATTTTTTTAATTCAATTTGCTTTATTTTTGCAGGGTATTTGTTTTTCGTGCCGCCCTTGATAATTTCAGACTTCAAATTCGATTTTTACGTTGTTTTCATTGTTGTTTTCGTGGCCAAGGTCATAAGCTGTTATCTTCCCGCCCATTTTTTTATAAAAACCGATGGTTTTTGAGTTTTGCGGGTGGCAGCCGAGATAAAACTTTTTGATGCCGCTCTTTTCTCAATGTTCCCGGACATAATCAAAAGTTTTTCTGCCGATCCCCTTCCCGCGGAAATTTTCAAAAAGATAAAGCGACTGTATATAAAGCGGATCTGTGTGACGAATTATAAGATATCCGGCTTTTTCGCCGCCGGAGATTATAAAGTAAACCGAAAATTCCTCCGAATTTATCATTCGGAGATTTTTATTGTCATGAAATTCATAATCAAACTCATCAAGCATTTTGTCCGGATAAATACCCCGATAGGTCGTAAGCCAGACTTTTCTTCTGTATTCGGAAAGTTCCCGGGTTTCTTCCGGTTTTACCGAAATAAAATCAACCTCCATTTTTATCCCTCCAAAAGCCGGTTCCCTGCGTTTTCCCTAAGGCTTTTCGCGATCTCTTCAGAAGTTCCGAAAGAAAGTTTCGGAACATAATTTTCCTCAAGTTCCTCCCTGACTTCCGGAAGATACTCCCAGAACCTTTTCGGCATGTGGTTTCTTCTGCAGTTCGGGTTATATCGGCTTGCAATGGCAATGTGGCGATAATAATTTTTCCAAAGGCCGCTGTAATAATTATCCTCCGTACACTCCGGAAGTTCAAGGCTTTCCACAGGAATTATTGCTGTTTTTTCCGGGGTATGGATAAGCGCGGCGCCGTGCTCGGCATCAAAAATCATAAAATGCTCATTTTTGATCCTTGCGCAGAAAAAATGTTTTATCAGCGGAAGAACAAAATGCTTCGGGTGAATCACCGAAATCAAAGCTCCGTCGGAATCCGAAAAACGGGTGAACTGGCGAAAGCGCTCCGCTTCATAGTTCACCGCAACGCACATTTTATAAACTCTGTTTACGTCCTCATCGCCGATTTTGCTTCCGGTTTTTCTTCCTTCGGAAAAAGCTTTGCGGATAAAACATAAAATCGCGTTTTCTTTTCCTTCTCCGTCAAAAAGAAAAGCCTTTTCCACCATGTTGAGCACCGTTTGTCCAAGTTTGTTTTCAATTCCGGTTTTCACCCGTTTTGCGTGCTCAAAATCCGTTTCCACGTAGTGTATCTTAAGAAGGGAAGGTTCCATATCGTCAAAAACAACTATATCCGCCGGAATCGTCTTCATGGAAAAAGAATCAAAAACAGCCGAAAGAAAGCCCTCAAAACTTCCGTCATATGCAAAAATCAAAACTCCCCGGTCAGGCATTCTCTTTCCACCTCCCCTGTGAGCACCGGTTCAAAAAGCGAAAGCTGTTCCATTCCGTAATCGGTAAAACCGCCCATTATATTGGGCGAAGTAATTGCCCAAAGCATGCTTTCTGTGGTTTCCGGAATTCTTTGAAGCGTTTTTCCCCCGCAGGTTATAAAATATTTGGCACGTTTGAGCACAATACCGAGCCTTTTAAGCGAATCAAAATCCAGCTTCTGGCTTCTTCTTGAAGTAACAATCCTTTTTGCCCCTTTTACTCCGATTCCCGGCACCCGGAGAAGCATCTCATAATCCGCCGTATTCACTTCCACCGGAAAATCATCGAGGTGGTTCACCGCCCATGAGCATTTTGGATCCACCTCCGGATGCAGCATCGGCTTTTTGGGGTCGATTATTTCGCTTGCCTCGAATCCATAGAACCTCAAAAGCCAGTCCGCCTGATAGAGACGGTGCTCACGAAGAAGCGGAGGCCTTGTTTCTATGCTCGGCAAAAGAGCATCCTCCTGAAGCGGAATGTATGCGGAATAATAAACACGTTTCAGACCGTATTTTTTATAAAGACTTTCCGTAAGATGAAGGATGTGATAATCCGTTTCCGGAGAAGCGCCCACTATCATCTGGGTGCTCTGACCCGCCGGAACAAATTTCGGTGTATGGCGGTATTTTACAAGATCCTCACAGTTTTCCTCAATTCCGGTTTTGATAAGACCCATGGGTTCAAGAATATTATGTTTTGTTTTATCCGGAGCAAGGCTTACCAGCGATTTTTCCGAAGGGAGTTCAATGTTTACGCTGACTCTGTCCGCAAGAAGCCCCAGCCTGTGGGTAAGAATCGGATCCGCTCCGGGAATTGCTTTTGCGTGGATATATCCGGCAAAACCATAATCTTCCCTCAAAAGCCGGAGAGCTTCTATCATATGTTCCATGGTCCAATCCGGAGTTCCGACAACAGCGGAAGAAAGAAAAAGCCCTTCGATATAGTTTCTTCTGTAAAATTCAATGGTAAGTTCGGCAATTTCCCTCGGGGTAAAAGTCGCCCTTGGAAAATCGTTGCTCCTGCGGTTTATGCAGTATTTGCAGTCATAGACACAGGCGTTGGACATAAGTATTTTCAGAAGGCTTACACATCTTCCGTCCGCGGTAAAAGAATGGCAGCAGCCTGAAGGAAGCGCAGCGCCGATGCTGCCTTCGCTGCTGCTTCTTCCGCTTCCGCTCGAAGAACAGGAAGCGTCATATTTCGCGGCTTCCGCAAGGATCTCGAGTTTTTCAAACATATCCACGGAATTCTCCTCCTCATGTTTCAGATTTTCTTTATCGGGTGTCTTATGACCGTTTTGCATTTTTCCGGCGCGGTTTTCCTCGGATCGGAAAGATATATCTCATGGTGTCTTCTTTCGTTTGAAAAATCATTTTCAAAACCTTTTTCCGCAATGAATTCATCCATTTTAAAAACGCTTTCCGGTTCCGAATCATATGGCCCGGTGTGCATTATCTGTACGCAAAGGCCTTCTTCAAAGGAAATGAATTTTACTGCGGAACAGTCGATTTTCTTTTTTCTTTCCGCTTCGGCTTTTGCCCAATCAAAATCTTCTTCAGTAACAAAATCCGGAAGGCGAATCACCGAAACCCATTCAAAGCTGTCTTTATCGGAATAATCCACGCCGGAAACACCTTCCTGCTTCCAAAAACCTTCAAGCGGAGGAACGACATATTCAAAAAAGCCTTTTATTGTATGTTCACCTTTATAACTCATTTTTATCGTATAGGAAACAGCATAGAGAAGTCCTATGGCAGTTTTATATCCGCTTTCGGGTTTGTTTGGATCTCCTTTTCCGAAAACGGCGGCATAATTCATTTTCGGAATATCCACAATCTGCGGTTTATCTTTCGGCATATAGTATTCTTTATATTCCTTTTTATAATCGAAAGCCATGGAATATCCCCTCCGAAATATCGAACAAATGTTCTTTTTAGGTATATATCTTACTACTGCGTTACCTTGTTGTCAAGTTCAAAAACGCACCGGCCAAATTTGTTTTTTTATATAAAACGAAGATTTTTTCAACTTTGTTTCCTTCGTTAACAAAAAATTTACTTTATTTATTCCAAATCCGCCATATTAAGGCACTATAATTGGTAAAAATCCCTTGCAGTATTTTGTAATTTGTCGTAAAATAGTACTGTATAAAATTACGCCTTTTATTATTAAGGAGGATATTAAATGAATAAAAGAATCTTTTGTGCGCTTCTTGCTGCTCTTATGATTGTCCTGATGCTCCCGGTTCAGGCTTTTGCAGCAACCGAAGAAATCAAAGGTGCATATGTAGGCCAGAAATTTGAATCCGTTATCGGAACCGTTCTTGGTGCAAAAACTTTTTCCAAAAGCGGCGATATTCCCGAGGGACTTAAAGTTTCCGGTGCGTGGTCTTATAAAAACACTTTCGGCGATTATGTTCTTAAAGTTACCCTTGAAGGCAAACCCACCAAAGCCGGCACCTATAACTTTTCCGTAAACTATAAAAAAGAAGACGGAACCCTTGTTTCCAAAATCGATTACACCATTACCGTTGGCGAAAAAGCTCCCTTCGATTATGTTGAATCCATCAACGTTGACAAATGGCCCAACAAAACCGAATATTATCTCGGCGATACCGTTGACCTTACCGGAATGAAAGTTTCCGCTGTTGTTTATAACTTCAACGCCGATGACAATCTTTATTACCCCAGCGAAATCGACGTTACCGATCTTGTTTGGGTAGAACCCGCTGTTTTCACTTCCGACGAAGCACAGAACGTTGACGTTTTCCTTCGCGCACCCGGAAACCAGGACGGAGACCTTAAAGAATTCAAAGGCCACTTCCGCGTATCCTTCAAATACGCAAACCCCAACGATATCATCAGAATCGAAGTTTATCAGAAGCCTTCCAAACTTACCTATACTGAAGGCGAAACCCTTGATACCACCGGCATGACCGTTCGCCTTCATAAAGGTGACGGAAGCGCAGAAGACATCACCACCGGTTTTACCACCGACGTTACCAAACTTGATGAAGTCGGAACCAAAACCGTCACTGTAAGCTATGGCGAAGGTGAAAAGAAACAGACCGCAACTTTTGACGTTACTGTAACCGAAAAGGTTGAAGAACCCGTTTCTTCCGTTCCCGAAACTCCTTCCACCAGCACTTCTTCCGCTCCGGAATCTTCTGTTCCGGAATCTTCCGAACCCGAAGTTCCCGAATCTTCCGAACCTGAAGTTCCCGAATCTTCCGAACCCGAAGTTCCCTCCGAACCGGAAGTAACTCCCTCCGAGCCGGAATCTTCCGAACCCGAACAGATCGAAGTTATCGGCGGTGAAATCGAAGAACCCGATGACGACAAAGCCGGCGTTCCGATCTGGGCATGGATCATCATCGTTCTTCTCGTAATTCTTATTGCCGCTGCGGTTGCACTTTTCCTCATCGGCAGAAAACGTCTTGATGACTGATAACCGGATATAATAAAAAGAGCACCTCATGGTGCTCTTTTTTTATAACAAAAGCAGGCATTTAAGAATGCCTGCTTTTTCTTTTTTATGGTTTTGTGGCTGTGACAACTCTGTCTCTGCCTTCGTAATCTTTCATCACATTCGGGGAAAGATAACCGTTTTCCGAAAGGATATCCGAAACGGCTTTGCCCTGGGTATCTCCGATTTCAAAAGCGATGATTCCGCCGCTGCTTAAATTTCCGTACCAATTTTTTGCGATAGCCCGGTAGAAATCAAGTCCGTCCTCGCCGCCGAAAAGGGCTGTTTCCGGTTCGAACGTGACCTCCGTCTGAAGTTCCTTCATCTCTTCTCCGGTAATGTATGGCGGATTTGAAACTATGCAGTCGAAACCTCCGAAGGGCACCAGTGCGTCCCCTTTGACCGTTTTAACGCAGTTTCCGTGGAGAATGTTATTTCTTTCAAGATATCCGAAAGCGCTGTCATAAAGCTCCAGAGCGGTCACCCCGGCGCCCTGAATTTCTTTTGCAAGAGTTATGGCGATGCAGCCGGAACCGGAACAAAGATCGATAATTTTCGGCGGCATGCTTCTTGAATAATGTTTAAGAACAACTTCACAAAGAAGCTCCGTTTCCGGTCTTGGAATGAGGACTCCTTCGCCCACGAAAAACTTTCTTCCGAAAAACTCCCAGTTTCCGATAAGATATTGCAGGGGATATCCCTCTTCCCTCTTCTTTGCCGCAAAAAAAAGTTTTTCTTCCTCTTCGGAAGAAAGTTCTTTTTCCGGAACAGAAACTTCCGGACGTCGCTGAAGGCCAAGAAGATCCTCCATAAGCACCGATACTTCAAAGGCAGGGGAATCCACCCCTGCCTCAACAAAGCGCTTTTCGATTTTTTCAAAAGCTTCTTTTACTTTCATCAGTATGCTGCATCCTCCGGGTTTTCGGGCAAAACGGGTTTTACTGCGGCAATCGCAATTTCGATCATGCTGTCGTCCGGTTCCTGGGTGGTAAAATTCTGGAACCAAAGTCCCGGTGCGGAGATGATCTTTGTGAGCCAGTTGTCGTGTCTTCCCGCAAATTTGATTATTTCATAGGAGATTCCGACGGTTATGGGGAGCATAATGATTTTTAAAAGAACACGGACAAAAACGTTTTCCCAGGTTATTACGGAAGAAACAAGCACGCTTACCACAAGAACGATGAGAAGAAAACTTGTTCCGCATCTGGGGTGGAAGCGTCTTTGTTTTCTTACGTTTTCAACGGTAAGCTCAAGACCCTGTTCATAGCAGAAAATTGTTTTGTGTTCGGCGCCGTGATACATAAAAGTGCGGTGGATATCGCTCATTTTCGAAACTCCGATTATATAAATGAGGAACATCGCAATTTTTATAACGCCTTCGATTGCGGAAAGAACAACTTTGCTTTCAACGTAGTTCCCCGCAAAACCGGCGATAAGCGCCGGGACGCCGAAGAACAGTCCGACAGCAAGCACAACCGCAAGAAGGGTCACAATTGTGCTGAAAACCGCTCCGGCGGCTTTTCCGAAAACCTTGTTGAGCCAAAGTTCAAATTTATCCGGTTCTTCTTCCTGGCCGGAAATTTCCGCAGATTTCATAAGGCAGTCATAACCCTGAATAAGAGTATCGATGAAGTTGAAAGTTCCGCGGATGAACGGCACCTTGCGGATACCGGTAAGTTTTTTTGTATCCCAGACGGAAAGATCAATTTCTCCGTTTGGTTTTCTTACCGCCATTGCGCTTTTGAACGGGCCTTTCATCATGATCCCTTCGAGAAGGGCCTGGCCGCCTACGGAAGTTTTTATTGCACAGGTCTGTTTTTCGTTCTGTTCCATATTTTCTCCTTTTGTTTTTATTTATCTATCGGAAGGCGGATGGTAACGGTCGTTCCCTCTCCCTCAACGCTGTCAAGGAGTATTTCTCCGCCATGCATTCTGATTATTTCATCGGCAACCGCAAGACCGATTCCGCTTCCGCGGCGGGTCGCGTTGCCTTTAAAGAACTTGGTTTTTACTTTTTCAAGCTGTTCTGCCGGAATTCCGATTCCGGTATCTTTCACAACGATATCAACAAATCCGTTTTCAAGGCGAATTGCGGAAATGGTCACGCTGCCGCCCTCGTCGCTGTATTTAAGCGCGTTGTCGATTATATTTACAAAAACCTGGCGAAGCCTGTTTTTATCGCCGGTAACTGCGATTATATCGTCGTTTTCGTTATAAATAAGATCTTTTTTCTCACGAATGGCGCGTTGTTCAAAGGTAAGAACCGCTTCGGAAAGTTCCGCAATAATGTCGAGTTTCATGGGCTGGAGCACCATTCTTCCGCTTTGAAGACGGGAAAAATCCAAAAGCTCCTCAACCATTACCGAAAGTCTTTCGGTTTCGCCGATTATAACGCCCATTCCTCTTTCAAGAGTCTTGCTGTCGATGGAATCGTCCTTGGAAGAATCTTCGAGCATTTCCGCCCAGCCTTTGATTGCGGTAAGCGGGGTACGAAGTTCGTGAGAAACAGAAGAGATAAAATCGTTTTTCATTCTTTCTGTTGCGCCAAGCTCGTCCGCCATGTAGTTGATGGTATCGCAAAGATCGCCGATCTCGTCATCGGTATTTTTTTCGATTTTCGCGTTAAAATCGCCTTCGGCAATTTTCTTTGCGGTTTCGCTTATCTGTCCCACAGGGTTTACTATGGAGTTGATGAAATAGAGTCCCGAAACAAGAACAAAGAAAATTATCGCGGCACAAATAAGGCTGCTTGCAATTATAAGCGTTGTTATCTGGGAATCTATTTTTTCAAGTGAGGTCACAAGGCGGAAAGAGGCAAAGTTTTTTGTCCTTCCGTCCGGAACAACGGTAACGGACATTACTTTTTCGCCGTTCATCTCGCCGACAAAATCCGCTTTTCCCTCAACGTTTTCTTTTGCTTCAAAGCAATCCGGAGTAAGCAAATTTTCTTCCGGCAAAAAGCCGCTTGAAGTAAGGATTACTTTTCCGTTTTCATCAATGGCCATAAGTTCCATTATGTCGCGCTTTTCAAATGAAGTTACGATTCCCCGGAAAAAATCCTCGTAATCTCCGCTTTCTTCAGAATGATATTTTGAAAGAAGTCCGGAAATCGTTTCCGCCTGAGAATCCACAACTCTTTCAACGCTTCCGTAATAATAATCTTTTATATAAAAAGAAATTACCAGTTCAAGCGCAATAAGAATTACGAAAATGACGCCGAGACTGTTGAAAATCCAGCGTTTGGTGATCTTTTTAACTGCCATTCCGGCGTCCTCCTTTCAAAAATAATTCTGCTGAGTTTTTACCCTGCGGCCCGGATCTTCCCTTGCAAAAAAGCCTTTACGCCATCCATTTGTATCCGAAACCCCATACCGTCTGAAGATGTGCGGGGTTTGAAGGTTCGTCTTCGATTTTCATGCGGAGTCTTCTTATGTTTACATCAACGATCTTATCGTCGCCGTTATAGCTTTCTCCCCAGATGCGTTCAAGAATGCTTTTTCTTTCAAGTGCGGTTCCTTCGTTTCCCATAAAAAGCTCCATAAGCTGAAATTCAACCTGGGTAAGATCTATCGGAACGCCGTTTTTGGTAAGAGTTCTGCTCAGAATATTGAGATTGAACGGTCCGGAAACAAGTTCGTCATTATGCGGAGCATCCGGAGTTACGGATATCCTTCTGCAGATGGCATCGACTCTTGCGGTAAGTTCGCTTGGAGAAAAAGGTTTTGTAACATAGTCATCCGCGCCGAGCATAAGGCCGTTTACTTTATCCATTTCCTGAGATTTTGCGGAAAGCATAATGATTCCGACGGTGCTGCTTTGTTTTCTTATTCTCTGGCAAACAGCAAAGCCGTCGATTCCGGGCATCATTATATCAAGAAGAACAACGCTGAAATCATTCGGTGCCGCTTCAAAATATTTAATTGCATCTTCTCCGCAGGAAGCATCCACAACCTCATAACCCGCTCTTCTGAGTGTGATAACCTCAAATTCGCGGATGGCATCTTCGTCTTCACAAATAAGAATTTTTTTCATCTTTTATCCCTCCTGCAAAATCAAATAAAAATAAAACAGTCGCTGTATGTTTCCGGCGAAAGATAGAATTTGCTTCCCTCTTCCGCAAAGGATTTTATATAATAATTTTTTGTTTCGTCTTCGGAAGCAAGAACAAAATCCTCGTATTTATCCTGATAATCGTTTTTAAGAGCGGTATTTACAACAAGGATCGTTTCACCGGTTTTGTTGTTTTTTATAACAAGTTCGCTTCCGGAAGAAGAAAAGCTCGCTGTGGTTTCATCGTTCCAGCTTTCGGGAACGCGGAACATATATCCGCCTTCGGTGTTTGCAACGCCGTTCCAAACGGGAACCGATTTTGTTCCGTCATACTGCATATACCGGATAAAGAAAACCCTTTTGCTGGCTTCCTGGGCATAATCTTCTCTTACCTCAACAGGCATTTCGGTTATTCCGTCTTTGTTTGTATCAAGGCAGGGGATTTTTGTGTTGCGGAGGAAAATTCCGCGTTTTCCGTAATCTCCGCCGATTATCACGATTATTCCGGAACCTTCTTCTTCCTCTTCTTCCTCTTCCTCATATTCAACGTAATCCGCCACAAAGCTGCGTTTTGCTTCGCCGTCTTCAAGAGTGAGTATCTCGGTAAGATATACCCCGTCATAAATTACGGAATCTATGAAATATGCGTTTTTATCGTCGGAAAGTT
Source organism: Oscillospiraceae bacterium (assembly GCA_045545715.1). Taxonomy (GTDB): domain Bacteria; phylum Bacillota; class Clostridia; order Oscillospirales; family Ruminococcaceae; genus UMGS1668. The sequence continues at coordinate 22,763 of JAZQBJ010000027.1, forward strand.
TTCCTTCAAATGCGGAATAAATTCCGCTGTGGGAAGCATGGAGCGCAAGGTTTCGGGTAACTTCGATTTTTCCGTTTATGCTGTGAACAATGTTGAGCACCGTTCTTCCAATGGAACTTCCGCTGAAAACAAGAATTTCGCTGAATCCGTTTCCGTCAATATCCGCAATATTTATTCCTTCACATTCGGTTTTGTGAACGGTAACAAGCCTTTCGTCCTCATAACGATATATCGCCGCTTCCTGTTCCCATTCAACAACAACCGCACAGCCTTTGCTGTCCATCACAGCAAAATCCACCCTTTGGATATCACCATAGAAACCGGCCGCTTCATAAACAGATACCCAGTCATCGTTTTTCTTTTTAAGGATGTTTATTCTTGTGCTTTCATCAAGAAGGGAATAAAAAGCCATCGCCTCTTCAATTCCGTCGGAATCAAGATCGCGGAAAATAAAAGCGGAGTTCATTTCTCCGGTTTCGGGGTATTTCAGAATATAGCTTTCTCCGATAACTTCTGTAAGGGCAGCGTTGAGTTTTTCCTGTTCCTCCGAAAAAACAGGCGGATTCATAAGAGCTTCGGTGTCTGTTTCAAAAACGCTGCATCCGGAAAAACCAATTGCAAGAATTGCCGCAGCCGCAAAAAGAATTATTTTTTTCAAAAACAAAACACCTCTCTTCCGTAAATACTATAATATTCTACTTTATAATATAATACAAATCCGCTTTCCTTGTCAATCAATAAGCTGTAAACATTATGTAAAAAGCAAAAAATCGCCCGGCTTTTTGTTAAATATTTCTTGATTTTTATATTGAATATTCCTGTGTTTTTGCTTATAATTAATTTGTTAGAATATGCGCAACTTTTAAAAGCACGAAAGGAGGCATCTGGAAAGCGTTTCGCCCGGCTGTCTTTCCTGCGTGCTTTTTTTGTTGCCTGAAAGGGGATTTTTTAATTGGTCTATGACGTTGCTGTGATCGGCGCCGGCATTATTGGCTGCGGAGTTGCAAGAGAACTCTCCCGCTATAACTGCAAGGCTGTCCTGATCGAAAAAGAAAACGATGTGGCGATGGGCACCACCCGTGCAAACAGCGCCATTATCCACGCAGGCTATGACCCGGAACCCGGAACTCTTATGGCGAAATATAACGCTCCGGGCAACAAAATGGCAGGCGAAATCTGTGAGGAACTTGATGTTCCCTTCAAGCGCTGCGGTTCCTTTGTTCTTGCTTTCAGCGAAGAGGAAATGGAAACCGTAAAAAAACTTTATGACAGAGGCGTAAAAAACGGTGTTCCGGATCAGCAGATCCTTTCCGGCGAAGAAGTTCGCAAAATGGAACCCAACGTTTCCGAAAACTGCGTGGGCGCACTTTTTGCTCCTTCCGCAGGCATCGTAAATCCCTGGGAATTTGCTCTTGCAATGGGCGAACAGGCCGTTGAAAACGGAGTTGAACTCAAACTTTGCTGGGAAGTTTCTTCCATTGAAAAAGAAAACGGAAACTTCGTTATCACCGGCAAAAACGGCGAAAAAATCGAAGCAAAATTCGTTGTCAATGCCGCCGGCGTTTACAGCGATACCGTTGCCAACATGATCGGCGACGAAAGCTTTTCAATCGATTCTTCCAGAGGCCAGTATTATCTTCTCGATAAATCCCAGGGCGAACTTTTCAATCACGTAATGTTCCAGTGCCCCGGTCCTCTCGGAAAAGGCGTTCTCGTTGCTCCCACAGTTCACGGAAACCTTATCGTAGGTCCCGACGCAAACCCCGGCTGTGAAAAAGACGACGTTTCCACCGACCGCGAAGGCCTTGCAAATGTTGCCGCAACCAGCAAAAAGACCACCACCGCAGTAAACTTCCGCGAATGCATCAGAAACTTCGCAGGCCTTAGAAGCGAACCTTCCACCCACGATTTCATCGTCGGTTTTTCCGAAAAAGACGACCACTTCATGAACATCGCCGGAATCAAATCTCCGGGCCTTTCCGCAGCTCCCGCAATTGCAGAAGACGCAGTAAGAATGCTTCTTGAAGCGGGCGTTCCTTCCGAAAAGAAAGAAAACTTCATCGGCGGACACAAACACCTTCGCTTCAAGGAACTTTCCGACGAAGAAAAATCCGCCGCAATCGCAAAAAATCCGCTTTACGGCCGTGTAATCTGCCGCTGTGAAACCATTACCGAAGGCGAAATTGTCGATGCTCTCCACGGAGTAATCGTTCCCAGAACCCTTGACGGAATCAAACGCCGCTGCAACGCAGGTATGGGTCGTTGCCAGAGCGGTTTCTGCGGACCGAAAGTTCTCGAAATAATCGCCCGCGAACTCGATATGAACCCCGTTGATGTTCTTCTTGACAAAGACGGTTCCTACATACTCACCGGAAAAACCACGAAGGGAGGCTGCCGTTAATGTATTATGATTTAGTTGTTGTCGGCGGAGGCCCTGCAGGTCTTGCTGCCGCAGAAGAAGCAAAACGTAACGGAGCAGGCTCCGTTCTCATTATCGAACGTGATAAGGAACTCGGCGGAATTCTTAACCAGTGCATCCATTCCGGTTTCGGTCTCCATGTTTTTAAGGAACAGCTTTCCGGTCCGGAATATGCCCAGAGATTCATCGACCGCCTTGAAGGAACCGGAATTGAAGTAAAAACCGATACCATGGTTCTCGGAATCACCCCGGAAAAATCCGTTTACGCAATCAACTCCAACGAAGGCTATATGAAAATAGATGCCGGCGCAATCGTTCTCGCAATGGGCTGCCGCGAAAGAACCCGCGGAGCAATTTCCATTCCCGGCGAAAGACCTTCCGGAATTTTCACCGCCGGCGCCGCCCAGAAATATATCAACATGGACGGCTATATGTGCGGTAAAAAAGTTCTCATTCTCGGTTCCGGCGACATCGGTCTTATCATGGCAAGAAGAATGACCCTTGAAGGCGCCGAAGTCAAAGCGGTCGTTGAACTTATGCCCTATTCCAACGGCCTTAAACGTAACATCGCCCAGTGCCTTGACGACTACGGCATTCCGCTTTATCTCAGCCACACCGTAACCGATATCAAAGGCGAAAACGGCCGTCTTTCCAAAGTAATCGTCAGCAAAGTAAACGGTTATGATCCAATTCCCGGAACCGAAATTGAATTCGACGTAGATACTCTTCTTCTTTCCGTCGGTCTTGTTCCGGAAAACGAACTTTCCCGTTCCGCCGGCGTTGTTCTCGATAAACGCACCAACGGCGCTATCGTTGACGAAACCATGATGACTTCCATTCCCGGAATTTTCGCCTGCGGAAACGTTCTCCACGTTCACGACCTTGTTGACTTCGTAACCCACGAATCCGAAAGAGCCGGCAAAGCCGCCGCGGAATATCTTAAAGCACAGAGCGAAGGCGCTTCTTCCGAAGAAGCGGAAGCTCCCATCGAACTCCATAACGGCGATTTCATCGGTTACACCGTTCCCCAGAAAGTAACCGTTTCCAAAGTCGATAAATTTATCGAAGTTCTGTTCCGCGTAAGAGCGGTTCTCAACAACGCAACAGTTGTTGTAAAAGCCGGCGACAAAGTTCTTATGAGCAAAAAACACGAACAGATGCTTCCCGCAGAAATGGAAAAACTCATTATCCCGAAAAAAATGCTCGAGATGGCAAACGGCCAGGATATTGAAATTGCAGTTGTTAAGGAGGGCGAAGAATAATGCTTAAAACTATTACCTGTATCTGCTGCCCCAAAGGCTGCCTTGTAACCCTCGATACCGAAAACCCCGAAGAAACCGCAAAAGGCTTTAACTGCCCCCAGGGAAAAGAATACGCCATCGGCGAACTTACCCACCCGATGAGAACAATTTCCTCCACCGTTGAAATCAAAGGCGGACTTCATCCGAGAATCCCCGTTAAAACCAACGGCAACATTCCTAAGGAAAAAATCTTTGAGGTAATGGACGAAATCAACAAAATTTCCGTCGAAAGCCCGGTTAAATGCGGAGATATCCTTCTCGAAAACGTACTCGATACCGGAGTCAACATCGTTGCCTGCAGAGATATGTGATTCCCGTGCTCAAAAGTTTATAGAAGCAAAAGCCCCGTGCTCAAATGAGCACGAAGTAGGAGG
>JAZQBJ010000028.1:0-9349 GCA_045545715.1 Oscillospiraceae bacterium
CATTTTTCGCTCTTATGGTTGCAGTTCCAATGCAACCATAATGCAACCATATAAAACCGTATCATTATTATCAACTGTTACCAGAAAAAACACAGGCATTGCAAAAGTTTGCAATGCCGGTGTTTTTTATATCATTTCGCATTCAAAAAGGTAGGATTCCCCTGCTTTTACGGTGAATTCGACTTCGCCGTTTTCGGTTTCGGAATAATCCATTTGTTTTTCAAAAATTTCTTTTTTGGGGAATTTTGCGCCTATCGCGCAAAGGGGAAGTTTTATCTTCACGTCTTTTTCTTCGTTTGAGATAATCGCAACAAAAGCCTCGTCTTTATAAAAACGGGCAAGAGCAAAGGTTCTTCCCTCTTCAAAAATAAACTTCATTCCGCCTTTTTCAAGTGCGGCGGAATTTCTTTTTAGTTTTATCATTTTGCTGTAAAGTTTATAATTTTCGGTTTTTTCAAAATCCGTTCCCCATGGCATCGGATATCTGCAGCCTTCGACGGTTTCGTGGATTCCATCTATTTCTGCTTCGTCGCCGTAATATATCGAGGGTGCGCCGGTCAGCATAAACTGGAAAATCACCGTACCACGGTACTGTTCCGAAGTGATTTTCGGGTTGTTATGAAGGCGGCCCACGTCGTGACTGTCAAAAAGGTTGAACTGGTTTTCCCAGAAAACGAATGGCAGTTTTGCAAGATGTTCCATAACCCTGTTAACAACGTCCTTTGCTGTCATTTTATATGGAACGTTCCGAAGAACCGGATGTCTTGTCATAAAAAGATCCGGTTCGCCGAAAAACTGACGGATAACTCTTCCGCAGCCGTAATAGTTCATGGGAGAATCCCACTGGTCGCCCCGCATATGTTCCGGACAGTCGCCCCAATCTTCTGCAAGAATATACGCCTCTGGATTGACGGATTTTATTGCCGAGCAGATTTCGGGCCAAAGTTCCTTATCAAGCTGAATTTCGTTGTTCCGGGCAAAAACATCCGCAACATCAAAACGCCAGCCGTCGATATTATACGGCGGTTTAAGCCATTTTTTAAGAACGGAATCCTCATCTTTATAAATTTTTTTGCGGAGAGATTCTGAAGTATAGTTGAGGGTCGGCATTGTTTCAACATTGAACCAGCCGAGATAGCTGTTGTTTTCGCCGAAGAAATAGTATCCCCGCTCCTCCGATTCCGGATTATTATATGCACCGACGGATTTTTCAAACCAGGCGCAGTCACGGTTGAACCACTTGTGGTCTATTCCGGTATGGTTGATTGAAATATCGAGAATGATTTTTATTCCGTTTTCGTGAAGAGCCGCGCTCAGTTTTGCAAGAGCTTCATCGCCGCCGAAATGGGGATCAACGTGAAAATAATCAAGACAGTCGTATTTGTGGACAGAAGGCGCTTTAAAAATCGGGTTGAGATAGAGAGCGGTTATTCCAAGCTTTTTAAGATATGGGATTTTTTGAATTATGCCCTCAAGGTCGCCGCCGTAAAAATCAAGGCAATGCCCGTGCTCATAATCAAGCGGAACTTCGTCCCAGCTTTTCATTTTTATGGATTCGAATCCGTTTTGAGCATATTCGCCGGATTTTACGTCGTTTTCCGGGTTTCCGTTACAAAAACGTTCCGGAAAAATCTGATAGAAAACGGATTTTTTTACCCATTCCGGTTGTTTATAATCTGCAAGAATCACAAAATCATAGGTGTGGTCGGGAATATAGGTCGTAATTCCGTTTTGGGTATAGTAATAAATTATATCGTCACAAACGATATAAAACTGGTACTGCATGCGGTTTTCGGTAATTTCCATTTCCGTTTCATAATAAACAAGGCCGTGCTCGTTTTTGAGCACCGACATCTCCGAAAAAATTTCGGCTCCGTTCGGAAACGAAAGCATGAGCACGTGTTTTACCGGCGCTTTTTCCGAAAATCTTAAACGCACCTTTATTTTTTCGCCGATTTTCGGTGAGGGATTGCTTACAAATTCATCTGTTCCGTCACTGTGGACACTTAAAAGCCAGTTTTCCATTTTTTAAAATCCGCCTTTTGAAAAATGATTTTACCAAACCATTAAAACATATTTCGGAAAGATTGGCAAGTGGGGTGTTTATCCTTCAAATTCCGCTTTATGTTCCATAAAAAAATCGTAATACATCCTTACGTTCGGAAGATCGGTCCACTTTTTTAAGCAAACAGGTTTTGAATCAAGGTCATAGATTTTTGCGCCCGGAATTGAAAGAAAGATCGGCGAATGGCTTGCGATTATAAACTGGCAGCCAAAAAACCTTGCCGATTCAAAAATATATTCCATAAGCTCTTTTTGAAGCGGAAGCGAAAGGCTGTTTTCCGGTTCGTCAAGAAGATAAACCGCGTCGGAAATTATACGGTCAGTGAAAAATTTCAGCGCGCTTTCCCCGTTTGAAAACATATCCACATTTTTCATGAGTCTTTTGTTTACAAAATTTGAAGGGTTGTTGCGCTTTCGCTTTGCGTCAACAACCTCCTTCATGTTTTCATAATCTTCCATTCCGCCGAAATGATAAGGCGCAGATCTTTTTTCGGTGAATTCATCAAAAAGTTCAAGCCGCCGTTTATCTATTCCGTTGTTCAGACACCGGACGTTTATCAGATAATCAAAAACATCGTCGCTTGTTAAAATCTGGCTGTTTCCCGGAATTTCAGAAACAGACCACATCTGACAGTATCCGAGGTATTTTTCAAAAAAAGCGCCGCCGGAAAAGGGAGAATGGCGTGTTATTTCCGCAGATTCCGCAATAAGGTTGAGCACCGTTGATTTTCCGGAGCCGTTTCCGCCATAAAAAATCGTTATCGGGGAAAAATCGAGCCTTTCAAGACCTTTTTCCGGAAAAATACTGAAAGGATAATATCCGTTATAGCAGGTACGGTGCTGGTTCGAGATAAAATTTATTTCATCCCCTTCGGAGGCAAATTCAAAGGAATTGATGTATAAAGCCATTTTTAAGACACCGCCTTTCTTCCTTTAATTAAAACATAAAAAATAAACATTACAATGGTAAAAAAGAGCGTTGGTGCGTTTTTGGAACCCCAAAACGCACCAACAGTTTTTCGGTGATTTTTCTTTCGGTTTATGATATAATATTTTCATAAAAGGGGGTTTTGAAATGGCTTTTGATTTTTCTTTTTATTCACCCACAAAGGTCTGTTTCGGAAAAGGAGCAGAAGAACAGGTTGGAAAACTTATCAGAGATTTCGGCGGAACGCGGGTTCTTGTTCATTACGGAAGCCAAAGCGCCGTCCGTTCCGGACTTATCGACAAAATCCAAAAAAACCTTGAGGCAGAAAGTCTTTTTTATGTTTTGCTCGGCGGAGTTGTTCCGAACCCAAGACTTTCAAAAGTTTATGAAGGGATCGAACTTTGTAAAAAAGAAAAAATAGATTTTATCCTTGCGGTCGGCGGCGGTTCGGTCATAGATTCGGCAAAAGCCATTGCTTACGGAATTGCGGAACCCGAAAAAGACGTCTGGGAACTTTATCTTCATGAAAGAAAGCCGAAAGCCTGCATCCCTCTCGGTACGGTAATTACCATTGCCGCCGCCGGAAGTGAAACCAGCGCAAGCAGCGTTATCACAAATTGGGAAACCGGCGAAAAACGTTCCTGCAACAGCGACCTTTCAAGACCGAAATTTGCTGTTATGAACCCGGAGCTTACCAAAAGTCTTCCGGATTATCAGACCCAGGCAGGCTGCGCGGATATTATGATGCATACCATGGAAAGATATTTTACAAACGGCGGTAACATGGGAATTACCGACGAAATTGCCGAAGGCCTTTTGCGTACCGTTATTAAAAACGCGCTTATTCTTAAAGATGACCCCGAAAATTATGATGCAAGAGCGGAAATAATGTGGGCCGGAAGTCTTTCTCACAACGATCTTACCGGATGCGGAAACGACGGCGGAGATTTTATGTCCCACAAAATCGAACATGAACTCAGCGGAATGTTCGACGTCACTCACGGAGCAGGACTTGCGGCGATATGGCCAAGCTGGGCAAAATATGTTTATAAAAACTGTCTTTCGAGATTCGTTAAATTCGCGGTAATGGTCATGGGCGTTGTTCCCGGAAAAAACGACGAAGAAACCGCCCTTTCCGGAATTTCGGCCATGGAGGATTTTTACAGAAAAATCGGTATGCCCACAAATCTTCGCGAACTCGGGATCGATCCCACCGGCGACGAAATTGAAAAAATGGCCGAAGGCGTTATGAAGGCCTGCGGAAAACCTTCCGGTTCTGCAATGGTCCTTGATAAAAAAGATATTATCGAAATTTATAATATGGCAAAATAAAAAAAGCCTCCCGGAAGGGAGGCTTTTTTTCGTTTTATTTATCCATTCCGCAGGGGAAGGAAGATTCGATAAGGTTTTTGTCGTTCATCACGGCATCATAAAAACGGAAACCGCCGGCAAAGTTATAAGCGGTAAAACCGTTTCCTTCAAGGATACGGCTTGCAATATAACTTCTTAAACCGCTTTGACAGATTACATAAACGGGTTTTCCGGGTTCAATTTCGGAAATACGCTCTCGAAGTTCATCAACGGGAATGTTTTTGAAACCTTCGATATGCCCTCTTTCAAATTCCCGAACCGTTCTGGTATCCAAAAGAGTGTATCCGCTTTTCGGAAGTTTTTCAAGATCCGGAATAAACCATTGTTTAAGGGTTCCGTTTGCAATATTATCTATCATAAATCCGGCCATGTTGACCGGGTCTTTTGCGGAAGAATAGGGCGGCGCATAGGAAAGCTCAAGTTCCTTAAGTTCCGTTGCCTTCATTCCGGCTTTCATTGCGGTGGCGATAACGTCGATCCTTTTATCGACCCCGTCATATCCGATTATCTGCGCGCCGAGAATCCGGAAGGATTTTTTCTCGAAAAGCACTTTCATGGTCATAACTTTTCCGCCGGGATAATATCCCGCATGGCTGAGCGGAGAAAGAATGACTTTGTCAAAATCGATTCCGGCGGATTTTGCGGCAGATTCCTTTATTCCGGTAGAAGCGGCAGTGAGATCAAAAACCTTTACTACCGATGTTCCGGAAAAGCCTTTATAAATGCTGTCTTTTATTCCGCAGATATTATCCGCTGCAATCCTTGCCTGTTTGTTGGCAGGGCCGGCAAGAAAACCAAGGGTATCCGCCCCTGTTACGGAATTTTTTACCTGGACCGCATCGCCTACGGCATAAATTCCGGGAACGGAAGTTTCCATTTTTTCGTTTACAATAATGCTTCCGCGAAGGCCGGTTCTAAGTCCCGCTTTTTTTGCAAGAGGAGTATCCGGCGATACTCCCACCGCAAGAGCTACCATATCCGCGGAGATTTTTCCGCCTTTGAGCAAAACATCGATTTTACCTTCGTTTTCGGAAAAACCTTCCACCGAAGAACCAAGAACAAGGTTTACCCCGTTTTTTCGCATTTCACTATGAACGAAGGATGCCATATCCGAGTCGAATGGGGAAAGAAGCTGTTTTGCAGCTTCAACAACGGTGACTTCCATTCCAAGAGAGCGAAGGTTTTCCGCAAGTTCGACCCCGACAAAACCTCCGCCGATAATTGCAGCGGATTTTGGTTTTTCGGAATTTACAAAATCTTTTATTCTGAACGTGTCTTCGACAGTACGGAGAGTAAATATCTTATCAGAATTTACTCCGGGTATTTCCGGGCGAACCGGTTTTGCTCCGGGAGCAAGGATAAGTTTATCGTAATTTTCGTTTATGATATTTCCGCTTTCAAGATCTTTTACCGAAACTGTTTTTGCGTTTGGATTGATGTCGATAACTTCGTGGCGGACTTTCATATCGACACGAAACCGCTTTTTAAAACTTTCGGGAGTCTGGAGAGTGAGCTCGGAAGGGTCTGTGATGACGTCGCCGATATAATAAGGCAGACCGCAGTTTGCATAGGAAACATATCCGCTTCGCTCGAAGACCTTTATCTCCGCTTTTTCATCAAGGCGGCGAATTCTTGCGGCAGCGGTGGCTCCGCCGGCAACTCCTCCGACAATTATAACTTTCATAAGTTTTCTCCCCTTCCGGATAAATTTATAAATTTATATTACACCATAAATCAAAGAATCGCAAGTATGCTTGCTTTTATTCCTGTTTCGATGGTGCGGGAAATTATTTTTCCGTTTTTAAAAAGAGCCATAGACGGAACGTGTTTTATGTTGAGCTCCGCAGAAAGCTCCGGAGAATCGTGGGCATTCATACGGACAACTTTTATGTCATCCCTTTCCGCTGCGATTTCTTCCGCAACAGAAACGGAGTTTCTTCCGGACCAGGGAACCCAGATATCCAGAAGGACGGGTTTTTCGGATTCCATAACTTCTTTTTTAAAGCTGTGTTTGTTTATATTGATAACGGACATTGATAAGTCCTCCTTTATAATTTATTTGATTTTATTATATCCAAAAAAGGAAGGATTTTCCGTGACCGCATCACAAAAAATAATATGTTTGCAATTTTCTTTTGAAACAGTTATCATATAAATATAATAATTCTTCCGGAGGCGGTTTTTGTGCTTGATAAAAAAATGGAAAACGATTTTCTTTCTATTCTTGAAGAAGAACTTATTCCCGCAATGGGCTGCACAGAACCTATTGCCCTTGCTTTCGCTTCCGCAAAAGCAAGGGAGATACTCGGTGAAACTCCGGAACGGATTATAGCCGAATGCAGCGGAAATATGATAAAAAATGTTCGCTGCGTAAGCATCCCGAATTCCGGCGGAATGACCGGAATTGAAGCCGCATGCGTTCTCGGTGCGCTTTGCGGCGACGTTTCGAGAGAAATGGAAGTTCTTGAATCGGTTACTCCGGAAGGACTTGAGCTTTCTGTAAAATTTATTGAAAACGGCGGCTGCACCGTAAGATATCTTGAATCTCCCTTTCCCCTCCATTTTATAATCCGCCTTGAAAAAGGAGAAAACAACGCGGAAGTTGAAGTTCGCCACAGCCACACGAACATAGTCCGCATTTCTCTGAACGGAAAAAACGTTTTTGAAACCGAGGAACTTTCCTCCGAAGTTCTTACCGACCGAAGCGGACTTTCTGTGGAAAACATCTTTGAATTTGCAAACACCGTTGAACTTTCAAAGATCGAGCCTTTTGCAAAACGTCAGATCAAATGCAACATGGCCATTGCAAAGGTCGGAATGGAAGGCGGTTACGGCATAGGCATAGGAAAAGAAATGCTTGAAATGCATCCGGAATCCGTTTTTACAAAGATGAAAGCTTTTGCCGCAGCTGCTTCCGAAGCAAGAATGTGCGGCTGCAACATGCCGGTTATCATCACTTCCGGAAGCGGAAACCAGGGACTTGCCTCCTCCGTTCCGGTAATAATATATGCAACGGAAAATTCCCTTCCGAAGGAAAAAATGTTCCGCGCTCTTGCTTTTTCAAGTCTTCTTACGGTTTTCCAAAAGGAATATATCGGAAAGCTTTCTGCATTTTGCGGTGCAGTTTCCGCAAGCTGTGCCGCAGGCGCCGCCATAACCTATATTGCCGGAGGAACCGTCAAACAGATAAAAGATACCGTTGACAACACACTTGCGGACATTCCGGGAATAATCTGTGACGGGGCAAAATCTTCCTGCGCAGCAAAAATTGCTTCCGCTCTTGATGCGGCTCTTTTTGCCCATGTTCTTGCAATGAAAGGAAAGGTTTATGAAGCCAACACCGGAATTATCCAGAGCGACGCCGGAAAAACCATAAGCTGTGTGGGCCATATCGGAAAAGTCGGAATGAAACAGACCGATTCGGAAATCGTAAAAATAATGATAAACAACTGACAAAACATAAAAGCGGCAGGAACAATGTTCCTGCCGCTTTTTTATTCTTCGGTTTCTTCTTCGGTGGTTTCGATTTTTACCTTGCGGCGTTTTTTTACCGCTTCCGTAAGAAGATATTCGATCTGCCCGTTTATTGAGCGAAAATCGTCTTCCGCCCAACGGGAAATTTCTTCCCACAAAGTCGGCGAAAGCCTGAGCAAAAGCTGTTTTTTATCCTTATCAGCCAAAGGCTTCCGCCTCCTTTCTTAAGATCGTTTATCAGTAAATGGAACCGGTGTTTACAATGGGCTGGGCGTCGTTGTTGCCGCAAAGAACAACAAGAAGGTTGGAAACCATCTGTGCCTTGCGTTCATCGTCCATATCAACGACTTTATCCCCTTCAAGGCGGTCAAGAGCCATTTCAACCATTCCCACAGCCCCGTCAACAATGAGTTTTCTTGCGGCAATGATAGCAGAAGCCTGCTGGCGCTGAAGCATTGCGGCGGCAATTTCGGGTGCATAAGCAAGGTGGGTGATTCTTGCTTCGGTGACTTCGATTCCGGCGATTTCAACTCTGCACTGAATCTCGTCCTTAAGGCGCTGAGCAACTTCAAGGCTTGAACCACGGAGAGATTTTTCGTCGCCTTCTTCGGATTCATCGTAGGGATACTCTCTTACAATGTTGCGGAGGGCCGCATCGCACTGGGTGGAAAGGAATTCGACGTAGTTATCAACATTGAAAACGGCCTTTGCCGGGTCGGTAACGTGCCAGATTACAACGGTTCCGATAATTACCGGGTTACCGAGCTGGTCGTTTATCTTCTGTTTATCGTTGGTAAGGGTGATTTCTTTAAGGGAAACGCGTTTGTTGGTGGAAAGCTGTACGTTTCCGGTGGTCGCTTTTCCGGAAAGAGCTGCTTCGGCATTTGCCGCGGCGGCTTTTTCAAGAGCGTTTTCGGAAGCGGGGTTTATTGCGGAAGCAAAGGGGTTAACATGGAAAAATCCAGGTCCGTAAAGAGTTCCGTAATATTCGCCGAAAAGGGTGAGAACATAAGCTTCGTTGGGACGAATTGTTTTAAGTCCGCAAAGAAGGATCGGAATTACTATTACAGCCATTATAGCGCAAAGAATCACCAAAATCAAAGAAATCGGGAACAAAATTCCGCTGTCGAGCATTACGCATCCGCCGATCAAACCGGCAATGGAGACAACTTCGCCGAGAAGAAGCAGAAGGAGCATTGCCATTCCGTTTCTCGGATGGATTTCCTTGTTGTAATCGTTTCTTACGTTTGCATTCATAAAATTATCATCCTTTCTTAGATGTTATATGCGAAAACTGATATCATTCTGATATCAACTTTATATTACTACATTTTGGAAAGGCTGTCAATATTTTTTTTAAAAAAATCCTTGCTCAAATGAAAAGTCATGACCACCCCTAAAAGGGGTGGCTTGAAACGCCCTGTAAGGGCTTGTTGCTTGCTGCACCTTAAAGATGCTGAAATAATTTAATTAGCAAAATCTATTTTGTTCTTTGCAAATTTACCGCTTGAT
>JAZQBJ010000029.1:0-2167 GCA_045545715.1 Oscillospiraceae bacterium
AATGAATTTTTTTGTTACACCGTAATCGAAGATATCCCAGGGCATAACCTCGTCATAACTTCTGGTTCTGTTTGCATAAAATTCAGGTTTTACGCCACATTCTTCAAAAGATTCCATCCAGACGTCGAATTTAAAGTGTTCGTCCCAGCTGTCAAGGTTGCAGCCTTTACGCCATGCAGTTTCGATAACTTTACCGATTTTTCTGTCGCCGCGAGCAAGAACCGCTTCGAGATAGGAAGTTTCCGCATCGTGCCAGTCAAGATTGATCTTTCTGCTGTGAACGGCGGAGCGCATAACTTCCTGTTTTCTGTGAAGTTCTTCCCTCGTATCCTGGGGTTCGAACTGGAAAGGAGTAAAAGGCTTCGGAACAAAGCTTGCAACACTGCAGGTTACCTGAACACCCTTGCCTTTAGGTTTGTTCGGAAGGCTGTAGAACATATTTACAACGCGCTGTGCAGTTTCAACTATTCCTCTTACGTCATCATCGGTTTCGGTCGGAAGGCCAATCATAAAATAAAGTTTTACCGCGGTGTATCCGCCTTCAAAAGCAGTTTTTGCGGTGTTCATAATTTCTTCTTCGGTGACGTTTTTATTGATACCGTCGCGCATTCTCTGGGTGCCTGCTTCCGGCGCAAAGGTAAGCCCGCTTTTGCGGACTTTGCTTATCTTCCGGAGAAGGCTTTCGCTGAAGTTATCAACACGAAGGGACGGAACTGCAAGGTTAACGTGTTCCTTCGGGGTCCATTCAAGAAGATCATCAAGGAGCGGTTCAAGTTCGCTGTAATCGCTTGTGCTCAAAGAAGTGAGCGAAAGTTCTTCATAACCGGTGCTGTCGCAAAGGTTGTGAGCATCTTTGCAAAGTGTATCGAAATGTTTTTCGCGAACGGGACGATAGATAAAGCCTGCCTGGCAAAAACGGCATCCGCGGATACAGCCGCGCATAAGCTCGAGCTGGCTTCTGTCGTGAACGATATCGATAAACGGAACAACAAATTTATCCGGATAAGGCACTTTATCAAGATCTTTTATAATGCGTTTTGTTATGGGAAGAGTCGCGGTTTCCTTCGGAACAAATTCCTTAACCGTTCCGTCATCGTTATAAACAACATCAATGAGAGAAGGGACATAAACACCGGAAATCTTTGCAGCTTCGCAAAGATACTGTTTTTTGCTCCAGCCTTCTTTTTTTGCGGTTTTATAAAGATTTACAACTTCCGGAAGAACTTCTTCACCTTCTCCGGGCATAAAAAGGTCGATAAAATCCGCAATTGGTTCCGGGTTGCAGGAACAGGGACCGCCGGCAACAACAAGGTTCCTGAGTTCAGTTCTGTCCTCTGCCCTTACCGGAACACCGGCGAGATCGAGCATATTGAGGATTCCGGTATAGGAAAGCTCATATTGGAGAGTAAAACCTATCATATCAAAATCCCCGACGGAATCGCGGCTTTCAAGAGCAAAAAGCGGATAGCCGTTTTCACGGAGGATTTTTTCCATATCAACGTCCGGAGCAAAAACGCGTTCGCACCAGACTTCCGGATCGCTGTTGAGAAGGCTGTAGAGTATTTTCATTCCGAGATGGCTCATTCCCACTTCATAAAGATCCGGGAAGCAGAAAGCAAACCTTACGGAAACATCTTCTTTGTTTTTAACAACGCTGTTGAGCTCACCGCCGCAGTATCTTGCGGGTTTTTGAACAAGGTTCAGGATTTTTTCGGGAATTGCAGACAAAGCGATTCCTCCTTTCTTGTATAACTATATAAGTATATCATAACACCGAAAGGTTTTTCAATAGTTTACGAAGCGTTGATTTACAAACAAAAAACTCCGTGATAAAATCAAAGTTGTTAAAGGAGGCGATTTTTTTGGATATAATCAAAACCGGAAATTTAATAAAAGAGCTTCGTACAGAAAAAGAACTTACGCAAAAGGAACTTGCTGAAAAGTTAAACGTTTCAACCGCCGCCGTTTCAAAATGGGAAAACGGAAAAGGTTTTCCGGATATTTCAATTCTTGAACCGCTTTCGGCAGAACTTGGAATTTCAATAACAGAACTTGTTAAAGGAGAAAAAACAACCGAGATTCCCGAAAATGATTTTATTGCAAAAGATATAATCGAAATTTCAAAAAAAGAGATAAAATTTGAAAAAGCAAGACAGATTTTTATAAC
>JAZQBJ010000030.1:0-4142 GCA_045545715.1 Oscillospiraceae bacterium
ATTGCAACTTTGATCATAATTGCACATTCAACGCGTTTTCTTTCCATTTCGCAGGAAAGCTTTACGGGTTTATTAATATCTTTATTAAAGCTGTAGTTGTTTGCATTGCATCCGCCGGAGCAATAGAATTTGCACCAACAGTCCTTGCATCCTTCTTTTGTATAGATATTGGAACAGGCAAATTTATCTTTCATTTCAACATCAAGAGTTTCGTCATCAAGATTGCCCATTTTCCATTCATCGTTGCCTACAAACTGATGGCAGGGATAAATATCGCCATCGGGAGTTACGGAAACATATTCATTTCCGCAGCCGCATCCGCGGAGACGTTTTATTGCGCAGGGGCCCTGGTCAAGGTCGATCATGAAATGGAAGAAGTTGAAGCATCTGCCCTCTTTTTTTCTGCGGATCATTTCAACTGCAAGTTTTTCATATTCCGCAAAAATGGTGGGAAGATCTTCTTCAGTGATTGCATAAGGTTCGCTCGGATCCGCAATTACAGGCTCAACGCTGAGCTGATCAAAACCAAGATCATCGGCAATATGATAAACGTCCTGTGCAAAATCGAGATTGTTTTTTGTAAAAGTTCCGCGTGCGTAATATTCCTTGTTTTCGCCTTCAAGACGTTTTTCAACAAGTTTCTGGAACTTAGGAACAATTACGTCATAGCTTCCTTTTCCGTTGATTGCAAGACGCATATTATCGTTTACGCATTTTCTTCCGTCAAGTGAAAGAACTACGTTCTTCATTTCTTTATTGATATAATCAATGCTGTCATCGTCAAGAAGAACGCCGTTTGTGGTTACGGTAAAACGGAATTTTTTGTTATATTCTTCTTCTTTGCTTCTTGCATAATCAACGATCTCTTTAACCGCATCCCAGTTCATAAGAGGTTCGCCGCCGAAGAAATCCAGTTCAAGATTGTGGCGGTTTCCGGAATGGGTAAGAAGGAAATCGATTGCTTTTTTGCCCGTTTCAACCGGCATAAGCTTTCTGCCCTTTCCGAAGTCGCCGGTAGAAGCAAAGCAATATTTGCAACGAAGGTTGCAGTCATGGGAAATATGAAGGCACATGGATTTTATGGGTGCGCCTTTCATCATATCGGTAAAACGCTCGTAATCGTCTTCGCTGAAAAGCTGTCCTGCTTTCTGAAGTTCGAGAAGTTCGGAATAAACCTCAAGAAGTTCCTCTTTTTGATATTCTTTGGAAAGATCTTCAAGAATCTCAGCGGGGAATTCTTCCGGAAGCTTGTCCTCAAACTTATTGAGAAGGTCAAAACAAAGCTTATCAAGAACATGTACTGCACCGGAGTTTACGTCAAGTGCAATATAATAACCATTAAGATAAAAAGTATGTACCATTTAAAAATCTCCAAAAAAACGGCAGGCGCACCGGGCATTGGCACGCCTGCAATTTTTAATAATCAAAAATTATTTGTTGCCTTTGCGGGATTCGTTTTCACATTCCTGGTTTGCAACAGTGCAGGAAGTTTTGCATGCAGACTGGCAGGAAGCCTGGCATTCGCCGCAGCCGCCTTTTGCACAGGATTCTTTAAGATTTGCGTTGTTAACAGTTTTAATGTGTTCCATTATGTTATCCTCCTGAAAAAATGCATATTTTAACACAACTAGTATATCACATAATTATAAAGGTTGCAACTATTTTCTTTTAATATAATTAACTCCGGTTATTCCTCCAAGCGCTGACGCAACTATTACCATAACGGCTTTTGTAATCGCCTGTGTACCAAATCCGGATTTCTCAAAAAGTGCTCCGAAAATCAAGATAAAGATAAAAAATATAATTCCGGATATTGTTCCGCAGAGAATCCCTTTTTCACCATAAATTTTTGCGGAAATAAAACCGCCCGAAAAACTTCCTATCGCAAGAAAAATAACCGTTATCGGAGAAATAATTGCCGCCGGGATATTTCCGATTGCAAGAATTAAAGCCATTATAAAAACAAGCACCGAAAAGAAAAGCATTCCAAATCCTGTTCCGATTCCTGTGCTCAAAAACATTTTGTTAAAACTTTTTTTAGACATAAAAAACGCCCCTTTCGGAATATCCGTTTTAAGGATACTCAAAAGCAGGCGTTTTTATTCTTTTTTTAATTATTTTTCAGAAGCTTTTTCTTTTGCGGTAATGTTCTGTGCAACAGCCCATTTTGCAATTCTTACTTTGCTTCTGTCGCTTCCGGTTTCGATAACAACGGTGTCCTCTTTAATGGAAACAACAAGTCCGATAATTCCGCCGGCAGTTATGATTTCATCACCGATATCAAGATTTTCTCTCATTGCTCTGTCTTCTTTATCCTTTTTCTGCTGGGGACGGATGAGCATAAAATAGAAAACAATAAGAACAATTACAATAGGAGCAAAACTGATGATGGTATCCATGATGGAACCTTCTGTTGCGCCTTCTGTTAAAGCAAGAAGATAATGCATATTAGTCATTTTGTACCTCCAAAATAATTATAAAAATATTATAGAACAATTATATTGCTTAATCAAGAACTTAAATTCTTTTTCCGAGAATATCACGGTATTTCTGATAAAATTCTTCAAAAGTTCCGTTATCAAGAGCTTCGCGGATTCTTTCCATAAGAGTGTTGTAGAAATAAAGGTTGTGCTGAACGGTAAGCCTGTGGGCAAGAAGTTCGTTTGCTCTGAGAAGATGACGAACATAAGCTCTGCTGTGAAGACGGCAGGTCGGGCAGTTGCATTCGGGATCTACCGGACCCTGGTCATAAATATATTTTTCGTTATTAAGGTTGCGGATACCCTGCCAGGTGAAGAGTGTTCCGTGGCGTGCATTACGGCTTGGCATTACGCAGTCAAAAAGATCAACTCCGCGGTGAACAGCTTCAAGAATATTGATGGGAGTACCTACTCCCATAAGATAACGTGGTTTGTCTTTCGGCATATAGGGTTCGACAGCATCGATGATTCGATACATTTCAAGAGTAGGCTCTCCTACCGCAAGACCGCCGATTGCATAACCGTCAAGATCAAGTTTTGCAATTTCTTTCATATGCTCAACACGAAGATCTTCAAAAGTGCATCCCTGGTTGATTCCAAAAAGCATCTGGTGCGGGTTGATGGTATCCGGAAGAGAATTAAGCCTTTCCATTTCCGCCTTGCAGCGATGAAGCCATCTTACGGTACGCGCACAGGACTGTGCCGCATATGATTTCGGCGCCGGGTTTTCAACACATTCGTCAAAAGCCATTGCAATGGTGCTTCCGAGATGGGACTGGATCTGCATGGATTCTTCCGGACCCATAAAAATTCTGTGACCGTCAAGATGACTTCTGAAATAAACGCCTTCTTCTTTAATCTTACGAAGTTTTGAAAGGCTGAAAACCTGAAAACCGCCGCTGTCAGTAAGAATAGGTCTGTCCCAGTTCATAAATTTATGAAGACCGCCGAGTTCTTTTACAACAAGATCTCCGGGACGAAGCGAAAGATGATAGGTGTTGCAAAGAGCCACCTGACAATGAAGATCTTTAAGATCTTCTGCGGCAACGCCGCCTTTAATTGCACCGCAGGTCGCAACATTCATAAATGCGGGAGTCTGAACTGTTCCGTGAACAGTTTCAAATTCTGCTCTGCGGGCTTTTCCTTCGGTTTTTAAAACAGTAAACATACTTCTCCTTTATTATTTAGGGCCATAATATAACTATATAAGTATAACTTAATAAATTAATCTTTTCAAGTAAAATTTAAAATATCATTTTCAACACAGTTTCCGTTTGTATAATAAATCTTGACAATTGTATAATTCTTATGCTAAAATAATAATACGTTTTGTATAATCGAATTATTGGAGATAAAAATGGCAGAAATCAAAGATTTTGGAAGAAAAGTCAAAAAAATTATGAAACAGCGTGGAATAACCCAAAGCTGGCTTGCACAGAAAATAGGTGCAACCGAAGCAACTCTTTCGCGATATGTCAACAACAGCAGAAAGCCCCAGGCCGATATAGCTGCAGAAATTGCAGAAGCACTGGATGTATCGCTTGACTACCTGATGGGCATAAGCGGCTTCCCTGCCCCGATAAAAACTTTGAGCACCGAAGAATCTCTTATGCTCAGCGCATTCGGAAGAGCAAGCGCAAGGGAAGTCGGATCGTAGCCATG
>JAZQBJ010000031.1:0-5346 GCA_045545715.1 Oscillospiraceae bacterium
TTTCGAATTAGACAGGAAATAGTGTCTAACTACTCGCTCCTTTCTTAGACATTGGTGATTGCTGTTTCAATTTCATCAAGAGCCTTCTGTCGGGTTTCTAACTTCCTCATAAACTCCTCAACGGACGGTAGAGGTTCCTCCGGCTCGAAGTCTTTGTACTTTTCGATGAGTTCGGCGCATCGTTGATCTTCATATTCCGTGAAGGCCTTTTTAAGCAGTCGTTCAGATTCCATCTTCATGAGGATCTCTTTGCTCTCCTCTTCCATACGGATATCCATGATTTTCCGAAAGACTTTATCTTCGTATGAAAGGTATAGATCGACTTTGGTATTGTCCAATTCACGAAAGCTGTCAATTCTGTGCTGTGCTGCGAACTCCACAAAATGACGTAAATTACTAACATCTTGCTTTAGTTTACTAAGGGTGTTGATTCCGGTTTTCCAGTTGTGACAGACATAATCCTTAACAACAGACTTCATTTCCTCGCTATGGATATATGAAAAATCGAAGTGAAAGGTTCTTCCATAAAACTGAGATTCCGCATCATTATCTTTCAAGTGCCACAGATCACCAACAGGTTGGTTATTCAGCAACAGAACCACCTCCTATCAAGGTGCTTCGGCTCCAATACCGGGAAAGGCTGTCCTCAATATAAGGATTTGACAGATGGGTATATTTCTGTGTAGTAGAAATATGCTCATGGCCCATGATGATTTTCGCCACACTGACATCCATACCGGATTCAATCAGATTGGAACAAAAAGTATGCCGCAGGTCGTGGAAATTAAAATCCACGCCAACTTCTGCTTGTACCTTTTTCAGCTTGTCATAGGCTGCAGAATAGGTAAGCTGTTTTCCAAGCTGTTTCTTCTGCTCTGAAACAAAGATATAGCTATGGTCCGTCTCAATTTGGCTTCGCTCTTCCATGATAAACTCGTCAAGTTCCGCAAGAAGGGACATAGGAACATAGAGGTCTCTGTATTTGCCTTTGGACTTAATCTGCTGCAATACGCCAATGGATTTAGACATATCCGGCACGGGGACAGCTTCGATTTCTAAATCGAGTATTTCCTGTATTCTGGCACCGGTAAGATAGAGCATCTTATACAGCAGAATGTCCCTTCGCCTGGTGAGCTTGCTTAAAACCAACTCCATTTCTGCATCTGAAACGAGATGAACCGTATAACTGCTTTCTTTTAATTTAAAGATGGATTGTTTGGTTTTGTTGTCTCTTCTGGCATGTTCCAGAATGCCCTTGAACATATTGAGAGGTCGGTTGAGTTCGTGCATCAGCATGGGATTATCGATTTCCTGCATATCCGCTTGATACTGATAGAAAGTATGAATAGTACTGAGGATACGGTTGATGGTATGGTTGCTTCTGCTGCTTTCCTTGTAAAGTGCCAGAATATCATCACCACCCCGGAGGAAGTCGATGAACTCGGCAATCATCCGGGGTGTAACTTGATCGTAGGTATACCCATTCTTTTCAAGGAATGTACAGAATAGACATAAATCTCTGCCATTAGCAAGAAGAGTGTTGTTTGCTTTGCCCTTCTGTTGCTGAAACTTTAGAAAGTCATATACAGGCTTAACGATCTTCATATCGTTATTCAGTAAAACAACTGTTACCTTCTCAGCTCCTAAAACATGTAGTTCCATGTTATTTTCTCCTTCTAACCGTCTTTAACACTTGAAAAAGTTCAGAACAAGTGTTCGTTTTATAGGTATATTCTACCATTTGTTTGACAGAAGGTAAACAGTTATTTTACTAAAAAATATTAACTTTTTATGAATGATTCTAAACAAGAGGATGATACACTCATAGAATCCAAAAAACGTTGCTATTACTTGCTTTTTCGTGGGTAGCATTACCGCCTAACAGCTTAGACACTACTCACTGAAGATAACATTTATTTACTCCTCTTTTTTTCGAATGGCAGCAAAAGCTTCACCAACGCTCGAAACTCCGGTGAGTTTTATTTTGTAATCATCTTTGCGGAGCTTATTTATGCACTGCATAGGAAGGATAACTTCGGTAAAACCGAGTTTTTCTGCTTCGTTTATTCTGCTTTCGGCATTGGAAACGCTGCGAAGTTCCCCGCCAAGTCCTATTTCTCCGAAAGCAACGATACTGCTTTCAACAACAGTATCGGTAAGACTTGAAATAAGCGCAATTGCAACCGGAAGATCTGCCGCAGGCTCGTCCAGCTTAATACCGCCGATTACATTGATGTATGTATCCATGCTTCCGAAATAATAACCTGCTCTTTTTTCAAGAACGGCAATGAGCAACGCGGTTCTGTTGAAATCAAAACCGGTGGAAGTCCTTCTTGGAACGCCGAAACCGGTTTTGGAAACAAGCGCCTGAACTTCCGCAAAAATCGGTCTTGTTCCCTCTATAATGCAGCTTACACAGGTTCCGGAAACATTTGTCGGGCGTTCGGAAAGAAGAGCCATGGAAGGATTTTCAACTTCGTGAAGGCCGTTTTCATTCATTTCGAAAATTCCTATTTCATTTGTTGAACCAAAACGGTTTTTAATGGAACGAAGAATACGGTAACTCATTGTGCGCTCCCCTTCAAAATGAAGAACGGTGTCAACAATGTGTTCCATAACTTTCGGTCCGGCAATGGCGCCGTCTTTGTTGACGTGACCGACGATTATAACAGGTATATCGGCTTTTTTTGCAACTTTTGTAAGGATCGAAGTACATTCTTTAACCTGGGTAACGCTTCCTGCGGAAGACGCAATTCCGGAAAAACTCAAGGTCTGGATGGAATCCACCATTACCATATCGGGTTTTTCGCTGTTTATTGCGTTAACAACCTGGCCGATATCTGTGTAAGGTGCGATAAGCAGGTTTTTACTGTCAACACCGATCCTTCTGGCGCGGAGTTTGAGCTGGGATTTGCTTTCCTCCCCGGAAATATAAAGAATCTTCATTTTTTCGGAAAGTTTTCCGCAGATTTGAAGAAGCATTGTAGATTTTCCGATTCCCGGATCGCCGCCAAGAAGAATTACCGAGCCTTTTACAATTCCGCCGCCGAGAACTCTGTCTAGTTCATCGATTCCGGTAACATAGCGGAATTCATCGTTAACATCAACATCGGAAATGCTTGAAATTGTTTCTGATTCCGGTTCTCCGATTATAAGACCGGCGGTTTTTTGTTTTGAATTTCCTTCTTCCGCACGGACATCTTCAATAAACGTATTCCATTCGCCGCATTCGGGGCATTTTCCCATCCATTTCGGCGTTTCGTATCCGCATTCTGAACATACAAAAATCTTTTTAAGTTTTTCCATTAGTTAAACTTCCCTTTCGGTAAGATGTTTTATTGATGATAACGCTATGGCAAAAGCCATTTTGTTTTGGTATTCGTCATCGGAAAGCAAAGCAGCTTCTTCATTGTTGGAAATAAAACCACACTCAACAAGAACGGCAGGTTTTTTGGTATGATATAAAATGTAAATATCTTTTGTTGCCTCTTTTATAACGCGATCATTTTCCGGCTGAAGCATTGAAGAAATTCCGCTCTGGATTGATTCCGCAAGCAATTTGCTTTCATGGTTGTTTCCGCCGTAAAAAACTTGTGCGCCAAGAGCGTTTCCACCGAAAATGTTCTGATGAATTGAAATTGAACAAAGGCAAGGTGTTTTTTCAATTTGCTCAAGGCGGTTTTTTATATCGGAAACTTTTTTTTCGCGCTGTGTTTTAAGTCCTTCGTTGCAGGTCATTTTGTCTGTTTTTCGGGTAAATTCAACGTCATATCCAAAAAACTCTAGAAATTCGGAGGTTTTAAGTGTTATCGAGAGATTTATATCTTTTTCGATTATTCCTCCGACACCGATTGCTCCGCCGTCTTCTCCACCGTGACCTGCATCAAGAATGATTATGTTGTTTTCTTCGATATTGCCGGAGGAAACAGCGGAAATATTGTTTTCCGGAAAATATAAAAACGGAGCAACAATAATAAAAAAAGAAGAAACGATCATCAAAAAAGATTTTATTGCGTTATATTTCAAAACAAAAGCAGCCCCCTTTCGCTTTTTTCAATATACGCGAAAAGGTTTTACTCTATACCGATTATTTTAACACAAATATATTTGTTTGTATATCCAAAAATATTAAACTAAATTTGTATATTAATTTATAAAATATTTACGCTTTCTTGTTGACTTTCATATGCTAAAGTGTTAAAATTAAAAAGCTGAAATGTTTCAGCCTATTAAAGTGTAAAGGAGATTTCTTTTATGAACAATCGTCTTAAAGATGAAAGTCTTGAAGAACTTTTTGAAGCTATTCTTACCCTTGAAAATAAAGAAGAATGCTATAGCTTTTTCCGCGATCTTTGCACTGTTCCGGAACTTAAAACTCTTTCCCAGCGTTTTCATGTTGCAAAAATGCTTGTTGAAAAAAGAGTTTACAGTGATATTGTTGAAGAAACCGGTGCTTCTACAGCTACCATCAGCCGTGTAAACCGTTCCCTTTCCGAAGATTATGATTCCTGCGGAGGATATGTTCTCGTATTCAACCGCCTTGAGGAGAAAAAATGAGCGATTACGGTGATTTTGCCAGATTTTATGACAAATTTACGTCAAATGTTGATTATCCCGCAAGGGCGAGATATTTTGATACTGTAATTCAGAAATATAATCCGGATGCGCAGCTTCTTCTGGATCTTGCTTGCGGAACCGGTTCACTCAGTTTTGAACTTGAACCTTTCGGATATGACATAGTTGCAGTTGATAATTCATATGAAATGCTTTCTGTTGCTATGGAAAAAAAGGAAATGCTTGAAAGCAACGTCCTTTTCCTTTGCCAGGAAATGAGCGAACTCGATCTTTTTGGAACAATAGATGCAACAGTTTGTGCGCTTGACAGCATCAACCATATCATTGACGAAGAAGAAGTCAAAGATATTTTTAAAAAGGTTTCTCTTTTTTCTAACCGCGGAGCGGTTTTTGTTTTTGACGTAAACACCGTTTATAAACATCAGGAAATTCTTGCCAACAACTGTTTTGTTTATGAAAACAAAAACACTTTCTGCGCATGGCAGAATAATCTGGATAAAGACGGAGTAACCGTTGATATTTCCCTTGATTTTTTCGATAAAACCGAAAACGACGGACTTTATTGCCGTTACAGCAGCGATTTTTCCGAAAAGGCCTATGGGATCGACGATTTGAAAAAGTGGCTTTCTGATGCGGGTTTTGAAGTAAAATCGGTATTCGATGAAGACAGCTTTCTTCCTCTTCGCCGGGACAGCCAAAGAGCTGTTATTGTTGCAATAAAAAAATGATTGAAAAAAATTAAAATTTTTTCAAAAAAGGCTTGACTTTTTG
>JAZQBJ010000032.1:0-8567 GCA_045545715.1 Oscillospiraceae bacterium
TAAATATGCAAAAACTTTTCGCAAAAAGGGACAGGCTTCCTTATTAAGTTTTATTTTTCGGTTTTTGGTTTGTCGAAGGAAAGGGTTTGGTTTTGGATAAGAGGATTTTTTGCGAAATGTTTTTGTGGAACTTATTGGAAAAATATGGTAATATAAAACCGGAGGCGATGAGCATGTTTGAAATTATTAAAAAGCAGGGACAAATTTTGAGCATCGCCCTTTCGGAAATTATTCCGAATCGTTTTCAGCCCAGGCGGGTTTTTGACGATGCCGAACTTTTTGCACTTGGTGAAAGCATCCGCGAAAACGGACTTATACAGCCGATCTCGGTCCGCAGGATTAAGGGCGGATTTGAACTCATCGCCGGTGAGCGCAGGTTCCGTGCCTGCAAACTTATCGGCCGGGAAAAGATAGAGGCCATTGTTTATGATATCGGCGATGAGGATTCGGCTGTATGGGCGCTTATCGAAAATCTTCAGCGAAGCGACCTTGGACCTTTTGATGAAGCGGAAGCCATTGCCAAACTTATTGCCGCCTGGAATGTTCCAAGGGAGGAGGCCGCAAGGCGACTTGGAATTGCTTCCTCGACCCTTTCGAACAAGCTCCGGATTCTTAAACTTGAACCGGAGATCAGAAAAATCGTAATCGAAAATAATCTTACCGAAAGACACGCAAGGGAACTTTTGAGGATCGGTTCAAAAGCCAAAAGGGAAGAAGCGGCTTTGTTTGTTGCAACGAAGGAACTCAACGTTCCTGAAACGGAAAAGTATATTACAAAACTTCTTGAAAAAGAAAAGCCAAAGCGAAAACCCGCAAGATATGTGGTGAAGGATCTCAGGCTTTTTATAAACACCTTTGAGCACGCCGTTGAGGTTATGAATTCAGCGGGGATCGGTGCTGTGAGCACCGTTACCGAAAACGAGGAAAACATAATTTATTCGGTTTGCGTTCCGAAAGCAAAGGCTTTTCGGACGGCGGAAACTTCCGCCGAAAAAACTGCTGCTCCGGTGCGTTCCGCATCCGCACCGTCAGTTATATAAAAAGAAGCAAAATGCTTCGCCAAAGACACATTCCCCTGAAAGAACACAAAGGGCCGCCGCAAGGCGGCCTTTTGTGTTTTGTTCCACGTGGAACGTTAAGCCTCCCTTGTGTAAAGGGAGGTGGATTTTGCCGAAGACAAAAGACGAAGGGATTGTTTTTTTAATATAAAATACAAATCTTTTGTTAACCAAAAGAAACAGAGGAAAGTTTGCGGAATGAGTTATGATTTTAATAGAATTCCCCAGTCACGGCAAGCCGTGACAGCCTCCTTTAGGCAAGGGGGCCTTTTTTAAAAATGTTCCACGTGAAACATTCGCAAGAAATTTTATAATTTTTTAAAACATCATTGAAAAAAACGCTCTGCTCTATTATAATGAATAGGTAATAATAATAAGCGGAGGAAAGAATGGGCAAAATTATAGCATTTGCAAACCAAAAAGGCGGAGTTGGAAAGACCACCACTGCGGTGAACCTTTCGGCATCGCTTGCTTACAGAACAAGGGGAAGAGTTTTGCTTGTGGATTCTGACCCCCAGGGAAACGCAACTTCCGGACTCGGAATCAACAAGAGGGAAGTGAAACATTCCGTTTATGACGTTGTTCTCGGAAACTGCGGCGCAAAAGATGCGGTTATCCGCACAAAATATAAGAACCTTGACATAATCCCTTCCAGCATAGATCTTGCTGCGGCGGAGATCGAACTTGTTGATATGGAAAACAGGGCGCTTTGTCTTAAAAACGCTCTGGCTGCTGTTCAAAAGGATTATGATTATATCTGCATAGACTGTCCGCCTTCTCTCGGACTTCTTACTCTCAACGCCCTTGCGGCCTGCACCAGTATTCTTGTTCCAATCCAGTGTGAATTTTATGCTCTTGAAGGACTTTCCCAGCTTATGGCAACGGTGCGCACAGTTAAAAGACTTTATAACAGCTATATCGATATGGAAGGCGTTTTGCTGACTATGTATGACGCAAGACTTAACCTTACCATGCAGGTTGTTGAGGAAGTTAAAAAATACTTCCCCCAGAAAGTTTTCAAAACCGTTATTCCAAGGAACGTCCGCCTTTCCGAGGCGCCTTCCTTCGGCGAACCGGTAATATATTACGATTTTGCATCAAAAGGAAGCCAGAGCTATCTTGCTCTTGCGGACGAAATAATTGCAAACAACAGAATGGAGGGATAATGTGGCAAAATCCAGAGGACTTGGCAGGGGACTTGATACCCTTTTTGCCGACCAGACAGGTTTTTCCGGCGAAGATTCCGGAATAAGCACAGTTCGGCTTTCTGAAATTGAGCCCAACTTATCTCAGCCGAGAAAAGAATTTGATGAGGAAGCTCTTAATGAGCTTGCGGATTCCATTGCGGCTCACGGAGTTTTGCAGCCCCTTCTGATAAGACCGCTTAAAAACGGAATGTACCAGATAGTTGCGGGCGAAAGAAGATGGAGAGCCGCAAGAATTGCCGGACTTTCGGAAGTTCCGGCGCTTATCCGCGAACTTTCCGACGAAGAAACCGACCAGGTTGCCCTTATTGAAAACCTTCAGAGGGAAGATCTCAATGCCGTCGAAACCGCGGAAGGTTACCGCAGACTTATGGATAAATACGGCATGACCCAGGAACAGCTTTCAAATGCCGTTGGAAAATCCAGACCCGCCATTGCCAACACTCTTCGAATCCTCAACCTTCCGGAAGAGGTTTTGCCCCTTGTTTCCTCCGGAAAACTTTCCGCCGGACACGCAAAGGCAATTCTTTCCGCACCGGAAGAAAAACGCGCTGAACTCGCGAAAATAATCGTTTCCGGAGAACTTTCCGTCCGCGAAGCGGAAAAAATGGCCCAGAAAATCGGAAAAGAACCGAAGGAAACCCAAAAGAAGAAAAAGGATTCCTTCCCGAAGGATAAATTCTATCGGGAAATGCAGGTTGCAATGACAAACGAACTTGGAAGACCTTTTAAAATCACCGAAACCGAAAAAGGCGGAACCATTGAAATTCCGTTCTATAATAAAGAGGAACTTGCGGATTTCTGCGAGCGAATCCTTAAAAAGAAAGTATAAAGTAAGGAGAAAGACCGATGCTTGATATTAGATTTGTAAGAGAAAATGCGGAACTTGTTAAAGAGGCATGCCGCAGAAGATTCAAACCCATGGACGAGGCTGTTGATGAGCTTGTTGCAATTGACGCAGAGCGCAGAAAACTCAACGCAAAAACCGACGACCTTAAGGCACAGCAGAACCGCGCCAGCAAACAGATCCCGGTTATGAAAAAGAACGGCGAGGATACCACCGAGCTTATGGCACAGATGAAAGCCATTGCTGAAGAAAGCAAAAAATGCGGCGAAGAGCTTGCAAAACTTGAAGACCGCCAGCTTGAACTTATCCTTAAAATCCCGAACATTCCCAACGAAGCCGTTCCTTACGGAAAAGACGATACCGAAAACGTCGAACTCAGAAAATGGGGCGAACCCCGCCAGTTTGATTTTGAACCCAAAGCACATTGGGATATCGGCCAGGATCTTAACATTCTTGACCCGGAAAGAGCGGGAAAAGTTACCGGCGCAAGATTCCATTTTTATAAAGATCTTGGCGCAAGACTTGAGCGCGCAATTATGAACTATTTCCTCGATACCCACACAGCAAATGGATATACCGAGATTTTCCCGCCTTTTATGGCAAACAAAGCTTCCATGACCGGCACCGGCCAGCTCCCGAAATTTGCGGAAGATATGTATAAACTCGAGGGCGAAGACCTTTATCTCATACCCACCGCGGAAGTTCCGGTAACCAACTTCCACCGGGGCGAAGTTCTTGACAGAGCGACCCTTCCGATCAAATACTGCGCATATTCCGCTTGCTTCCGTGCAGAAGCAGGTTCCGCAGGAAGAGATACCCGCGGCCTTATCCGTCAGCACCAGTTCAACAAGGTTGAACTTGTTAAATTTGCGGATCCGGAAAAATCCTATGAAGAACTTGAAGAACTCACCGGTGAAGCAGAAAAAGTTCTTCAGGGACTCGGACTTCCTTACCGTGTGGTTGTTCTCACCACCGGCGACCTTACCTTCAGCTCCGCAAAAACCTATGACATCGAAGTATGGATGCCTTCCTACGGAAGATACGTCGAAATTTCTTCCTGCTCCAACTTTGAGGATTTCCAGGCACGCAGAGCAAACATCAAATGCAAAGATAAGGACGGCAAAGCTGTTTTTGCACACACCCTCAACGGTTCCGGCGTAGCAATCGGCAGAACCACCGCTGCAATTCTTGAAAACTATCAGAATGAGGATGGCAGCGTCACTATTCCGGAAGTTCTCCGCAAATATATGGGAATGGACGAAATCAGATAATCAGATAATGAAAAAAGAGCACCGAAACAGGAGCACTTCACAAGGAAGTGCTCCTGTTTTTTGTCCGCAGGTTTTGCGAGCATCGGATTTTGTGCACCAAAATCCATAAATCAAAAAGTAGGGGCGGATATTATCCGCCCGTTTTAACGCAGGGAACTGTTTTGACCGTTACGTTTTTTATATGAATGCAACCCCATTTCTTTTGTAACCAAAAGAAACCGGGTTGCACCTGAAAGAAAAGTTTTCTAACCTCTGCAGTTTGCTCCCGCAAACGCTGTCCCCTTAACAAAGGGGACTAAAGCTCTCCACCGAACGAGAGTGCTTTCGAATCTCCACCGTCGCCGCTCGGGGTCGGCAACGGTTTTCAATTCACCTTTTCGGCTCGACTTATTAACACTACCTGAAAAAGAAAAGAGGCGTGCTTCTTTACGAAGTACGCCCCAAGGTGCTCTTTTTTTTGTTATGTAATCTTAAAGCCTGTTGTTTTACCGATACTTTTTGCTAATGAAAGGCTTTTATGCCTGTTCCGGGAAAAAACCGGGAAGCTCGTTGAAATCGGAAATATTCCGTTCATGGGCTTTTTCTCTCATAACCTGATAAAGTTCGGCATAAGTTGTCTGGATATAGGGTTCAACGAAGAGAACGCCGATTCCGCAGGCGAGAGTTCCGAGAAGGATCCAGCCGATGAAGGAAAAACCAAGCCAGAAAATATCGAATTTTTCGCCGTCGGTCATTTTTTTGGAAATTTCAAAGGCGCGTTTTGAGCTGATTCCCGGGTTTTCTGCAAGGATATAGGGAACCATATAATATTCATAGCTTTTTATAATTCCGGGAATTATAAGAAGAAGGCTCCAAAGAAGAATTTTGAGGTTCAGAAGGAACATTGTTTTTACAACGTTCAGATAATTTCCACTTTTGAAAACCCAGAAAAGGCGGTCGATTTTTGAACCGGAAAGGCGGTTTTCCATAAAAAAGCGGTACATTCCGACCATCACCGGATAGCCGATGAAGGTATTCCAGATGAAAGAGAAGGCCATTATAAGAAGAACGGCGGTGATTAAAGCCGGGGTATATTCGCCCCTTTCCAAAACGTATTCATATTTGGGGTTTTCGGTTATAACGGAAGTTATGTTACTTGCGTCTGTCGATAAAAGTCCGGCAAGAATTGTTGCAAAAAACGGAGTCCAAAAACCAAATTTGTTGAGAACGGCTTTTGCCCTTTGTTTAAGTTCGGAATTTTCCCACATAAAAAACACCTCCTTATGGTGATTCCATTATAATACGCAAACTTGTCGTTTTCAACAAAAAAGACCTCCCGGAATGGGAGGTTTTTTTGATCTTTTTTTTTGGAAGAACAAATAATTGCCCTTCGGGTTATTTACAATCCCTCATCCGGCAAAACCTTCGGTTTTGACACCTTCCCCCCTGGGAAGGCGAACCCTCCGGGTTATTTACAATCCCTCATCCGCCAAAACCTTCGGTTTTGACACTTTCCCCTCCGGGAAGGCGAACCCTCCGGGTTATTTGTTTTCGGAAAATCCGTAGGGGCGCACCTGTGTGTGCGCCCGATTTAGTTGGACAGGATTAAAGAATCCCCCCGGTTTTGACCTTTGGTCAAAACCACCTCCCTTTTTAGGCAAGGGGGGCTTTTATGCCTGTCCCGGGAAGAAACCGGGAAGTTCGGCATAATCGGAGAAAGAAAGTCCGTGAGCTTTTTCTCTCATAACCTGATAAAGCTCCGCAAAGGTTGCTTCGTAATAGGGTTCGAGGAAAATTTCGCCGACACAGCAGCAGAGAACTCCGAGGATTCTCCATCCGATGAAGGAAAGATTAAGAACAAAAATTTTCCATTTTTCGCCTTTGGTCATCTGTTTGGAAAGTTCAAAGGCGCGCTCGCAGGAAATTTGGGGATTTTCAGCAAGGATATAGGGGACCATGCTGTATTCATAAGCCTTGATTATTCCGGGAATTACAAAAAGCAGACTCCAAAGGAAAATTTTGACTTCGCGCCAGAACATAATCTTGACTACGTTCATGTATCTTCCGCTTCTGAAAGACCAGAAAAGACGCTCGAATTTGGAGTCAAAAGCACGGTGCTCCATAAAATAACGGTTTTTACCGACGATTACCGGGCCGGCAACAAAAGCGCTCCAGCCGAAAGCAATTACAAGGCCAACGATAAAGGCAAGGACGATAACAAAAATCGTAGTAAGCGCAATAAGCGGATTGCTGAAAAAGTTTTCAAAGGCGCTTCCGATCTCATAGAAGAAATCGCCGAAAAACTCATCCATAAATGCGGCGAAACCCGCCGGGGTAAGGTCGCCGTTATATTCGGCGGTATATTCGGTTGTAACGCTGCTGGTGGTCGTTCCTCCGGTGCTCAGTCCTCCGGTAAGGATTCCGGTGAGCAAAGTTATAGCAAAGGGCATCCAGTAACCAAAGCGGCGAAGGCTGTTTTTTGCCTCCTGTTTAATAGCAGATCTTGTCCACATAAAAACACCTCCCTGATGTTTTTATTATAATGTGTTTTTTTGGGAATTGGATAAATAAATTGTAAACATTTTTATTGAAAGGAAAAAATATCTGCTGTTTCATGGGAAATATCTATGACGGTTTTTCCGGAAAGGCGGGCTTTTGCGGCAAGTTTTGAGGAATTTCCGAAAGGGGAAGGATAGGCCACAACAAAGGAAGAACGCTCCAGCATCCAGCGGTTGCGGTGATTTATTGCGTAGCGGGGCGGAACTTTTTCAAAACCTTCCGGATAAATTGTTTCCAAAAGGGGAGGAAGATCAAAGGGTGTTTTTTTTCCGGGAAAATAAGCAAGAACGGTAAAGCAGTTTATTTCGGGATATTTTTTCTTCAGAGAAAGAAGAGCCTTTTGGGCAAGGCGGTCGAAAGCGCCGTTGTTCCCGACATAGAAAGTCGAAACTTTTTCTGAAACGATAAGTTCTTCGGTCACCGCAAGCAAAGTTAAATATATTTTATTGGAAGACTCATGGTTTCCGATGAACATACAGGTTGCCATAAAACCCCCTCCTATTTATATTGCGTCAATATTTCGTCTTGAATTCGTCATTCATGCTTTTGATTATACTATGACGCTATAATTAAGTCAATAATTAGTCATGGGTGGTTTATATGGAAGAGATATCGCGTTACACTTTAAGAGTTTCGCCGGAACTTTTGGCAAAGTTGGGATTTGTTGCGGAATATGAGGGCAGAACCAAAAACAAACAGATTGAATATCTTATTAAAAAATGCATTGCGGAATTTGAACGCGAGCACGGAAAAATTGAAGATATTTAAAAAAGCGCCATGCTCATTTTTTTGAGCACGGCGTTTTTTTATTGCGGGAACACACAGGCGTTTTTGTTTTTTAACGGGATAGGATTTGCCCCTCATCCGTCAAAACCTTCGGTTTTGCCACCTTCCCCCAAGGGAAGGCTTTTGGAAAGAAAAAGAGCACTGATTTTCATCAGTGCTCTTAGTGGTGACCCGTGCGAGAATCGAACTCGCGTTACAGCCGTGAAAGGGCCGTGTCTTAACCGCTTGACCAACGGGCCATTATGGTAGCGGCGACTGGATTCGAACCGGTGACACTTCGGGTATGAACCGAATGCTCTAGCCAACTGAGCTACGCCGCCATTACATTTTTAAAGCCTCAAGGCGAAGATTATTATACAAAACAAAACGCGGTTTGTCAACCCCTTTTTTATAAAAAAATTCAATATTTTTTAAAATTTTTTAAAACAGTCAAAAGGTGGCTTTTTTGGCGAAAAAAGGCTTTTCCGGTCGCCTATATAATATAGTATATATAATAATATAATATATATACATTATAATATACGATGTTTTTAAAATATCAAACAGTTGTTTTGAAAAACAGTGCTTGCAATTTCCGGCCTTTTATAATATATTATTAATAATACATTTATATATAGGAGGTATTTCCTGATGGCAAAGAAAGTTCTTACCGAAGAAGAGAAAGCGGCAAAGAAACAGCACATCAAAGAAGAGATCCAGGCATATGTCTGCATGTTCCTTTTTATTGCGCTTTTTGCTGTAATGTTTGCAATGTTTGGCAGCCAATCCAGTCTTTTTGGCAGATAAACGGCTTGTTTATGCGGTTTTTTGAGCGTTTGAAAATTTTTCAAAATTTTTTGAAAAAAGTTTGAAAAAAGTGTTG
>JAZQBJ010000033.1:0-2145 GCA_045545715.1 Oscillospiraceae bacterium
GTCTTCCTAAGACCGCTTGGCCCTCCGACTTGTTCTGCAGCGGAGGAAGCGAGATTGGAAGAAAACTTTCCGAACGTCTCGGAATTCCTTACTATGATAAAAATCTTTATGAATATGCCGCAAAGAACCGCGGTTTCAGCACAAAATATGTGAAAGAAATTGAAGAAACGCCGACGGGCAGTTTTCTCTATTCTCTTGCAATGTTCCCCTATGTGGATTTCGGAGCGGATAACATGATCCCTTCCGGAATTGCCATTGCGGCGGATCAGACAAACTATATTCTTGAAAAAGCGAAGGAAGGTCCCTGCATTTTTGTCGGTCGCTGCGCCGACAGCGTTCTTAGCGAGCGCAAGGACGTTTTTAACGTTTTTATCTATGCGGACCAGGGAACAAGGCTTAAAAGAGCGATGGAACGCTATAATCTTTCCGAAAAGGAAGCATTAAAATCCATCCAGCAAACGGATAAATACCGCGCTTCATATTACAATATGAACAGCAGCAAAAAATGGGGTATGAAGGAAAGTTATCACATTATGCTGGATTCCGGAATGCTCGGAATTGACGGAATTGTTGATATCCTTGAAAAAATTTACAGAGAAAAAACCGAGAAAACTGACTGATTTTTTTCATAAACGAAAAAAGGAGGTGCCGCTTTGGAAGAAGGTTTTTGGGAACGCAAAGGCGTGAAGCTTGCTTTTTTCTGGATAGCAATCGATGTTTTAGTAGTGACTCTTTTATGTATAAACGGCTTTGATTGGGAGTTTATAAAATCAAACTGGGTGTTGATTATTATTGCGGTAATCAATATAGACCGCATTGTGATTCCGCTTGCGAATCTTCCGGAACCGCCGCCGTTATTCACTTTTCTCGTCGGAATAATACCGGTTGGGGTGCTTATAGCTTTTTACGTTGCTTTAAGAGGAGCGGATTCGGAAGCGCAAATAAAGACCGCAATTGTTCTTTTTGCGGCTTTGCTCCTTTGGAACGCCGCAAACATCGGCTGGGGGATTTTTGAAAAGAAAAAACAGAATAAAAAAATCGGGCTTTAAAAGCCCGATTTTTTTATACGTTCTTTTTATATCCAAGAGAAAAATCAATGACGTTTTCCGGTTCTTCGCCGGAAAGCCATTTGAGGGTGTTCTTAAGAATGAAATCACGGATTTTTCTTTCAAGAGGACTTTTGAGCGAACAGGAATTTCCCGCCGCATGGGGAGTTATAAGAAGTCTTTCCTGCTTCCAAAGGGGATGTTCCTTCGGAAGGGGTTCCGGAGTTGTTACGTCGAGCCCGACCCCGAAGAATTTTCCTTCGGACATAACTTTAAGCAGAGCTTCCTGATCAATAAGGCTTCCGCGGCCGCCGTTTATAAGAACAACATCATCTTTCATGAGGCGAAGTCTGCGTTCATCAAAAAGTCCGATGGTTTCCGGAGTCTGGGGAAGTATTGAAATCACAAAATCCGCTTCGGGAAGCTTTTCATCGAGCTTTTCAAGAGTGAACATTTCGTCAAAAAAGTCCGGAAAAGCTCTTTCGGTGCGGCGGATCCCGATTATTTTTCCGACCATGGGGCGAAGCCACTTTGCAAGGGTCGTTCCGATATCTCCGGCGCCGAGGATAAGAACCGTGCTTTCTTCAAGAGGTTTGTCATAGCGGAGTATTTTCCAGTTTTCCTCGTTCTGCTGATTGCGGTATTCCGGAATTCGGCGGCAAAGGGAAAGCATCATTCCGAGAAGATGTTCCGCAATCACGTTTCCGTAAACCCCGGTCATACAGCAAAGTTTTGCGCCTTTCGGAAATTTTCCGCCTTCGATATAATAATTTATTCCGGAGGAAGAACTCTGGAGCATTTCGAGTTTTTCGCAATACTGAAAATCTCCGTTCGGAACCTCGCCGATTATAAGGTTAGCGGTTTTAAGGGCGGAAAGATATTCTTCCGGCTGTTCTTTTCTGTTTATAAAAGAAATGCTGCATTTATCTTTAACGGCGGAAATCAATTTTTCCTTCGAAGATTCGTCATAGGGAAGAAGAACAAGAACGTTTTTCATAAAACTGCTCCTTAAAAATAAAAAAATCTCTTTTTGCAATATATCATATTATATGTTTTTTGTAAATATAAGAATCCCTCCACCGTGCCATACGGCAACGGT
>JAZQBJ010000034.1:0-9442 GCA_045545715.1 Oscillospiraceae bacterium
GTTATTTTATGAAAAAACTGGTTGTCGGAATTCTTGCCCATGTTGACGCAGGAAAAACAACTCTTTCCGAAGCGCTTTTATATTCCACCGGAAAAATCAAAAAACTCGGAAGAGTTGATAACAAAAACGCATTTCTCGATAACAATGAAATTGAACGCGAGCGCGGAATTACCATTTTTTCAAAACAGGCGGTTATTAAAACCGAAAATACGGAAATAACCCTTCTCGATACCCCCGGTCACGTCGATTTTTCTTCCGAAACCGAGCGCACGATGCAGGTTATGGATTACGCTATTCTTGTAATAAGCGCAAGGGACGGCGTTCAGGTCCATACCGAAACTTTATGGAAACTTCTTTCCCGCTATAACGTTCCGGTTTTTGTTTTCATAAACAAAATGGATCTTGAAGATACTGATAAATCCATGATAATGAAAAATCTTCGTGAAAATCTTTCCGGAAGCTGTGTTGATTTTTCCGAAAAAGACGAGGATTTTTATGAAAACATAGCCCTTTCCGATGAAATGAGCATGGAAAAATATATGGAAAAGGGAAGCTTGAGCACCAAAGAAATTTCCGTGCTCATAAAGGAACGAAAAGTTTTCCCTTGCTTTTTCGGCTCGGCCTTGCGCCTTTCCGGTGTTTCGGAATTTATTGAAGGTTTTGAAGAATTTGCTGATGAACCGGAACAAAAAGCGGATTTCGGCGCAAAGGTTTTCAAAATTTCAAGGGACGTTCAGGGGAACCGAATGACTTTTATGAAGATTACCGGCGGAAGTTTCAAAGTTCGCTCGGTCGTTTCATATAAGCCGAAAGATTCTTCCGAACCGGTTGAGGAAAAAGCGAACATTCTCCGGATTTATTCCGGAGCGAAGTTCGAACCGGTTGATGAAGCAAAACAGGGAAGCGTTGTTGCGGTCCTCGGGCTTTCAAAAACCTTTCCCGGCCAGGGACTTGGCTTCGAAGAAGCGGGATTTGAGCCGATTCTGGAGCCCGTTCTGACATATAGGATAAAACTTCCGGAAGGGATTTCTCCGGCGCAGTTTTTGCCGAAGCTCAAGCAGCTTGAGGACGAAGACCCCCAGCTCCATATTGAATGGAACGAACAGCTAGGCGGAATTTATGCAAGCCTTATGGGCGAAGTTCAGGAAGAAATCCTCAAAAGCATGGTTTCCGAACGTTTCGGAACAGAAATCGGGCTTGATGAAGGAAAAATAATTTATCGCGAAACAATTGCTGAACCTGTTGAGGGTGTCGGTCATTTTGAACCTCTCCGTCATTATGCGGAAGTTCATCTTGTAATAGAACCCGGAGAGCCGGGAAGCGGAATTTTGCTCGAAACCCGATGCAGCGAAGATACCCTTGACCGCAACTGGCAAAGGCTTGTTCTGACCCACCTTGCGGAAAAAACACATCTCGGTGTGCTGACAGGTTCGCCTCTTACAGACGTTAAAATGACCCTTGTTGCGGGGCGCGCGCATATAAAACATACCGAAGGCGGAGATTTCCGCCAGGCAACTTACCGCGCAGTCCGTCAGGGACTTATGAAGGCGAAAAACGTTCTTCTTGAACCGTATTATGCCTTCCGTCTTGAAGTACTTTCGGAGCAGATAGGACGCGCCATAAACGATATCAGAGAGATGAACGGAACTTTCGGTTCTCCGGAAACAAAAGGCGATATGGTCAAAATTTCCGGAAGAGCGCCGGTTTCAACAATGCGCTCCTATCTTAAAGAAGTTCTTTCCTATACCCACGGAAGGGGAAAACTGGTGTGTTTTTCCGATGGCTACGCTCCTTGCCATAACACAGAAGAAGTTATTGCGGAATTCGGATATGACCCGGAAGCGGATATTCTCAACAGTCCGGATTCTGTTTTCTGTTCCCATGGCGCAGGAATAAACGTTAAATGGAACGAAGTGGAAAGGCATATGCACGTTTCAAGCGGAATAGATTTCAGCCTTGAAAACGGAATTCCGCTTATTCCGAACGTAAAGGTTTTCCGCAGGAATTTCAGCATCGACGAAAAAGAACTTGAGGCGATAATGGAAAGGGAATTCGGTCCGATTCGCAGAAAGCAATATTCCGAAGCTGTTATGGACCGCCCGAAAGAATATAAAGCAGCCGCACCGAAGAAAAAAGATTACCTTATCGTTGACGGCTATAACATAATTTTTGCATGGGAAGGTCTTAAAAAACTCGCTTCAGAAAATCTCGATGCCGCACGACATATTCTTATGGATATCCTTGCGAACTATCGCGGATATACAAAATGTGAACTTGTTCTGGTTTTCGATGGATATAAAGTTAAAGGAAACTATGGCGAAAAATTTGATTATCACGAAATCCATGTCGCCTATACGAAGGAAAACGAAACAGGCGATATGTATATCGAAAAACTTTGTCAGGATATCGGAAAAAACTATAACGTAAAGGTTGCAACTTCCGATAACCTTATACAGGTTGCCGCTTTGAGAACCGGTGTTTTAAGAATGTCCGCGAACGAACTCCGCGAGGAAGTTGAGTTCATAAATAAGCAGATCCAAAGCGCGATAGAAACTTACGGAAGAAAGAGTTTTTACCGCCCGTTTGATAACATTGATAAGCTGACATAAAAAAGGCGCAGAATTTCTGCGCCTTTTTTTAAAATTTTGATAATATCCGATAAAAACCTGCGTCTTTATTGATGAAGGCCCTCATTAAAAAATCAAAACCGAAAGGAGGAATTTTTGTTGGAGGACGCAAAAATAATCGAACTTTATAACGCAAGAAACGAACTTGCCGTTGCGGAAACCGAACGCAAATTCGGAAAAATGCTTTTTTCAATAGCGATGAACGTTCTTTCGAACCGTGAAGACAGCGAAGAAACGGTGAACGATACTTACGGAAAAGCCTGGGACAAGATCCCGCCGGAAAAACCGGATTTTCTCGGCGCCTGGCTTGGAAAAATCACCCGAAATCTTTCAATAAGCCGCTGGAGAAAAAACAGGGCGCAAAAGCGAAGCGGAATTGAAACAATGCTTTCGGAACTTGATGAATGCATTCCTTCTCCCGAAAACGTTGAAGCGGAAAGTGAAAATAAAGAAATAACCGCCGCAATAAACCGCTGGCTGGAAACTCTTCAAAAAGAGGAGAGAATCCTTTTCCTTCGGAGATATTGGTTCGGCGATTCCGTTGCGGAACTTTCGGAAAAATCGAAAATTCCGCCGAAAAAACTTTCATCAAAAATGTTCCGCCTTCGGAAAAATCTTAAGGAATTTCTTGAAAAGGAGGGAATTGCCTTATGAAAAGCGAAAAAATTTTTGAAGCATTAACGGAAATTGAAGATAAATATATTGCGGAAGCTGAAAAAGAAAAACTTCCAAAACGAAAAATTTCAGTATTAAAAATTGCAGGAATGGCGGCGGCATTCTTCGTTGGTGTTGCGGCTCTTGGAATAATCGGAATGCTGATGATCCCAAAAGCTTCCGCCGGAGGCGGAACTAACCGTGAACCGGGAGAAAATTATATGAGTTATGCGGGTCCTGCGTTTCCGCTTACCGCTTTGGAAGATACCGACGGACTTTCTTTCGAACGCAGTATAAATTTTGATTTTACGCCCTATTACACTTATAACGAAAGCTATGAGGACGGAAACGGCGAAACGGTCTATTACGATGCCTGGAAAAACGATGCGGTAATAAGCGATAATTATACCGTAACCAACATGACCGATGAAGACAAAACTTTTACCGCGGTTTATCCTTTTGCGGGAAATATAAGCACCGCACTTTCAAGAATCCCGCAGATCACCGTTGACGGAAAAGAGATTGAAACCGAAATTAAAATAGGACCTTACAGCGGTGGTTTTGCTTCGGCCTGGGGAGAAAAAAGCGAAGTTGAAAGACTTAACCTCAGCAGTCTTGAATCCTGGCATGAATATAAAATTCTTCTGGAAAGCGGAGAATATCTTGAAAATGCCTTTGCCGAAAATCCAAAAATGGATCAGCCGGTAAAAGTTTATTCCTTTGAAATTGAATATAACGTACCGATGGAGGAATTTGATGAAATCGATAATCCGGATATGATAGTCACTTTTGATTATGATACCGAAAAAAGCAACGTATATTTTTATGGATTTAATTCTTTGAGTTGGAACGAGGAAGAAGGCTGGGCAAAAGCCGGTTCATATATTCCGAAAAGTTTTAATCCGGATTTTAAAAATCACCCGATTTATGTAATCGTTAAGGGCGAGGCTCTCAATAATATCAGCGTAAAAACCGTTGCGGGAGAATCGAAAGGTTCATGGGATAAAAGGGAAGAAACGGATTCTTTCAGCATTATTTCCGAAGAATATGAAAGCACCCTCGGCGAAGTGATTTATGAAATAATTTCTTCCGGAGATTATGAATCCAACTATTTTGACGATGAACCGACTGTTCGCAATTTGATTTCGGACGAAGAATATCTTGGCTACGTTGCGGAATTTATGTATGCCCACGGTCAGCTTTCAAAAGACCCTGCGGAAAGATATGGCAGAGGAAGGCTTGATGATGTAATAATCGAAACGGGTCACGTAAGCCGTGTTCTGTATGTTACTTTTGAGGTAACGGTTCCCGCCGGAAAAACGGTTGAAATCGGAACAAAAACCCTTCGGGAAGCAAGTTATGATTTTGTAGGAAAAAGGCACGAAGAAGATATGGAAGGTTTTGACATGGTGACAAAACTCGGAACAAACCTCAACATTACGAAACAGACTGCTTCCGTTTCGGGCGCCGATGAAATTGAAATTGTTTATAACAATTTCGGATTTGACCTTCAAAACGGAATCACAAGCGTTCTTCTCGGCGAAGAAGAACATTACTGGATGGAAATCTGTAAAATCCGGCCGGGAAAGGATTGATTCTACCGACGGTTTACCTTTGTTCCACCGGAAAAATATTGAAAATAAAAGCCTCCCGGGGTTATAATTTCCCCGGGAGGTGTTTTTATGACATTTGAACTCGATAAGGAAAAATTCGGCGAGTTTGTTTCAAAACTTCGGAAAGAACAGGGAATGACCCAGAAGGAACTTGCTGAGCGCCTTTTTGTTTCCGATAAAGCTGTCAGCAAATGGGAAAGGGGACAGAGCCTTCCGGATATCACGATGCTCAATCCATTAGCCGATGCTCTTGGCGTTACCGCGGCTGAACTTCTCAATTGCGGAAAAATTGAGGGTGAAAAGGTTGATGCTTCGCAGGTGGATGAAATTGTTGAAAAGGCTATTGAGTTTAACAAAGAACCGGATATTTCAAAAAGAAAACGGTTTAAAATCTATATAATATGTCTTTTGGTCGGTGCGGCTGCAACATATTATTTCTATAAAAATAACGGAGCACAATATTATCAGAGCCTTATTGTAATAGAAATTCTTACGGCAATTTTCGGCGCTTATTTTATGTTTTTTGTAAAAGAACGCCTGCCGAAATATTTTGATGATAACAAAGTTGATTATTATACGGACGGATTTTTCCGTCTTCATACTCCGGGAGTTTATTATAACAACAGAAACTGGCCTTATATAGTAAAAAACGCAAGAATAAGCCTTATGATCGTAATGGTCGCTTTGCCGGTTGCGGCAATTCTGGTAAGAATATTTTTCAGTGGAAAACTTGCATATTCTATGGTCACAGGTTTTTCATTTGGCGCAATATTGGGAATTTTTGCGCCGATTTATTTCGGAGCGATCAGATATAAATAAAAAAAGAAAAGCTCTTCCCGAAAAGGGAAGAGCTTTTTTTGAACTTACGTAAAAGCAGAAATTATTTAACTTCGACAGTTGCGCCTGCTTCTTCGAGTTTCTTTTTGATTTCGTCTGCTTCAGATTCAGAAACGCCTTCTTTAACTGCTTTGGGGCAGCCATCAACGATCTCTTTGGACTCTTTGAGGCCAAGACCGGTGATCTCTTTAACAACTTTGATAACAGCCATTTTGGTCTCGCCAGCGCCGGTGAGAACAACATCCCAGCTGTCTTTGGTTGCAGCAGCAGGAGCAGCACCAGCTGCAGCGCCAGCTACCATTACGGGAGCATCAGCGGATACGCCGAATTCCTCGCAGATTGCGTTTTTAAGTTCGTTTGCTTCGAGAAGAGTAAGAGCTTTGATCTCTTCGAGAATGTTCTGGATTTTTTCAGAAGCCATTGTTATTTACCTCCTGTAGATAATTTTCGTTGTAGTCTTAATAATAAATTTTTTTGCGATCAGGCTGCGCAATTATGCTGCTTCGCCGTCGCCTTCGGGTTCGCCGTCATTTCCGCCGTTTTCTTTCTCGACATATTTGTCAAGCGCAACAGCAATGCCTTTGATGGGGCTGGAAAGAGCGATAACAAGCATGGTAAGGATCTCTTCTTTGCTGGGGGTTTTGGAAAGTTCGATAACTTTTGCTTCGTTAAGAACTTCGCCGTCGATAAAACCAGCTTTAAGGGAGAATTTACCGTTGGATTTTTCTGCAAATTTACCAAGGATTTTTGCGGGAGCGATCGGATCCTCATTTGCGATTGCAAGTGCGGTGCTTCCGGAAAGGTAAGCGTCGAGTTCGCCGTAACCTGCTTCCTTAGCTGCGAAACGAAGAATGGAGTTTTTGATTACGGTGTATTCAACACCTGCCTCACGGAGTTCGCGACGAAGTTTGGTATCGTCTGCAACGTTGATACCGACGTAGTCTACGAGAACACCGGATTTTGCAGCTTTAAGCTTTTCAACGAGCTCTGCAACAGCTTCTTTTTTCGCTTGCAAGATTTTTTCACTGGCCATTTTAAAAATTCACCTCCTGCTTTGTGATGGGAGCCGAATTTGTATAAAACAAAAACGCTCCCTCCGCGAGCCGTGGAAGGAGCGTAATAAATCACATTAAAACACTCATCCTCGGCAGGCCGGTCATTTTGACCGTTTAAGCGCAGAAACGCACCTGCTGTCTTTGGACAGCGTTAATATTATATACAATATGATTTACAATGTCAAGTGTTTTTTAAAATATTTTCAAAAATATTAAAGACGTTTTCTCTTTTTGAAGTTTCCGTATTTTCTCTTGTTATAGTTTCTGATAATCATAAGCGCAACATAAAGAGCGATGAGAATGAAAATCATAATAACTATAAATTTGAACCAGAAAGAACGGGTCATATCGGAGAAGTTTTTAAGACCGCTTAAAAGTTCGCTCTGTTCAACATCTTCAGCAGAAACAAGATCGACGCTTCCGATGATCTCTCCGGCATGGCGGAAGTTGAGTTTTCCGATA
The DNA here is from genome assembly GCA_045545715.1 of Oscillospiraceae bacterium. Classification (GTDB taxonomy): domain Bacteria; phylum Bacillota; class Clostridia; order Oscillospirales; family Ruminococcaceae; genus UMGS1668. The sequence continues at coordinate 7,249 of JAZQBJ010000034.1, forward strand.
ACTTCTCCCTTTTCAATAGGTGCTTCAACGGATTCCGGAACATCGTACTGATATTCGATGGATGCAATGTCGATATCAACGGGAAGAAGAGTTCGGTAAGTTTCGCCGATCATAAGCTGAAGGTGGTCTTTCTGCCAAGCAAGTTCAAGGGGAACTTCAGCAACCTGGGAACCGGCTTCAACAATGGTTTTAACCTCAAATTCGGTAAATGCCCAGTTATAAAGCTGTTTTGCATCATAAAGCGCAAGGTTATAGCCTTCATCAAGTTCAAAGGGTGCGCCCATGTTTACCTGATAATATGCAAAGCCTTCATATTCGGCATAGGAAGCAACATTTCTTCCGACTTCGGAACTGTATCCGGATTTGATTCCGGTAACGGGGGAGTAGTAATGGATGTTTCCGCTTGCAATAAGACCGTTGTCGGTGTTCCAGGTAAGTTTTTTATGGGTGTCGGTTTCTTCACAGGTATAGGATTTTTTTGCAACGGTTTCCTTGAATTTCTCAAGACCCATGGCGTATCTGGAAATAAGATACATATCGTAAGCGGTGGTATAGTTTGCGGTGTCATGAAGACCGTGGCAGTTGGTAAAATTGGTGTTTCTTGCGCCGATTTCCATTGCTTTTGCGTTCATAAGTTCAACAAAAGCGTCCTGGCTTCCTGCAATAAGTTTTGCAAGAGTCATTGCTGCGTCATAACCTGATGCAATTACCATTGCGTGGAAAAGTTCATCGGCGGTAAAAACGTTTTTTGCGAGCATTCCGGTAGAAATGATGCCGCCGTGGCGATTCTCATAAAGGAAGTTTTGGGTGCTCATTTCATAAGCGGCTTCAGCAGTCCATCCTCCGACTGCGTCGATGTTTTCGATTACAACGATTGCGGTCATGATCTGAACAAGTTCAGCGGGATACATGCGCTGCTCGGGGTTTTGTTCAAAAAGAACGTTGCCGTTTTCATCGGCAAGATAAACGGATTCACAGTTTATCTCGAAAGAAGGCTGATATTTTGTTGCCGCAAAAGCGGAAACGCAGCAGGAAAGTGCCATTATAATGGCAAGAATAAGAGATAATGCTTTTTTCATAATTTCCTCCGAAACCAATATAAAATTTCAAAAATCGGTCGAAATTTGAATTTTTATATACTATATTTGTATTATAGCAAAAAATGGTGTATAATGGAATAGCTGATTTTTAAATTATTCCGGTTTAATATAAAATTAATCTTTTGTTAATTTTTGACCGGTTTTATTTTATTGATTCCGGAGGGAAAAATGATTTATTTTACCGGCGATACACATGGAGAACTTTCAAGATTCAAAATTTCCGCAGCAAAAAAACTCAAAAAAGGCGATACAATAGTTGTTTGCGGGGATTTTGGATTTGTTTGGAACGAATCCAAGGAAGAACTAAACAACATCAAATGGCTTTCAAAAAGAAAATATCAGATTTTGTTTGTTGAAGGTGCTCATGAAAATTTTGAGCTGCTCGAAAAATTTCCGAAAGTCGATTTTTGCGGAGGAAAAGCAAGAAAAATTTCCGAAAATATCTATCAGCTTATGCGCGGAGAGATTTTTGAGATCGAAGGGAAAAAAATATTTGCCTTCGGCGGCGGAGATGACGAGGAACTTGACGTAATGGATTTTCGCGAATGTCCGGAATTTTCAAGACTTCCCGAAGAAGAAGAGTGCGAGCATGCAAGAAAAAATCTTGAAAAAAATGAGCACGCGGTGGATTATATCGTAACCTATGATACAGGTTTCAAAATGCGCGGATTTTTAAAGATGGAAAGCAACTGCTTCAACAACCTTCATGCGTTTTTGAACGAAGTTTCGGTTGAAAACAAATTCTCAAAATGGTTTTTCGGATGTTTCCATCTGGATAAAAAAATTCCTCCGTTCTATTATGCGGTTTACGAGAATATATATGATTCCGAAACCGGAAAAGAGATTTAATACGTTGACTTTCTTCAAAAAAACTGTTAAAATAACAACCAGAATAAGGGAGTAGTCGGCACAATATGTGCAGCTATGTCAACAGACTGGATTTTTATCCTGGCATTGCTTTAAATGATGAGACTTATCCGCGTTTTGCGGATAAGTCTTTATTTTTTTAGTTCGGAGGGAATTTTTTTGTCATTAATCGAACTTTTTTTGATTGGAATCAGCCTTTCGATGGATGCTTTTGCGGTTTCCATCTG
>JAZQBJ010000035.1:0-6673 GCA_045545715.1 Oscillospiraceae bacterium
GAGAGCATATTTATCAATTTTGTATCTATAAACAATTTTTTTCGGTGTAGATTATTATAAATTACTATAAATTTCATATGAAGCAACTGATTTTTTTCAACTAAAATCACAATGTATCACAACACGTTTTTATTATTTGATTTAAAAATTTTATACACAAAAAAACATAAATTTTACACAAAAACAATTTGATAAAATTGTTTTTGTTAAAAAATCCCGGCGCTTTTCAAAAGGAAGGAAGCAATAAAAATCGATGCGGCGGAAAAAACCGTTGTCCAAACAACAAGCTGCCCCGCAAGGTCAGAATCTCCGCCCATTTCCTGTGCCATCGGAACACTTGAAACGGCAACCGGCGCTGTAAAAAGTGCCGCAAGCGCCGCAAACTGAGCTCCGTCAAAATTCCCGCGAAAAAGCAAAAATGCTGTTCCAAGTCCGATTATCGGAACGGCAGCGCAGCGCATGGCTGTTCCCACAGCTATTTCCTTTTTCATCTCCGCAATGGCGGAAAATTCAAAATCCGCGCCGAGAACTATGAGCGAAAAAGGCGTTGCCATTGACGAAATATATCCCGCGATTTTTTCCACCGGTTCGATATCAAAAAGCCTGAAATCAATTTCCGCGGAGATAAAAACCTCTCTTATCAAAAGTACCGCAAAACCGGCGGCAACGCCCCGGATAAGCGGATTTTTAAGGATATCCGAAAGAATTTCTTTTATTCCCGGTTTTTTTCCGTTTTTTCCGAAGTAAAGCAGCGCCACCACCGCAAAAATATTGAAAAGCGGAATTGCAAAAGCCGAAAGAACCGCCGCCGCGGCAATTCCCTCTTCGCCAAAAAGGCTTCCCGCAAGGGGAATTCCGATAAGCGCATAGTTTGAACGGAAAATTCCCTGGGCAAGGGCGCCTTTTTTCGGCCCCTCTTTTGCCGTTAAAGCCGCAACGGTCATGGCGATAACAAAGATAACCGCTGTCATAACAAGGGCATAGAACACATGACCGAAATCAACGTTTTTTATGTTTTCTATTTTATAAACATTGGTAAAAAGCATTACCGGAAGAAAAACTTTGAAAACAAGCCTGTTCCCCGTTTTTGAAAAATCCTTTCCGAGCATTCCGCTCTTTTTCAAAAAATAACCCAGCGCAACCATTATTATTATCGGCAAAACGGCGTTTACCGCAAAAACAAGCGATTCCATAAATCCGCTCCTTAAAAAAAACAAAATTACTTTGACATTATAGCAGATTTTTTTGCTTTTGTTTAGTTTTTTAATTCATAAGCAATTTTCAAAACAAACAAATCAATCAAAATTATATTATCGATTTTTAATACCCTGTCAAGAGTTTTTAAAAAACTTGTTAAACACAATTTATCTTGACGATTAGGTTTTTTGGTTGTAAAATGCCCTTATGGAGGTGCTTTTTATGAAACCGAACGCAAAAAACGAAATCACTTCTTCCGTTGCGGATTTTTATCTTCCGCGCTATAACGATATTCCGAACGTCGGGCTTTATCTTGAACAGGTTGTAAAATATATCTCCGAATATATCGACCCCATTGAAAACATTTCGCTCACTTCTTCCATGATAAGCAACTATGTTAAAAAGGGTCTTATCGAAAACCCGGTAAAAAAACAGTATGACCGGGAACAGATAGCCTATCTTATTTTTATTGCCGTTGCAAAAAGCGTTCTTTCAATGGAGGATATCCGCCTTCTTTTTGAAATGCAGAGAAAAACCTATTCCCCAAAGAAGGCTTACGATTATTTTTGCACCGAATTCGAAAACGTTCTTGATTATGTTTTCGGAATCAAGGAAAAACTCGACACAGTCGGCAACGACAACAACGACACAAAAACAATGCTCCGCAACACCATAATCGCCGTTGCGTATAAAATCTATCTTGAAAAATATCTTGCCGCTCTCCATTCTGAAGAAGAACAGAAATAAAAAGAAAAACGCACCCTTTTATGGATGCGTTTTTTGTTTTATCTGTTTGTTTTTTCAAGAATTTTGGAATAGATCCTTTCGACAAACCATTTTTCCGTGCTTTTGTTTTTTATATCATCAAAATCTATCCACATAACGCCTTTGTTTTCGTCCGGTTTTATAAAAAGTTCCTGATTTTCCGGCGCTTCAAAAAGATAAGTCGCGTTGAGATGAAGATGTGACGGAATATATTTTCCGCGTTTTTCATGACCGCTCACCGGAACGATCTCTATGGAAAGGATATCTTCCGAAACCGGCTTTATCTCGGTTATTCCGCTTTCTTCCCTTGCTTCTTTTTCAGCAACTTTAAGAAGGTCGGTTTCTCCGTCAGCGTGTCCGCCCATCCAGGCCCAGGAATCATAGATGTTGTGATAGATCATCAGCACCTTTGTCCTTTTCGGATTTATCACCCATGCGGATGCGGTAAAATGCGCCCGCTCGTTTTCCCTTGTGAAAACTCCCGGTTCCGAAAGCCATTCAATAATAAGCTTTTTGTCCCGCTCCTCCTGCTCATTAAAAGGAACGTATCCGGATATCTGTTCTTTAAAATCCATATAAAATCTCCTAAAAATCAAGGCGGAAGAAAACTTCCGCCTTTTTTTTGTAAAATCAGGAAAGTGCCTTTGCCCTGAGTTCCGCTTCAAAGCTTATTGCCGCCTGGCAGTTGTTGATGAAGAGAACATCAGTAACTCCGTATTGCTCGATAAGAGCGCCGACTCCCTTTGTTTCTTCGCGGATATCCACAACAAGAACCTGCTCGTAATAATCGATCATATAGGGAACAAATGCGTTGCCGTAGGATTCCTTGAAAATCATAAGAGTTTTTCCGTTTTTGTTTTCGCTTGTGATAAGGGTAAGGGGGTTATCGCCGCTTATGAACATTCCGGCATAGTTGTTATAGTTGGTGTTGAGCGCAGACGTGTTATACCAGCTTCCGGTATTTCCGGCGATCATGGAATAGCCGATGTGGGGATAATGCGCTACGGTATAGTCAAGATTTTCCTTGAGCACGGAAGGGCCGCCGGCAAAATTATAAAGAGTTCCGAGGAAATCGGTTTTGGTTACGGTTTCATAAGTGTCGAGCTCATAGGGAATAATATCGTTTGCATTGCAATAAGCAACGGATGCGTAATATGCTCCGAGGCTTGTCCAATGGTGGTCGGTGCGATAGAACATATACTCATCTCTGTGCTCGCTCATAACGCCGAATGCGTCGGCAGATCTGATTCCGTCGTTGAGCATTCCGTAGGTTGCTTCGATATGTGCCTTTGTTCTGTCATAAGGATCGGTGTATCCTGCGGGAGGGTTGAATGCGCAGTTTTTCGGAACAAGAAGCGCAGTTACATTGAGTTCCGGATATTTTTCCGCAAATTTGTTGATTGTGGTTGCCCAGCCGGCGTTTCCGTTTTCAGAGGGAAGGAAATATTCCACCGCATAATCGCCGCAGATAAGAACCGCGCCGGCATAATATGCGTCGATATTGTTGTGATAATGTCCGCTTTCGGTTTCCGGAATAATATTATCAAGATTATCGGAAAGGGCGCCGTTTCTTCCGGCTTTGATATATTTCTGGTTCTCGGGAACAATCTGGAGTCCGCAGCTGTCGCAGGCGTTTTTGCTGTTTATGCTGTGGCCGGTTTTGGGTGCAAGTTCTGTTCCGCAGGAGGAACAAAGCTGGGGTTCGGTGCAGGTCGCTTCAGCGCCGGGAATGTGCTCAAGCTGCGGAGCAAGTTCGATTCCGCATCCGGAACATGTTTGGGGTGCAAGGCAGGTTGCTTCCGGGCCCGGTCGATGGCCGGTTGCCTCAACAAGAACTTCTTCGCAGTCGGTGCAGATCTGCGGTTCGGTACAGGTTGCGGCAGGTCCCGGAACATGTTCATGGGAACAACCCGCAAAAGCACAAATCATAAGCGCTGCGGCAAGGATAAGGGCAAATTTTTTCATAATGTCCTCCAGTTTTGTAAATATTTTTTAAAAAGCCAAAATCTCCGAAGAAAATTATACCGCCATTTTGTTATAATTTCAATAACAAAAACGGCGGTTTAAAAATAAGGCGAAAAAAGAATCAAAAATAGCGTTCGAGCTTTTTCAAAATTTCCTTTTCCATTTCTTTGCGTTTTTTGCCCGCAAGGTAGCGGAGTTTTATTCTTCTCCGGTTAAAACTTTCCGCCGCCCGGAGGGAACTGTGATAAACGTTTTTTCCGTAATGGCGAAAATCGTTTTTTATTTTTCTTCCCCGGCTTTTTGCCCTGCACATAATGTCAAGTATCTCGCCTTCGGCGCCGAGCCATTCGTCCGCAAAGGTCTGTTCTCTTTTATATTTTCCGGCCCGGTAATTTTCAAGGACCGTCTTATAGCGTTTCACGGCGTTTTCAACGGAATCTTCCCAGGAAATATAGATTTTATCCATTGCGTTTTGGCCGACTTTTTTCATTTTTTCCGGTTCGGCACAAAGTTCAAGAAGTTTTTTCGAAAAAGCTTCCGCATTGTTTTCACAGAGAAAGCCGGTTTCTCCGTCGGTTATTCCTTCCGCGGCACAGCTTCCGCTTATAAGGACGCTTCCCAATCCGCAGGCCGCAGCTTCGCGCACAACAAGTCCGTTGGTATCATAGACCGACGGAAAAAGGAAAAGATCCGCCCGGCAATACCATGCCCTGATGGTTTCCCGGTCATGTATCGGGCCGGTAAAAACGCATTTTTCATAAAGTCCGAGTTTTTTTGCATAGGATTCAACTTCTTTTTTATCGAGTCCTCCGCCGATGAAAACCATTCTGAAATCAATGCCTTTTCCGGAAACCTTTTCAAGGGAATCAAGGATTATATCAAGCCCTTTATACCAGGCCATTCTTCCCACAAAAAGAAAAACCGGAACATTTTCTGGAATATCGAAATCCCCGACAGCTTCCCTGATTTTTTCTTCCGGAACCCTTCCCTTCGGAATATCCACACCGTTCGGCATTACAACATAGTCGCCTTTATATCCAAGACTCCGGAGGTTTTCTCCCGCGCCTTCGCTAACTACCCATACTTCGTCGCAGGCTTCAATGTTTTTGACAACTTCCTTTATAACTTTTTCCCGAAGATATTTGTTTTCCACCCTTCTGGAAATATCCACGTCGAATTTTGTGTGGTAAGTAAAAACAACCGGCGCATCAAGAGGTTCGCGCAAAGTTCTTGCCAGAAAAGTTGAGGCAAAAGGACAATGGGTGTGGATTATGTTTACGTTTTCTTCTTTGATTTTCTCAAGAGTTTCGTATGAAAAAGGGTATCCCGCCCGGTAATCTATTATTCTTTCGGTGTTGATGCTGGGATAACGGACAATTTTATATGAAAAACCGCTGTCATCGGCCTTTGGATAAAACGGCACCGCAACAGTCGCTTTTCCGTACTTTTCGGTTATCACCTTCGCATAGTTCATAACGGTGTTTGCGACCCCATCAATAAGCGGAGGAAAACTGTCGTTTATGAGGCAGACACTGAGCTTTTCTTCCAAAATTTTCACCGCCTTTTGGTAAAATTTTTCTGACGGTATAATATCAGCAAAATGTTAACTTTTTGTTTCCGCAGTTTTAACTTTAGTTTAAAGTCTTCGACTTTAATTTACAAATTTTGTTTAAAAACAAAGATGCAACCGTCGGTTGCTAAAGTTTTAAACCGATGTTGATAGACATTTACATCTAAAAATGATAGAATTTTTTCATAAAAGGAGGCGATTTTTTATGACCATCGGCGAAAAAATCTATAAGCTTCGCACCGAGAAAAATCTTTCTCAGGGCGAACTTTCCGAAATGCTCGAAGTTTCGCGCCAAAGCATTTCAAAATGGGAAAACGGCGCCGCAACGCCGGACCTCGATAAAATCATAAAACTTTCCGAAGTTTTCGGAATAACCATTGACGAACTTGTTAAAAACGAAGAAGTTTCTTCTCCGCCGGAAGAAAAAGCGCGGGAAATTATTATAAAAAAAGAAAGCAGTTTTCCGCCCCGGAAAATTATCGGAACGGTTCTGCTTTCTCTTTCGCTTATCGTAACTGTTGTTCTTCTTGCCGCAGGAGGCGGAATAGTCGGGCTCGTTCTCTCTTCGCCGCTTATCCTTTGCGGAATTATATGCTTTATTTTTAAGAAAAATATCGGTCTCTGGTGCGCCTGGGCGGTATTTTTTACAATCGATATGTATCTTCGGCTTGCAACAGGAATAAGCTCTGCGGTCATTCTTAATTTCCAAACACTTTTATTTATGATTCGCGGCGGCGATTTTATAAGGCTTCTGCTGGCTTTTGCCCAGCTTGCGGCAATCGTTTCGCTTGTTTTTATAACCATTTTCCGCTTTATGAAAATTCCCCTTGAAAGCAAAAAGCTTCCGATAATTTTCTGGGGAATTTACGGAGCGATGAAAATTCTTCTTGCTGTTTTTTCTTTAAGCCACCTTTATAAACAGATAATGAACTACGTTCTTTCCACAATGAACACCGTATTTTATACGTTTTCCCATTCGCTTTATGTATGGATATATACCGGATTTTTCATTGCGGCGGTCGTTCTTACTGTAAGATATTTTTATACAAGGAAACGGAAAACTATATAATTTCTTCCGTTTTTTACTGTAGGGGCGGATATCATCCGCCCGGTCAATATGTGTAGGGATTACAACCCCTCAGTCACCTTCGGTGACAGCTCCCCTTGCACAGGGGA
>JAZQBJ010000036.1:0-15951 GCA_045545715.1 Oscillospiraceae bacterium
GCATTTTTTCCCCTCATCCGTCAAAACCTTTCGGTTTTGCCACCTTCCCCCAAGGGAAGGCTTTTTTTGTTTCCTCCCTCCCGTTCAAGGGAGGGAGGAAACGTGGATTAATAAAATTATTTTACAGTTGCGTTTGCGGTATTGGTTACAAGATCAGCAATGTTAGCATCGGTAAGTGCTACACCATCAAGAGTGCAGTTTTCGAAAGTTACTGCTGCTCTGGGGTCTAAGGTATATCCTGCTTCGAATTCGCAGTTTACAAATTCGGTAGGAGCATAAGGTCTGCAGTATGCATAGCCATTGCCTTCGCCGAAGGAGCAGTCAACGAATTTTGCGGTGCCGATAGTTGCGGCAAAGCTGGTCCAGCCATTGAAGGTGGAGTTATATGCTTCAAAGTTCTGGTACATACCCTGGTCGCAGGAAATGGTATAAGTAGTTCCGTCGATAATTACATTTTCAAGAACAACGGGCTCGGAATAAGTGCTGTTGTGGTTGATGAAAATTCCGCGGAAGGAACCGGTTACGGTAAGGTCTTTAATAAGGCCGCCGGTGGTGTTGATACCGGAGTCCCAAGTGCCGCCTGCACCTTTGATATCAAGGGTGTGGCCGCCGCCATCGATGGTCTGGCCGTTTTTAACGTTGATACCGGTGGTACCGTAAGCATTGCTCATGCCTGCGGGGTCGATTTTAACGTCATCGGTAAGAACAACATCTTCGCCTGCTTCAAGAGCTTTAACAAGACCTTCTGCGTCTTCAACAACAGTAGGAACTTCGAATTCATCTTTGCTGAACCAGTCAACAACATTCATGTTGCCGGTTTCTGCGTTTTCGTCCTCCGGTTTACCGAAAGCGGTATCAAGGGCAGTTTTTGCATCTTTGAAGTTTTCAGCCTGAACAGCCTGGGAAAGAACAAGGATATCATAAGTATCGCCGATGAGTTCCATATCTTCGTTGGTTGCGTTATGGGTCATAACAACCTGAAGGAGAGAAGGATGAGCCTGGTTGCCGGGTTCAAGAGCGTTCTGATAGGTTGCAACCTCTACAAGATAGCGAACGCCGTCAATGGTAACATATCCAACTCCTTCCCAGTTGTAAAGTTCGGAACCGTTAATGTTCATCATGAACTCTTTGTCGGGACCTTCGCTGTATTCCATGCCTTCGGGGCATTCAAAAGCGATAACGGTACGGAAATATGCTTTGGTGGAGCCGGTGTTTTCAACGAAAACCATTTTATCCATTACGCCGGCAAGTTTGTTGTCGTTCCAAAGGCCGTTGCCTGCGGTTCCGGAATAAACATAATCGCCCCAGTAGAAGAGGTCGGTTGCTTCTGCGGTATAGTCAGTAGAAAGGCCGTTTGCAGGATGTGCGGGATAAAGTCCCTGGCCCTGTACGAAGGGAACAAGGTCGCCTTCTTCAACGCCGTTGCCTGCGCCGGCTTCGCCTTCGTTATGTGCAACGCCTTCGGCTCTCTGATATTCGTGCTGTTCGATATCAACGTTACCAACAGTCATAACGTTGACTTCGGATTCAGTATCGGTGAGGTAAGCAACGGTGCCGCCGATGCCTGCGCCGATTCCGATTACAAGAACAAGGAGAAGTGCAAGAAACTTTTTCATTTTTCTAAACTTCCTTTCGGTTAGAGTTTTTTATCAACCTTACCGGAAGGGAAGGTTGATTTTGCCGTAGGCAAAATCGCTTTCCACTTCGGTTTTGGTTTTTTTCGGGGGGATTTTTAAGGAATCCCTCCACCGCCTTTCGGCGGTCCCCCTCCCTTTAGGCAAGGGAGGCTTTTTTCGGGGGATTTTTTTCAAAAGGAATCCCCCGGGGAAAACTTTTAGATTATGTATTAAGTTCTAATGCAATTATCTTACAACAGTTGCACCGGTTGCGGTGTTCTTAATATCGGGAGTGCCTTCGATAGTGGTATTTACGATAGTAAGGGTGGAATTGTCAGCAGTTCCGCGGAGAATAATAGTTGCGTCGCCATCTTCGTTTGCGGATTTGAGAGCGCTGTTTTTGATGGTGTAAGTTTCTGCTGCGCCAGCACCGCCGGAGCTTTCACCAAAGCGAACTGCATAGCCCTGTACATCAACAGTGCATTTATCAACGGTTACGTTATCGCTGTTGTTGAAGTTAAGACCGTTTTTGGAATAAACTTCGCATCCTTCAACAAGAACGCCGTCGATACCTTTTGCCTGAACAAGAGAATGTGCTCTATCAGTAGCGGTGCAGTCTTTGATTACAAGGTTTTTGTCGCCGCCGGTATAAGATTTAACGCCTACTGCGCCGGGAACGTCAAAAGTGCAGTTTTCAACGGTTACGTTGCAGGTGTAACGGGTTGCATTAGTGCCATCGCCAAGTCTGATGCAAGCGTCAGCAGAAATGGAATCTGCTTTGAAGTTTACATTTTTTACGGTAAGACCTGCGGTAAGATAAGTTGCAGATTTACCGTCAACGGTGATAACACCTGCAAAAACATGGTCGTTACCTTCGATAGTGATTTTGGTGTCAGCTTTCTGGGTTACGGTTACGTCGCCGGTAATGTCTTTACCAAGAATGATAGTGTCACCGTCTTTTGCTTCGTCAAGAGCTGCCTGGAGTTCTTCTGCAGAGTTTACAAGGCCGGGAACTTCGGTATTTGCGAACCATTCCGGTACGTTTACTGCATTTACTTCGCCAAATGCGGTATCGAGAGCGGTTTTTGCATTTTCAAAACCGTCTGCCTGAACTGCCTGGGAAAGAACAAGGATATCAAGAGTACCGTTGTTGTTGCCGTCGATTGCAACCATATCTTCGTTGGTTGCGTTATGTTTAAGATATACCTGAGAAAGGTTAGGATAAGTGGTTTCTCCTGCAGGAAGGATTCCGTTTACATGACGGCTACCATCGCTTGCGCCAAGATAGGAGTATTCAAAAACGAGATAATTATTGCCTTCGATAGCAATTTTACCGATAAGTTCTTTATTCCAGTTGCTGTGATAGGAACTACCGATAAGATCTCCCTCGGTGGAACCGATTTCGATTGCAACAATGGTACGAACATAAGCATCGGATTTACCGGTGTTTTCAACGGTTACGAATTTATCCTGTGCATTTTTGCCTGCAAAAACCTGCATGCCGCCATAGGAATCAACCTGGCTCATACGAACAGTGGTATCGTCCCAACCTGCGTATGCGGGGCTGGTGCTGGATTCATTGGGGTCACCAACGATAGGAAGAAGGGGTTTGTTCTGGGTGAAATCTTTGAGGACATAGCTGGCCTGATTGTCAACGTTGCCTTTTTTGTATTCGCCGTTTTCAACTACACGTTCATATTCATGCTGTTCGATTTTTACGTTACCGAGAGTCATTACGTTGACGTCGCTGTCTTCAGAAGTAAGATAAGCAACGGTACCGGTAATTGCTACTGCAGCGGTGAGAACTACAGTGAGAAGAATGGTAAGAAACTTTTTCATCTTTTTTCTTTTCCTTTCAATAAATTTTTCTTTTGGGGAATGAATCCCTCCACCGCCTTTCGGCGGTCCCCCCCTTTAGGCAAGGGAGGCTTTTTTGGGTTGAATCCCCTCGCCACTTCGTGGCCCTCTCCCCTTTAGACAAGGGGCGCTTTTTGTATGTAAGGGGCATTTGCCGGATACATCGGGTTTTGTGTGATTTTTCGGGTCAGCTTTTTTCCGTCCCCCTTTGTCACACTTTTTTCTTAAGGGGGCGGCGTTTAGCTCGTCACTTTCCAAGCGTCAAGAGCTGTTGCGAATCCGGAATACTGAACAGCGTAAGCCACAAAAGTGAGCTTTGGGTTGCTGTCTTCATTCGGAATTCCGTCGATCATCGGTTTTGTAACTGTCGGTTTTACGGTTACTTTGTTGTCCTTAAGAACCGGAACAATGGTGTCCGCATCGGCCATTTTAATGCTTCGGTAATAAACCGCCGCACCTTCGGCCGTAAGAACATCGTTTCCGTTTTCGTCCTTAAGCACGTTCCAGCCTTCGGCCATTTCGTATTCAACAAAATCGTCGAAAGTGTAATCGGTAACGGTTGGGGCCTGTCCCTCGCCGTTATCAACGGTTACGGAAGAAGCACCGCTTTCGCTGACTGTTACAAAAAGCCAACATTCTTCGCTGTTTGCGAGAACGGTTATTGCCGGGTCTTTAAGATATTCCGTTCCGGGAACGATTTTGTAATCGTTGCCTTCGGTCGTCTTAACCGGCGCCGCACCATCGGGAAGTTCGTTTCCGTTTTCGTCGGCAGGCTTTCCGTCAGGTGTAAGTTTGGTTTCATCAAGTTTTATGTTGATGTCACCGAATGTAAACGTATTGACGACGTCTTCGGTTTCGGCAACAAGCCAGGCAACCGTTCCGCCGGCAACACAGCCCACAGCAAGAATTACGGACATGAACACAGCAAGCATCTTAACGCTTATGGTTTTTTGCATGGGTCGTCCTCCTTTCCTCGAATAATAGAGCCTATTTCAACAGATTAAGGACAATGGGATCCGTTGCAGGCTCTTTATCCTTGTGATCTGTGGAAAACGGTAATATATTGCAATCGGCAAAGCCGAAAAGCAAACTTTTTTTATTTCATCTGATCGGCGAAGGCCGCCCAGGCTTCGTCGGCGTTTTCAAAACCGGCGGACTGGATCCCATGGCCGGTTACGGAAACGGAAACACCCGCCGCCGCAAGTTTTTTAACTCCTTCAAGATCAACGGAATCTCCCGGAAGAAGAAGTTTTTTGAAAAGAGGTTCGAGTTTTACGTCCTCTTCAGTTGCGGAAACGGTTTTGTAATAACGGAACTCGTATGTAACGGTGTTTTCCGCGGGGATTTCGGTTGCGCCGGAATAGACCCATTTTTCTTTGTCCCAGCCTTCAACAAAGTTTTCCGGAAGAAAACCGCTTCCGAAAACTTCTTTTACTGTGCCAAAGCCGGAAACCGTGACCAAAAGTCTTATGTATGCGCCTTCGGTGCCTTTTTTAACTGTAACGGTGGGGTCTTTGGTATAGGTTCCGCCGGGAACAAGGTGATATGCGTTGCCGGAAGTTGTTCTTTCATCACCCACCTGAACACCGTTTTTGTCCACTTTTGCTTCGTCAAGGGACATTTTTACGTTTCCGAAAACAAAGGTGTTGATGTCTTCGGAAGTATCGGTAAAATATGCAACGGTGGCGGCGGTTGCGGAAACCGCAACAAGCGCAACGCAAATGATCAGCGTGATGATCTTTTTAAACTCCAAAACAGAATCTCGCCTCTCTTTCTGTCTGTTATATATACCGCTGAGCGGAGGTTTGTCGGGTTTTGTTTATTCCTCGGTTTTTTCTTCTTTTTTCTTTTTCGGGCTTTCGGTCAAAAGATCCGGAATAAGAACAAGAAGAAGGAGGAATGCTCCGGCGGCGATTGCAAAAAATCTGCCGGAAGGGTTCTGGATATATTCCGCAAGGTAGCCGAGATAGGGAATATCAAAAACCGGCGTTCCGATAACCTGGCTTTTGTCGATAAGGCCGCCGTCCTCGACGTCATTGTTGTCGCCTTTGGTGCGGAAACGGATTATTTCCGGGTTCTGTTCATCCGGAACAAGTTCGATGATTCTGTGGGTGGCGACTGTTCCGCCCGAAATTTCAAAAGTGATGATATCGCGGACCTTAAGCTCGTCCGGATCCACTTCTTTGACGTATATCACTGAACCGGTCATAAATTCCGGTTCCATGGATCCGGAAAGAACGGTGTAGATATCGAATCCGACCCATTTCATTCCCACAAGAAGAAAAACAAGAACAACAAGAACCGCAAGAAGAACCGAAGAAATTGTTCTTAAAACGGAAGCAACTGTTTTTTTCATAAATTTTTTAAAACCGCCTTTTATGTATTTTCCGGCTTTGTTCCAAAACATTATACCCGATTTTTGCCTTTGTTTTTTAACTCTTCGCGAAAAGCGTTTTTTTCGGAGCGAAAAGCATCTTAATGAAAAAAAGCCGCACTTATAATAATATATTATATATTTTAACACCGTTGATAATTTAATTCAATATGCTGGCTGCATTCGAAGGGCAATTTTCTTTGGTAATTTTTGCTTTTTATTATGAAAGATATTACTATACAATATTTAATTGGCATTTTTTGATAAAATCAACAACAGCACGGTTATTAAAATATAACACCCGGAATGCAGCTTTTCAAGGTTAAAAGGCAAAAAGTTTCTTTTTTTGTGATGATGGTGTGTTTTTGGGATGCTTATGCGGTTTTTTCAACTTTTCAACAGTTGATAAACTGTTGAAAAACATCGATTCTTCCGCCGATATTTTATCATTTTCCCCCGGAATAAATTATCGGTTTTTGTCACACAAAAGCAAAACCGGCGAAGCAGTTTTCCGCTTCGCCGGTTTTGTGTTTGGGTATCACTATATAAATTATTTTGTGGTCTTTTTAAAAAACGCAACGGCAATTGCGCCCGGGCCGACATGGGTTCCGATAACGCTTCCGATACAGGTTTCGCGCAGGTTTTTTACGTTCCCTTCCCAAAGAAATCTGCTGTCATCGACGTATTTTTCAAGAAGATATCTTTCGTGACCGGTATAGCCCAGAAGCACCGGCATATCAAAATCAACGCCGCCTGCCTTTTCGATTTCCTTGACCAGAAGGTTATTTCCCTGTTTGGAACCTCTTGCTTTTCCAAGAATGTTTATCTCTCCGTTTTCAACGCTCACAACGGGTTTTATATTGAGAAGGCTTCCCGCAAAGGCGGCAGTTTTTGAAAGCCTTCCGCCTTTTTTAAGATATTCGAGAGTATCGATAAGCGCGACTATGATTATATTCTCGCGTTTTTCAAGAAGTTCTTTCTCGATTTTCTCCGCGGAAAATCCTTTTTCAGCAAGTGAAAGGGCAAATTCCGCAAGTATTGCAGAACCGATCGCAACGCTTTTTCCGTCGATGACCCTGACTTTTCCGGGAAATTCCGCCGCGGCAACAACCGCACTCTGATAGGTTCCGGAAAGATTTGAGGCAAGGGTCACAGCGATGACTTCGTCGCCTTCCTCAATTATTTTTTTAAAAACTTTTTCAAAAGCTTCGGGAGTTGCCTGACTTGTGGTTGGCACAACATCGCTTTCGATAAGCTTTGCGTAAAATTCGTCACGGTCAATGGTAACACCGTCAATATATTCTTCCTCTCCGAAACAAACGGTAAGAGGAACGACCGTAAACCTGTTTTTAAGTTCAGGAACAAGATCGGTCGTGGAATCAAGAACGATTCTGACTGACATCAGTCACTCTCCTTATTTTGGATTTTCAGAGAACGAGCACGGTTTTTCACCGTTTTTACTGCATGAGCACGGGTTTTTAGCTTATTTTTTCTTTTGAGCACCGTTTTTTTTGCGGAGCACAATGTTGAGCTTTCGCTTTTAAAATGTCCGCTGCTCATCAAAATTATCTTCGGCCGCCGGAATTCCTTCCTCGCTCACCTTACGAAGATTTTTGTAAATCGAATCAAGAGTGAGGTAAAAAATTTCTCTTTGTTCATCGGACATAAGTTCGCCGGAAACGCTTTGAACAGCCGCCAAAGCCCTTTCAAAAACATAATCGGCGGTTTCTCTTCCCTTTTCGGTAAGGGTGATTTTTGACCGGTATCCGCGGATTGCTTTTTTCGGTCTTTGAACAAGTCCCTTTTCTTCCATTTCGGAAATTATTCTTGAAACGGCAGCCTTGTCCTTATCGCAAACAAGGCAAAGCTCGGTGGAGGTAAGTCCCTCCTCATATCTTTTAAGGGTTGCAAGATATTGCGCAAAAGCGCCCTTATATCCGCGTTTTATCATTTCGTCCCTTTCAAGCTTCTGGATATAGCGATAAATTCCGGAAATTACAACTGTGAACTGTTCAAATCGGCTGATCATGTTTTTCCTCACCTTTTGTCTTTGACCATTTTTACAATTTGTTTTTGGAAAAGTTGATTCATCAACTTTTCCAATATTGCACATCATACATCTTTTTTGTTGATTTGTCAACTTTTAATATCTTTATTTATTCCGGTTGATTTAATCAAACTATTGTGCTATAATCGCTTTAACAAATTACAGTACTAAAGAAAAGAGGATTTGCTATGCAGACTGACAGCAAATATATTGAAACCCCGAAATTGGGTTTCGCGGAAAAGCTGGGTTTCGGCACCTTCTCCACCGCCAGCAACGTTGTTTTTAACTTCAAGGATCTGTTCTATCTGTTTTTCCTTACCAACGTAATGGGAATCCGCATTGAACACGCCGGAATGATAACCGCCCTCGGAATCGTCTGGGACGCGGTCAACGATCCGCTTGTGGGTTACTGGGCAGTTAACCACACCTTTAAAAACGGCGAAAAATGCCGTCCTTTTGCCCTTTGGTGCGCGGTTCCCTGGGCAGTAACCGTTGTTCTTATGTTCACCTGTTTCGATGTTGCCTATGGAATGAAGCTCGCAATTGCAATTGCAATCTATTTCCTTTTTGAACTTTTCAACACCTTTGCGGCAATTCCCTATAACAGCATGGGCGGACTTGCCACCAACCGCGATTCGGACAGAAGATCCATCAACGTTGCCCGTAACCTCGGCGGCTGTGTCGGCAGCGGAATCGGCGGCGTTGCGCTTTATCCTCTTCTCGATCTTTTCGGCGGACTTGATGAAAACGGAAACGTAATGTCCAACGAAGCCGGACAGGCTGCATTCGTTTATGCGGCAGCCGTTATGGGCGCAATCTGCATAATCGGCAGCTTTGCCCATTATTTTACAACAAAAGAAAGAATCCAGCAGGAAGCCGAAGACGATTCCAAACTCGGCATCATCGAAGTTTTCAAAATGCTTCTTTCCTGCAAAAGCTGGGTCATGAACGCCCTTTATATAATCGTTTACGGAATCCTTAACCTTCTCATCATGAGTACCGTAAACTATTACGCAACCTACGTTCTGGGTTCCGCTTCTTCCGCAACACCCATCATGGCGGTTTTCCTTGCAACTTCCGTTGCGGGAACTTTGCTTTGCATCCCCGTTGACAAAAAGCTCGGAAGAAAAAAGACCATGATCCTCGGCGCTTTTATTTATATGGTAGGTAAAATCCCCTTCCTTCTCAATCCCTATTCCTTTGTTACCATTTATATCAACGGAATCACCGTTGCAGTGGCAATGGCTTTTGCTTTCGTTCTTTTCAACACAAACCGCAACAACCTTTCCGACCTTATTGAATTCAGAAGCGGAAGAAGGATCGACAGCCTTGTTTCCACCTGCGATAACCTTGCGGCAAAACTTTCGAAAGCCGGAGTCAACCTTGCGATGACCGCCGCTCTCGGCGCTGCAGGTTTCAATGCGGAACTTGATGTTCAGCCCCAGAGTGCAATCGATACCATCTGCGCCCTTCTTGGCTGGGTACCGATGATTTTCGCCGGAATAATGCTTGTTATCGCGATTTTCCACCCCATTGAAAAAGAAATGGCTGAAATGCGCGATATCCAAAAAGCAAACAGCTAAAGGAGAATAAAAAATGCTTTACATAATCCTCGGAATTCTTGCGATAATCGCGGTTCTTATGATAATCGCCGTTATCCGCACCCTTGCAATAAAAGCACCGCCCATCGGCGAATGCAAAACAAAAATTTCCGAAGAGGAAATTGAAATTGCCGCAAAAAAACTCGGCGATATGGTAAGGGTTCCAACCGTTTCCAAAAACGAGGACGAGGATCTTTCGGAATTTTACAAATTCCACGAAGTTCTTGAAAAATCCTTCCCCAACGTACACAAAACCTTTGAAAAAACCGTTATAAACGGAACCCTTCTTTACAAATGGCAGGGAACCGACCCTTCCAGAAAGCCGATTCTTTTCATGGGCCACCAGGACGTTGTTCCCGCAAATGACCACGGCTGGAAATGCCCTGCATACAGCGGTGAAGTTATTGACGGCGCGATTTACGGCCGCGGTTCAATGGATTGCAAGAGCACCATGTATGTTGAACTTCAGGCCATCGAGGAACTTATCGATGAGGGTTTTGTTCCGCCCTGCGATATCTATCTCGAATATGCCATAAACGAGGAAACAGGCGGTGACGGCGCGGCTTCCGCGGTCCGTTACCTCAAGGAAAAAGGAATCGAGCTTGCGATAGTAATCGACGAAGGCGGCGCAATTGTCGACAGACCCATCGGCGGAATGGACCGCCAATATGCTGTCATCGGCGTTACCGAAAAAGGCTATATGGATCTTAAAATTTCCGCAAAAGGAAAAGGCGGCCACAGCAGCACTCCGCCAAGAAACACCCCCGCCGCAAGACTTTTTGCCTTTGCGAACGAAATTGAGAAAAAGCGTCCGTTCAAAAAAGCTCTTATTCCGGAAGTTTATGAAATGTTTGCCCAGATGGCCCCTTCCTTCAGTTTCGGAATGAGAATGCTTCTCGGCAACATCTGGCTTTTTAGGCCCCTTCTCATGGCTCTTATGCCGGTGGTTTCACCTTTTGGTGAGGCGATCCTTTCAACAACCTGCTGTTTCACAATGATGAAAGGTTCCGACGCCTGCAACGTAATTCCGAAAGAGCCTTATCTTGTTGCAAACCTTCGCACAAGCGTTCATCAGAACTGTGAGGAAAGCCTTGCGGTCCTCAAAAAATATGCGGATAAATACGACCTCGAAATCGAAATTATACAGGCAAGGGACGCTTCTCCCGTTTCCAATATCCATTCCAAAGAATACGCCTATCTTGTTGACTGCATCAAAAAAGAGTTCCCGGACGTCGGCGTCGCGCCTTATGTCATCATGGGAGGAACGGATTGCCGCCATTTCCATGCCCTTACGGAAAACGCCCTGCGTTTCTGTCCTGTAAGAATGAGCAACGAACAAAATGCCGCCTGCCATGCGGTCAACGAAAACGTGACCCTTTCCGCCCTTGCGGAAGGCGTCCGATTCTTCAAGGTTTTCCTCAAAGGATATGATTTATAAAGCAAATAAAAAAAAGCCCGCAGCTGCGGGCTCTTTTATTTTTCTCTTTTTAAAAATCTGAAAATGAGTTTTCCGTTGTTAAGTGCGGTTTTCTTCCAATAAAACCATTTTCCCTTTTCCTCCGGGAAAGAATCCGTTTCCCAGCCGGCTTTTTCAAGAAAACGCTCTGCGCTTCCTTCATAGATTTTATATTTTTCAAGAAATCCGCAAAGTTCCTTTATTGTAAGGAACTTTTTGTTTTCAAGTTCCGGAACATCGGAATATCTCCGGAGCATTTCCGAAACAAACTCAACACAGGTATAGGAATGTTTTATCCTTACCCTTGTTTTAAAAGGGAACCATGCGGCGGAAATCATGTTGTAAAGATAATCTTCAGAATGCTCTTCAAAATATTCAAGGCATTTTTTTGCTTTCAGGTATTGTTCTTCCGAAACCGGAACAGCGCAGATTTTTACTAAGGCCGTTTTTCTTTTTCTTTTATAGCGCAAAACGGATTCCCGGTTGAAACCGCCGTAAAAAGGCGCGTTTTTATAATGTCGGGAAAAAGAAAACAGATATTTCATCTTCGGCGAAAGTGAAATTGCCGTGTGGTTATATGAAAAACCCGTTGCTTTTCTGATAAATTCGCCCATTTTATAGGGAGTTGAAAGAAAAGCAACATAAATATATTTCTGTCCCATTTAATCAGTACCTGTTGGGGTTTGCTTCAACAAATTCACGAAATTTGGATTCTATCCATTCGTTTGACTGCGCAAGGCCCTCTTCGGAAAGGGGGAAATCCTTTTCAACAACATCGTCGGCGTGTTCATAACTCATAACGGTATATACCGCCGCATGGATAACGCCGTTTTCCTTATCGGGACAATGGCGCCAGCGAAAATCCTTTCTGCTGTTGGTATAGATATTGTTTTCCCGAACCATATCCCAGGTCGGTCTGTCAAGTTCAAGCGGTCTTTGCCATTCGCGTTTATATGCCATTTTTTCTCCTTTCAGGATTCGGTAACGATTTTCCCGGAAATATGTTCCGGAACAAGCCTTAGCAAAAGTGTTTCCTTCCCGAATTTTTCAATTTCGTTTTTTATATATTCTTCATCGGAAGTGAATTTTCTGCTGAGCTTTGCGGTTATTTCGGCGATGGTTTTTGGATCGGAGATGATTTCGATTTTTCCGAATACCACAACGCTTCTTACCAAAAGCGCCCAGTCGTTTTCCTTTTTTATCCCTTTTTCAAAAACGCAGAAGGAAACTTTCGGTTCTTTAAGAATCGAATCGATCCTGTGACCCTTTTTTCCGCAATGGAACCAGATGTTTCCGTCATCTTCGTTATAAAAATGGTTCATTGGCATTCCGTAAGGATATCCTTCGTCGCCGATTACGGAAAGAACTCCCCTTTTTTCTTTTTCAAGAATTTCAATACATTCTTCTTTTGAAATCTCTTTTTTCTTTCTCAAAAGTTCCCGGAACAAAATGCCGCCTCCCTTTTTTGGGAATTTATAAAAGAATTTTATCACAGAGCAAAAGTTTTTTCAACGCACTGTTTCAAAACTTTGGTTTACTAAAAACGTGATATATGCTAAAATATAAAACTGTCAAAAAAAAGGAGGCCTCACGATGTCTGAATTCTGGTACACAAAATCCACCATGGATAAACTAAACCCGGATTATCTTCGCTTTGAACACTTCAGCCTTTTGCACCTTTCCATAACCGCCGCGTTTATTTTAATAATAATCGCCGCAATGATTTTTTACAGAAAACTTGATGAAAACGGAAAACAAAAATTTCTTTGGACAATGTCCGTTCTTCTTATTGCAGATGAACTTTGGAAACATATCGGCTCTTTCGCAACCGGGCAATGGGAATGGGAATTTATTCCCCTCCATCTCTGCAGTATAAACATCTTTGTCTGCGTTATAAACTCCATCAAAAGGGACGACCTTACTTCCGAAATACTCTATGCCCTTTGCGTTCCCGGAGCTTCCCTTGCGCTTTTGATGCCAACCTGGACAAATCTTCCCTTCTGGAACTTTATGAGCCTCCATTCCAATTCTGTTCATGTTTTGCTTCTTATGTATCCGCTTTTGCTTCTTGCGGGCGGTTTCAGGCCGAACTTCAGACGCCTTCCGAAGGTTTTTCTTGTTCTTCTTTTTGAATGTGTTCCGATCTTTTTCCTTAACAAAATTCTTGATACAAACTTCTTTTTCCTTAACGGAACCGCAAACAACCCCGTTCTCGAAATTCTTGCTGAAATTTTCGGCAAAAACCTTTATTTCCTCGGAATGCCTTTTCTTCTTATCGTTGTCTGGGCGGCGATGTATCTTCCCTGGTATATCGTGGAAAAGAAAAAATCAAAAGTATGACGCAAAAGAAAAATGCCTGCAAAAGCAGGCATTTTTTTATTTTTTCAAAGTGTTGCTTTCGTTAAGAACAAGACTGCTGTAAAGCATAAGAACGTCCGCACCTTCAAAATCCACATATTGTCCGATCATGGAAGGGATGATATAGCGGGTGTCAATAAGGGTTATTTTTGAATAATCGCGCATAAGAAGGGGCGCAATCGAAGAACCGAAAGAATCTCTGAATATAATAAGGTGGCGGTCGCTTTCGGCTGCAGAGTTTGTAACTTCGATAAGAGAAGTGGAACCGGAAAGATAGAATTCATAAGGATCCTTGCTTTCGAGCTTATCGAAATTATAGATTCCGCCTTTCATTCCGGTTTCATAATTGAAAACGGTCATGTGCTCAAGTTCCGGTGTGGTGAGATAAACGATTTTTTCCGGCTTGAGCGGAAGTGCGCTCTGGCCGTAATAAACGCCGTAAAATTCTTCTGTGGCAACCTTTTCCTCAAAATCCCCGAAGGGTTTTGCCTCAAGGGAAGCAAGGAGTTTTTCCGCAACTTCCGTAAGGTTCTGCTGCTGCCAATGGGTGTCGGTAAGATAATAATCTTCCTCATCCAGCAAACCGAAAATGCTTACGTATTCTGCAAATCCAAGGTTTTCTTCAAAGAATTTTTCCATTCCGGCATAATCCATCACCGGATAGCCGTTTTCTTCGCCGATATACGCTCCTTTATCCGGAACAACGGAGAAAATGACTTTGTTTGCCTTGTCTTTCAGATAGGTTTCATAGATATCGTTAAAACGATCCGCCGCATACTGAATCGAATCCTCATCAAGAGGAAAATCCAGCTTTGCAATGTGTCCGTCGGCAAAATAAAGTTCGTTGTTATCCGAAAGTCCGAAAAGATAATACTGCGCAAGAGCTTTTACACTGCGGAAAGTATCCCTTATGGGGAACTGGTCGTTGGTATAGTTTTCGAATTTATCCATAAATTCGCCGTTGAGAAGGGTCTTTATGGAAAGTTCCGGAAACTGATCAAGGGGTCTTCTTTCGCTTTCGGAAAAATCATCCGCCGGTTTGAGCACCGCCCAGAAAGCAAACCCGAAAACGAGCACCGCCGCAACAACAACCGTATAAATATTCTGTGTTTTCTTATTCATTTCCGCACCTCCCTTAGAATCTGAAATAGAGGAACGGGTTGAAAGATCCGTCCGCAAGATATCCGGTCACCATTATGAGCACCGCCGCAAAGCCGAGAGGTTTTGCAAAAGCGATGATTTTTCCGCCGATTTTGGTGGAATCGATCTTTTTGAGCACGTTTTTGACAACCGGAGTTGCAAGAAGCGAGCCCGCAACAAACATAAAAGCATAGCTTTTGAGGTAATAAAGGGTTGCAGTACCCGCAAAAGGAATTTTTGCAAGGCCAAACATGCCTTTAAGATCCTCGAGTGCGCCTCCCATGCTCACAGAATTGAAGATAACAAAGCCGATTGCGGTGAAGAAAAGAACATAGATGTGTCTGAGCACCGCAGGAGCTTTGTCGAGATATTTTTTGAGCCACATTTTTTCGATTACGAGCAAGGTTCCGTAAAAAAGGCCCCAGACAATGAACTGCCAGTCAGCTCCATGCCAGAAACCGGTAAGGAACCACACAACGAAGATGTTGAAAAGGAATCTCGGTGTGCTCACTCTGTTTCCGCCAAGAGGAATATAGACGTAATCCCTGAACCAGCTTCCCAGGGACATATGCCAGCGGCGCCAGAATTCGGTTATGCTTTTTGAAATATAGGGGAAATCGAAGTTTTCAAGGAATGTAAAACCGAAGATCCTTCCAAGGCCGATGGCCATATCAGAATATCCCGAAAAGTCAAAATAGATCTGGAGCATGAATGCCGCCGCATAGATCCAGTAAAAAAGTACCGTTTTTTCGTCGCTTGCGCGGAAGATGGAACAAAGTTCGCCGAAAGCGTTGGCAAAAAGAACTTTTTTGCCAAGTCCGATACAGAACCTCTGGATTCCATAGGCGACTTTTTCAAGGCTGTGGGTGCGGTTTTCAAGCATCTCCGCAATATCGACATAACGGACGATAGGACCTGCAATAAGCTGCGGAAAAAGCACAACGTAGGTTCCGAAGTCGATTATATTGCGTTTTGCCTTTGCGTCTCCGCGGTAAATGTCGATTGTATAGCTTGCTATCTGGAAGGTATAAAAACTTATACCCACCGGAAGGGCAATTTTAAGCAGCGGAATCGAAAGTCCCGTTGCGGCGTTGAAATTGCTTATGAAGAAATCTGCATATTTGAAATATGCAAGGAACGAAAAGCTTATAATAACGGAAATTATCATAAAGATTTTCTTTATCTTCTGTGTTTTTGCCTTTTCCATAAGAATGGCAAATCCCCATGCAAGAGTTATTGAAGCGGCCATAAGGAAAACATAAACCGGCTCGCCCCAGGCATAGAAAACAAGGCTGAAAACAAAAAGAACACTGTTTTTAAGTTTTTTCGGCGCCGCAAAATAAC
This sequence comes from Oscillospiraceae bacterium, assembly GCA_045545715.1. GTDB lineage: Bacteria > Bacillota > Clostridia > Oscillospirales > Ruminococcaceae > UMGS1668. The sequence continues at coordinate 15,794 of JAZQBJ010000036.1, forward strand.
AGATCAGCACCAGCGGCAGAAAATAATAAAGGAACGGAATGCTCGAAAAGAGCATGGATTCACCTCCAAAAAAATTTACACCGTGGGGAACGCTGTCCCCGGCGTTCCCCCTTTTTCCGAACCGTGGGGGCCGCGGTTTCCATCCAAAAAACCTCGTC
>JAZQBJ010000037.1:0-3023 GCA_045545715.1 Oscillospiraceae bacterium
GCTTTTATCGTTAATAATGGCAGCCGTTTTTGCGTTTTATCGGTTTCTTCCCGAAAATTATTATGCTTTTTCCGAAAACATTGATTTTGCTTCATCCTACGGAAAAATCATAACATTTGATTCTGATTTTGGCAATTCAAAAGAAGCCATGAGCAGAAAAAGCAATTCTTTTTCCGCAACTGCAAAACTTCTCGGAATTTTTCCGATTAAAGAAGTTTCGGTAAGCATAACCGATGAAAAAACTGTTATAGCCTGCGGAACGCCCTTTGGAGTAAAAATGTTCACCGACGGCGTTCTTATTGTCGGTTTTTCCCAAATTGAAACAGAAAACGGAAAATTTTGTCCGGCTGTTGACGCAGGACTTCTGGAAGGAGATGTTCTTAAAGCAATTGACGGAAACAAAGTTTTTACAAACGAAGAAGTTGCGGAATATATAGAAAATTCCGAAGGAACGGTTCTTGAAATGCTTATAGAACGCGATGAACGTAATATAACAGTTTCGGTAAAGCCGGAATTGCTTGAGGATCAAAGCTGCTATAAAGCAGGTTTTTGGGTGCGTGACAGCTCCGCCGGAATAGGTACCCTCACTTTCTATGATCCGGAAAACCTGTCTTTTGCCGGGCTCGGACACGCCGTATGCGATATAGATACCGGCGAAGTCATCCCCTTTTCAAGCGGAGAAATCGTAACTGCCGCCATAACAAAAATCAAAAGAGGCATTTCCGGCGCGCCGGGTGAACTTGGCGGAACTTTTACAGGAAAAGACATGCTCGGAACGGTAAAAATCAACAACGAAACCGGACTTTACGGCACTTTGGAATATGAAATATCCGGTATAGAGATTCCGATTTCACACAAGCAGGATATCTATGAAGGCCCGGCTGTTATCCTTTCCACCATTGACGGAACAAACGCAAGAGAATATGATATCATCGTTGAAAAAGTCAGTCTTTCCGACAACAGTCTTACAAAAAACATGGTTATAAAAGTTGTTGACGAAAAACTTATTTCTCTGACCGGAGGTATAGTCCAGGGAATGAGCGGTTCCCCTATCATTCAGGACGGAAAACTTATCGGCGCGGTAACACATGTTTTTGTGAACGACCCGACAAAGGGATACGGAATTTTTGCAGAAAACATGTTTGAAATGTCAAGGAAATGTAGCTGACAGGGGCTTTTGCCTCTGTCTTTTTTTCGTTATATATGCTATTATAAATTAATCAAGTTTGAATTTACCGACGTAATTTTATGAGAAATATACTGCAAAGAGGTACCGCACTATGAATTTTTCGAAAGGCAAACGAAAAATAAAATTTATTATTGCAGCTTCGATTGTTCTGGTATTTGCAACCATCACCGTGGCATTTGCCGGATATGTCAGCGATTATTACAAAACAGATTGGGATGCTGTCGAATCGTTTTTGCCAATGAATTCGGTGTCAACCGAACTGCATGACAACGGCACTCTGGTGTTCAAACCCGAAAATGCCACAAAAGGCTTTATTTTCTATCCCGGCGGTAAAGTAGAATACACCGCATACCAGCCGTTAATGGAAGCTTGTGCACAGCAAGGTATTTTATGCATCCTTGTGGAAATGCCGTTCAACCTTGCGGTATTGGATATAGATGCTGCCGACGGAATACAGGATCAATATCCCGAAATTGAAAAATGGTACATAGGCGGCCACTCCCTCGGCGGTTCCATGGCTGCATCTTATCTGGCAGATCACATTAACGATTACGATGGACTGATTTTGCTCGGATCGTACTCCACAGCCAACTTGTCCGAAACGGATCTTGATGTTCTTTCAGTATATGGCAGTGAGGATCAGGTAATGAACCGTGCCAAATATGAGGAAAACAAGTCAAATCTGCCCAATGATTTTATTGAGGTCGTTATTGATGGCGGCTGCCATTCTTACTTCGGTATGTATGGCGCGCAGGAAGGTGACGGTAAACCCATGATCAGCAATGAGCAGCAGATTTTCTTAACATCCGAACAGATTATAAAAATCATGGAATAATCACATATCAAAAAAATACTGTTGACAGGGACTTTTGCCCCTGTTATTTTGTTTTTATGCGTGATATAATAAATCTATATTTGAAAACATACAGAGGTGTATTGCTTATGAAAAATTACGTTGATTACATCACCGAAATAACCTGCAAACTCCTTGCAATAGACAGCCCCACCGGATATACCAAACAGGCGGCCGAATTTGTTATGGAAGAATATCGAAAACTCGGATATGAACCTAAAATGACTGTCAAGGGCTGTGTTCTTGTTGATATCGGCGGCAAAAACGCCGAAAACGGAATTGTTCTTGCGGCGCATACCGATACTCTCGGCGCAATGGTTTCCGAAATAAAAGGCAACGGAAACCTCAAAGTTTCTCCCCTCGGCGGAATGAACCCGAACAACGCCGAAGCGGAAAATTGCCGCATTATAACCCGCTTTGACGGAATTTTTGAAGGAACCTTCCAGCTCAACAACGCTTCCGTTCATGTAAACGGCGATTACAACGACACAAAACGAAAATATGCCGATATGGAAGTTGTACTCGATGAAGCAGTAAAATCCAAAGAGGATACCGAAAAACTCGGAATTATGGTCGGCGATATCGTTTGTTTCGACCCGAGAACCACTGTAACTTCCAAGGGTTATATCAAAAGCCGTTTTCTTGACGATAAATTAAGCGTCGGAATTCTCCTCGGTTACGCAAAATATCTTAAAGACAACAACATTGAACTTGAAAACCGCCAGTACCATTACATCACAGTTTATGAAGAAGTCGGTCACGGCGGCGCCGCTTCCATTCCAAAAGGAGTTACCGAAATGATTTCCGTCGATATGGGCTGTGTCGGTGACGGACTAACCTGCGACGAACATATGGTATCCATCTGCGCAAAAGATTCCTGCGGACCTTATAACTACGACGTTGTCACCGGTCTTATCAAGGCCGCAAAAGAAAACGATATTAAATTTGCCGTGGATATTTATCCTTTCTATGGTTCCGACG
>JAZQBJ010000038.1:0-2705 GCA_045545715.1 Oscillospiraceae bacterium
CTGCATGCAACAAAGAAACTTGCGAAACTGAGGCAAAGGAGGAAAATAAATAATGAAAGAACTTCTTATTATCCTCATGAGTGCTGTTCTTGTTGACAACTATGTTCTCAACAAGTTCCTCGGAATCTGCCCCTTCCTCGGCGTTTCCAAAAAATCCGACCAGGCTGTCGGGATGGGTGTTTCCGTTATCTTCGTAATGCTTGTTGCAACTGCTGCAACCTGGCCCATCCAGACTTACCTTCTCAACCCCAACGGCCTTGGATATCTCCAGACCATCGTTTTCATTCTTGTAATTGCGGCTCTTGTTCAGTTTGTTGAAATCTTCCTCAAAAAGTTCATTCCCGCACTTCACAAATCCCTTGGCGTATATCTTCCTCTTATCACCACCAACTGCGCAGTTCTCGGTGTTACCATCAACAACATCACCGATGAATATAACTTCATCCAGTCCATGGTAAGCTCCCTTGGCTGCGGACTTGGTTTCCTTCTTGCAATGTGGATCTTTGCCGGAATCAGAAACCGTCTTGAGGAATCCGACGCTCCCGAATGCTTCAAAGGCATGCCCATCACCCTTGTTGCCGCATCCATCGTTTCCGTTGCATTCATGGGATTCGGCGGCATTATTGATAAACTCTTCGCATAAGGAGATAATAAAAGATGACTGATGTAATTATTACCGCTGCAATTGTTGTAGCAGGTCTTGGCCTTGCCTGTTCCCTTCTTCTCGTTCTTGCATCCCATTTTATGGGCGTTAAAACAAACCCGGTTGAAGGCGAAGTTCGTGATTGCCTTCCCGGCGCAAATTGCGGAGCCTGCGGTTTTTCCGGCTGTGATGCTTACGCAAAAGCACTTGCCGAAAATCCCGAAACTCCCGCAAACCTTTGCCGCCCCGGCGGTGAAGAAACCGTTAAAGCAATCTGCGAAATCCTCGGCGTTGAAGCCGAGGCCGCAGAGCCCCTTACCGCTTTTGTACATTGCGGCGGCGATTGCAACAAACAGGTTTATAAGGAAATTTACCAGGGTCTTAATTCCTGTGCTGCCGCAAAAATGCTTTACGGCGGCAAAGGCGCTTGCCTTTATGGCTGCCTTGGCTGCGGTGACTGTGCAACCGTTTGTGAACATGATGCTATCTGCATCGTAAACGGCGTTGCAAAAGTTGACCCCAGAAAATGCGGTGCCTGCGGACTTTGCGTAAGCAAATGCCCCAACCACCTTATCTCTCTTGTTCCCAAAGCAGAAAAAGCAGTCATCACCTGCTCTAACCACGAAAAAGGCGCAGTTGTTCGCAAAGAATGCCAGAACGGATGTATCGGCTGCATGAAATGCCAGAAAAACTGCCCCGCAGAAGCAATCAAAGTTGAAAACTTCCTTGCAACCGTTGATTATGAAAAATGCATCGGCTGCGGAAAATGCGTTGAGGATTGCCCTGTCGGCTGCCTTGAAATGCTTAAAGCATAATTTGCAAATCTCTTTTTAAAAAGGAAAACGCTCCGCCGCTTATCAAAAAAGCGGCGGAGCGTAAAAAAACTCTATGGCTATGTTTAAAGATAAAAAAACAAGAAACGACATAATTCTCGGCCTTGCGGTTATCGTTCTTGCCGCAGGGATCTGGCTTTTTACCGAACTTAATAAAGAAGAAGGAGAATTTGCCGTTGTTACCGTTAACGGCGTCGAAACCGAAAGGTATTCTCTTGCCGCCGATGCGGAGATCCGCCTTGAATCCGAAAACGGCGGATACAACATCCTTGTTATAAAAAACGGCAAGGCTGACGTTATTGAAGCTTCATGCCCCGACCATGTCTGTGTTGATCAAAGGGCAATCAGTAAAACCGGAGAAGCGATTACCTGTCTTCCCAACAAAACAGTTATTACAGTTGAAGGCCAAAGCGAGGCCGAAATCGACTTTGTGTCTTAAAGGAATTTATGAAAACAAAAAAAGTTGCTATGCTTGGGCTTACCATTGCCCTTGCGATGATAATGTCGTATATAGAGGCGCTTGTTCCCCTTTCCTTTGCGGTTCCGGGAATCAAGATGGGCCTTGCAAATATAGTTATAATCTTTGTGCTTTATAAAATCGGCACAAAGGAAGCGATTTTGGTTTCCCTTATCAGGGTAATTCTTGTTTCGCTTCTTTTCAGCAATGTTATGGCGATGGCTTACAGCATTGCAGGTGCCGTTCTTTCCCTTGCAATTATGTGGTTCCTTAAGAAAACGGATAAATTTTCTGTTACCGGGGTTTCCATTGCCGGCGGAATCATGCACAATGTAGGACAGATAATAATGGCTGTCATTCTCCTCGGAACAGAACAGATTGCCCTTTATCTTCCGGTTCTTATCATCACCGGAACAGCAACCGGCGTTGTTATCGGAATTGTTTCCGGACTTGTTATCAACCGTTTTAAAAATATAAGGATATAAACATTATTAAATAGGAAAACTTTTCTGCCGGATTTCTTTGAAAAATCCGGCAGCTTTTTTATTGCTGAAGAGCAATTAATGTTTGACATAAACTATTTATTGGTTTATAATATTAACCCGTGAGCGGAAAGGACGGCAGCGGACACAGTTCCGAAAGGACGTGCGCGAGGAAAGTCCGGGCTCCAAGGGCAAGGGTAGCTGCTAACGGCAGCCGGGGGTGACCCCAGGGAGAGTGCAACAGAGATATACCGCCAGCTTTGCTGGTAAGGGTGGAAAGGCGAGGTAAG
>JAZQBJ010000039.1:0-4705 GCA_045545715.1 Oscillospiraceae bacterium
GAAATCCATAACCTTGTCCGCGGACTTAACCCCTGGCCAATGGCATATACCTTCCTTGACGGAAAATCCATCAAAATCCATGAAGCAAAAGCGGTCGAAGGTTTTTCCGGGGAAGAAGGAACTCTTCTTAATGAAAAACGGTTTATCGTCGGAACAAAAAACGGCGCGGTCGAACTCATAACCGTTCAGCCGGAGGGTAAAAATAAAATGTCCGGCGCGGATTTTATCCGCGGAAGACGCCTTCTTAAAGGAACCGTTTTCGGAAAATAAAAACGAGGTGAACAGTAATGTTTTACGGTTTTGATATTTATTATTTCATTTTGATTATTCCTGCGCTTTTGTTTGGTCTTTGGGCACAAAGCCAGGTAAACGCAAATTTCCAGAAATTCAGCCGGATAGGAACCATGCGCGGAATGACCGGTGCCCAGGCGGCGGAATATATCCTTCAGCAGAACGGAATTTATGACGTACAGATCCGCCATGTTTCCGGACATCTCTCCGATAACTTTAACCCGAGGAACAAAACCATAAATCTTTCCGACAGTGTTTATAACAGCACTTCAATTGCTGCAATAGGGGTTGCCGCACATGAAGCGGGTCACGCAGTCCAGCATGCCGTTAATTATACCCCTATTAAAATCAGAGAAATGATAATTCCGGTTACCCAGATTGGTTCCTGGCTCTATCTTCCGATAATCATGGTCGGTTTTCTCTTTTCTTCACAGGCACTTGTTAACGTTGGAATACTTCTTTTTTCGACCCTTGCGGTTTTCCAGCTTGTAACTCTTCCGGTTGAATTTGATGCATCCGGCAGGGCGATAAGAACCCTTGAATCAAGCGGAATCCTTTACGGCGAAGAAATAACCGGAGCAAAAAAGGTGCTGAGAGCGGCAGCTCTTACCTATGTTGCGGCGCTTGTTTCTTCTCTTGCCCAGCTTCTTCGACTTATTCTTATTTTCGGCGGCAGAAGAAGAGATTGATTTTTAACAAGAAGGAGTTTTAACTTATGGCAAACACAAGAACACTCGCCGTCAAGGCTCTTTTAAGAGTCGGCGAAGGCGGTTTTTCAAATATCGTGCTCGATGCGCTCCTTTCCGGTGCTCAGCTTGAGCACCGTGATAAGGCATTCGTTTCAGCACTTTTCTACGGTGTTCTTGAACGCCGGATAACTCTTGATAAAATCATAAAAAAATATTCAAAAACACCCCTTGAGGAACTTGAACCTGCGGTTCTCGAATGTTTGAGAATAGGTTTTTATCAGCTTATCTATATGAATTCCGTTCCGGATATGGCCGCCGCCAACGAAACCGTTGAAGCGGTAAAACAGCTCGGCTGCGGAAAAGCTTCCGGCTATGTTAACGGAATAATGCGTGCTTTTATCAGAAACGGAAAACAGTTCGATTTTTCAAGAATGGATAAAATCGGCCGCCTTTCCGCGGAATATTCCGCACCGATCTGGCTCTGTAAAAAATGGTGCAATGAATACGGCGATGAAAAAACCGAAACCGCTCTGCGCGAATCTCTCGGTTCCGTTCCGATTTTTGCAAGAGTGAACACAACAAAAACAACCCCGGAAGAACTTATGAGCATGCTTGAGGAAGAAAATGTAAAATCGGTGCTCGTTGAAGAAATCCCCGGCGCAATAAGAATTTATTCCGCCGCACCCCAAAGCACTAAAGCTTATAAAAAAGGTCTTTTCCATGTCCAGGATATTTCAAGCCAGCTTTGCGCAAAAGCTATCGGTGCTCAAAAAGGCGAACGAGTGCTCGATGTTTGTTCCGCGCCCGGCGGAAAAACCTTTACCGTTGCCCAGCTTATGGAAAACAAGGGAGAAATCGTCGCCTGCGACCTTCATCCAAAAAGAGCGGGACTTGTTAAAAACGGGGCCGATCGCCTTGGTCTTGATATAGTTTCGGCTATGGCAAACGACGCGACCGTTTTCAATGAAAAACTCGGAACTTTCGACAGAATCCTTTGTGACGTTCCTTGTTCAGGTCTTGGCGTAATCCGAAGAAAACCGGAGATCCGCTTCAAAGATCCTGCGGAAATCGCGACCCTTCCGAAAATCCAATACAAAATCGCTTCAACTTCCGCAAAATATCTTGCCGAAGGCGGAACGATGATTTATTCCACCTGCACACTTTCAAAAGAAGAAAACGAGCAGGTCGTAAAACGTCTTATCGAAGAAGACGGACTTGTTCCGGAAAAACTTCCGGAAGAACTCCAAAAATATTCCAAAGACGGCTATTCCGTAACACTTATGCCCGGAGAAATCAATTCCGACGGTTTCTATTTTGCAAAACTCAGAAAGGAAGCTGAAAAATGAAAGACCTGCGCTCTTTTACATACGAACAGCTTTGTGAAGAAGTAAAAGCCATGGACCAGCCTTCTTTCCGCGCAAAACAGATATATTCCTGGCTCCATGAAAAAAGGGTGACCGATTTTTCCGAAATGACGAATCTTTCGGCTGCCCTGCGCGAAAAACTTGCTTCCGAATATTCCCTCACAAAAGTGACCATTGAACGCAGACTTGTTTCAAAACTCGACGGAACGGTTAAATATCTTTTTCGCCTTGAGGACGGGGAACACGTTGAAGGCGTAAGAATGTCCTATAAACGCGGCGGAAGCCTTTGTATTTCCACCCAGTGCGGCTGCAGAATGGGTTGTACCTTCTGCGCTTCAACCCTTACAGGACTTTGCAGAAACCTTACACCTTCCGAAATGCTTTCCGAAGTTTATCTTGCAGCAAAGGATGCGGAAGAACATGGCGAAAAAATCGCTTCACTTGTTCTTATGGGAATCGGCGAGCCTCTCGATAACTTTGATAACGTGATGGATTTCCTCACAATTCTTACATCCGAAGGCGGTTTTAACCTCGGAATGAGGCATATTTCTCTTTCTACGTGCGGTCTTGTTGATAAAATTTATAAACTTGCCGAGAGAAAGCTCCAGCTCACTCTTTCCGTTTCTCTCCATGCGCCGAATGATGAAATCAGAAGAAGAACAATGCCCGTTGCAAAACGCTGGCCAATCGACGAACTTATAAAAGCCTGCCGTGATTATTTTGATATAACCGGCCGCCGCATTTCTTTTGAATATGCGCTTATCGACGGAGTCAATGACCAGCCGGAACACGCGATGGAACTTATAAAACTCCTTAAAGGAATGGGTGCCCACGTTAACCTTATCCCGGTCAATAAAGTCAACGAAACCGGATATAAACGCGGCAAGCGCGAATCTGTCGAAGCTTTTGCAAAGCTTCTCAACGATAACGGACAGAACGCAACGATCCGTCGTGAACTCGGAAGCGATATAAACGCCGCCTGCGGTCAGCTTAGAAGAACAACGATAAAAACCGAAGCCGGCGGAACTCTTTCCGAATAAAATTTGACATATAAAACAATAAGATATACAATAATCTAAATAGGTATCTTTTTCTTTTTTTGAAAGGGGGCGAAAAGTTTTGTATCACGTAGTCGAATATATAAAAATGGCCGGAAGTATCCGGAAAGAAAAATACAAAACTCCGGAACCTCCGAACGAAGTTGCCCGCCTTGTTGTAAAGGGTTTTGATAACTGGCGCATAGGAAGGGCTTGGAACTATTGGTTCCGCAATTTTAAAGGTTTAGGAAAAAGAGGTGAAGAATGATATGCTTAAAGCTTACGGAAAAACCGACGTGGGAAATGTTCGCGAAATGAACCAGGATGATTTTAACTGCGGCGTTCTCGGCGATGAAGAAGCTGTTTTTGCGGTTGTCTGTGACGGAATGGGCGGAGAAAAGGGCGGAAACATTGCAAGCCGAACCGCTTGCGATATTGTTACCGACAGCGTGACCGCAGCTTACGGAAGCGGTTTCGGCGATAACTCGATAAAGCGTATTCTCCAGACGGCAGTCACCGCGGCGAACGTTTCGGTTTTCGACCGTTCCCAGCGGGATCCTTCTCTTCGCGGAATGGGAACGACCATAGTTGCGGCAATAGTCTGTGACGGAATGGCTCATATCGTCCATGCAGGAGACAGCCGGGCATATCATATCAAATCCGACGGAATCGAACAGGTTACAAAAGACCATTCCGTTGTTCAGCTTCTTGTTGACAGAGGCGAAATCACCGCCGACGAAGCAAGATTTCACCCGAAAAAACATTTTATAACAAGAGCCCTCGGCGTAATGTCAATAATAGACCTTGATTATTGCGAATTCCCGATAAACGAAGGGGAGGCAATCGTTGTCTGCACCGACGGACTTTCGAATTATTTTTCCAACAACGAACTTTATGAAATGATAAAATCCGCCGGATATTCAAAATGTGCGGATAAACTTATCAATGCCGCCAAAAAAGCGGGCGGAGCGGACAACATCACCGTTGTCTGTATCACAAGATAACCGGGGAGGTTCCTGATGGACAGATATATTGGTAAAAAACTTGACGGCCGCTATGAGATAAAGGAAATTATCGGCGTAGGCGGAATGGCCAACGTGTATAAAGCATATGACAGCATTGATGACCGCGTTGTTGCGGTAAAAATTCTCAGGGATGAGCATATGGAAAACGATGAACTTCTCCGCCGTTTCCGCAACGAATCCAAAGCGATAGCGGTTCTTTCTCATCCGAACATCGTAAAAGTTTATGACGTAAGCTTCAACGAAGATATTCAGTATATCGTTATGGAGCACATCGACGGCATAACTCTTAAAGAATATAT
>JAZQBJ010000040.1:0-13351 GCA_045545715.1 Oscillospiraceae bacterium
TAAAAAATGCCGTGCTCATTTTGAGCACGGCTTTTTTGTGTTTTATATCATAATTCTTTTCCCATATAGATAATTCCGCGGCTTCGGCGGAAACCGCGTTTTTTATAAAATTCCTCGTCCTCAAGATTAGTCATAAGAACGGTTTCGCGGATGCCTTTTCCCTTAAGCTGTTTTTCAAATTCGGAAAGAAGTTCGGTTCCTATTCCTTTTCCGCGGAGTTCATTTTTAACACAGAATTCTTTTATATTGAAAATCACGCCATCGAAATACTGTTCCTCTTCTCCGAGGATCATTCCGGTTATCCCTTCTTCGTTATAAGAAACAATTCCGAAAAAGCCGCCGTTGTTTATCATCTGTGAAAGGCGTTTTTCGGCAGTTTTCTGGGTCCATTTATCATACCAGGGATCGGAATTGAAAGTTTCCGCATAGATTTTCGCAAGTTCAGGCGCATCTTCAATGGTTATATTTCTGTAATCCATATTATTCCTCTGCTTTTCGTTTTTATAAAAATATTTTATCCCATATTTTCTTTGCCGTCAATAGCCCTTTGCCAACCTTCTGTGTGGGATGATATATCTGCCGAAATTATCCTGTCATCATAAATATAAAGTGTGACGAAAGTTTCTTCCTCTTCCAAAACCGGATATACATATTTTTTAACCGTTTTTCCGTGATAGGGAGAAAGATCAAATCCGGATTTTTTCTGAAGTTCGTTATATTCCAAAAAGATTTCATCCGGTTCTTCCGGGATAACAACGTCTTCAACCGAGGAAGGTTCCTCCGCCGTTTTAAAGCCTTTTGAGGCAATGTATTCCGTCCTCTCTTTGTTATCCGAAACTCTTCTGGAAATGGATTCAGTGCCTTCTGAAGAGTTGTTCCCGGCAAAAAACAGAATTATTCCTATTATAACCGCAAGAACAATGCATGCTGTTCCCATAATTTTTGTTTTTGTTGTCTTAACGGATGCAGTAAGCAAAAGGATCATCTCCGGAAGTAAAGATTTAAAAAGGCTTATAAAACCCTTTCGTCATTTGCTCCGCAAATACCGCCTCCCCTGTCAGGAGAGGCTTTTTAAGGAAATAATAAAAAGCCCTGTCAATATTATGACAGGGCTTTTTTGATTATTCTGAAAAATTATTCTTTTTCTTCAGTCATCCACTGTTTTGCTTCTTCGATTACAGCCTGTTTAAGGGTTTCGTCGCGAAGTTCTTCATAGTGGTCAAACTCAAATGTGAAGGAACCTCTGCCCTGGGTGGAGGAACGGAGAGAGGTGGTGAAGTCGTGCATTTCGCTCATAGGAACTTCTGCTTCAACTTCGGAATAGCCGTCTTCGCCTTCAACAGGGTTCATACCGAGAACACGTCCGCGGCGTTTGTTTACGTCGCCGATGATGTCACCGGTGTTGGAATCCGGAACAACAACTTTGAGGTTGCCGATAGGTTCAAGGATTGCGGGACCTGCCTGCGGGATACCTGCTTTATAAGCAAGTCTTGCAGCCATCTGGAAGGACATATCGTTGGAGTCAACGGGATGATAGGAACCGTCAACAAGTCTGCCGAGAACACCAACCATGGGGTAACCTGCGAGCATACCGGTTTTGCAAGCTTCGCGGAGACCTTTTTCAACTGCAGGGAAGAAGTTTCTCGGAACAGAACCGCCGAATACTGCTTCTTCGAATACCATTTCTTCGGATTCGGTAGGTTCGAATTCGATCCAAACGTCACCATACTGGCCATGACCGCCGGACTGTTTTTTATGTTTACCCTGAACTTTGACCTTTTTGCGAATGGTTTCACGATAAGGTACGCGGGGTTTTTCAAGACCAAGTTCTACGCCGAATTTGGATTTGAGTTTGCTGCAGATTACGTCAAGATGCTGTTCGCCGAGACCTGCAAGGATCTGCTGTTTGGTTTCTGCATTGTTTTCGTAAGCAACAGTTGCGTCTTCTTCCATGATTTTGGCGATTGCGCCTGCGATCTTGGAATCATCGGTTTTGCCCTTGGGATACATTGCCATTCTGAGGCAAGCATAGGGGAATTCGGTTTTTGCGCAGGAAACAACACGTTTGGGATCACAAAGGGTATCGCCGGTCTGTGCTTCGGCAAGTTTGGTGATTGCGCAGATATCACCGGCGCCTACTGCTTCGGTAGGTTCCTGGGTTTTTCCGTGCATGATAACGAGTTTACCAAGTCTTTCAGGGTTACCGGTTCTTGCGTTGGTAACAGCGGAAGTTGCGGTAAGAACACCGGAAATAACTTTTACGAAAGAAAGTTTTCCGACGAAGGGGTCTGCAACGGTTTTGAAAACGTATGCTGCAAGGGGTTCGTCATCGGTGCAGGTAAGTTTAACTTCTTTGCCGTCAGCATCGGTTGCAACTTCGGAAGCAACTTCTTCTGCGGAGGGGAAGATTTTTTTGAATTCGTGGAGAAGCATTTCAATTCCGCGAAGAGTTACGGAGTCACCGCAATATACGGGAGCGATGATACCTGCTGCAACGCCTTCTTCAAATCCGCGGAAACGTTCTTCTTCGGTGAATTCTTCGCCTTCGAAGAATTTTTCCATAAGTTCGTCGTCTGCTTCTGCAATTGCTTCGTTGATTGCGTCTTCAAGTTCTTCGATCATGGGATCGTCGGGCATTTCAACTTTGGTGCTCTTGCCTTTAGCATCAAAAGTGAATGCTTTTTTGGTGATAAGGTCAACATAAACATTGCCGACAGGAATTACTGCGGGGCAAACTGCAGTTCCGAATTTTTCTTTAAGAGCTTCGAGAACTTTGTTGAAGTCTGCGTTTTCAAGATCCATTTTGGAAACATAGAATGCTTTTGCTTTTTTCTGTGCGGTTGCAAGTTTCCATGCTTTTTCGGTACCAACAAGAACACCGGATTTAGCGGAAAGAGTGATGATGACTGCGTCTGCTGCACGAACACCTTCGTGGAAGCCGCCGGCAAAGTCAAAAAGTCCGGGAGTGTCGATGATGTTAATTTTAACACCGTCATACTCAAAAGGAGCAACAGAAGAGCTTACGGAAATTTTACGTTTGGTTTCTTCGGGGTCGAAGTCGCAAACGGTGTTTCCTTCGGTTACGGAACCAAGTCTGTCGGTTGCGCCGGACATATAGAGCAGGGCTTCTGCAAGGCTGGTTTTACCATCGCCGCCGTGTCCTGCAAGTGCGATATTTCTGATATCTTTTGCTTTGTACTGTTTCAAAGTTGTTAATCCCCTTTCACAATGTGTCGTACACGCCTATTATAACAAAATATTATTATACTTTGCAACAAAAACGGCAAAAAAAGTTACTAATAATATAGAAGTTTATTTTATTTTTTACAAAAACAGCAAAATTTTGCAAAAAAACTTGCAAAACATACCTGTTTTTTTATCAATAGATATAATATATAATATTTTTGAGGTGAAAAATTTTGCTTACCATGCTTAAAACTTTGAGAAAAAAGAACAGAATTACTCAACACAGCCTTGCAGAAGCTTTACATATTTCACAAACTTCCGTCAGCAAATATGAAAGAGGAGAGTCTGAACCGGATCTTGAAATGGTAATAAAAATGGCTGATTATTTCGGCGTTTCCATAGACGAATTCATCCGCGGAGAAAAATAAGATTTTTTTAGCAGGGAGATTTACAGCAATTTTTCATATCCGCCTTCACAAAAATCGCAAGGCGGAATTTCCGGCATGAAATATGCTCCGGGCTTTTGAAGAAAAGCCGCCCGCATTGCGGAAACAAGAATTCTTCCGGTCATGGTCGGATTATCAATTTTCATACTGAAACCCATTTTTTGGTTTCCAAAATTGTTTTCAATCAAAACGCCGTGAGCCGTATTGAAAAACGGTTTTACCGAATCCACGAATTCAACCGAGCATTCGTCGTGCTCAAAATACCCGTCCGATAAAATCGCGTGCTCAACCGATTTTTCATCCGCACCTTTTTCGAGCACCGCATAAATCTTCCGCAGATGTTTTCCTTTTCCAAGAGGCAGAGTTATCGAAACCGCATCGGCAATTCCGCCAATGGATTTTGCCGCGGCGGAATGTCCCATGCTCATTCCCGGGCCGAAATTTGTATAAATTTTGCTTTCCGGAAAGGCGGAAAACATAAGCGTTCTCATGACTGAATCCAGACCCGGGTCCCAGCCCGCTCCGATAACGCAGGAAACATTTCCCTTTTCTGCCGAAAAATTCAGTCTTTTTCGCATTGCGGAAAGTTCGCCGTGGATATCAAAACAATCCGCAGTATAAATTCCCGCTTCAAGAAGCTCTTTTTCGGCCGGTTCAACAAGTCTTGACGGAAGGCAGACCAAAGCACCGTCCGGTTTTTCCGGAAAATCTAAAACGCTTTTTCCGACTGGGATTTTTTCAAAATCCGAAACTGCTTTTTCTTCCCTTCTGACAAATCCGCAAAGTTCAAAATCCGGCGATTCCAAAAGCGCCTTTGCGGCGGATTTTCCGATATTTCCCGCGCCGATTATCGCAATTTTTTTCATAAAAAAAACACCTCCGAAAAAATATACGGAGGTGTTTTTTGTTATATTCTTAATAAACATCTTCTGTTTTTATAAAACCTTTTCCCCATTCTCCTTCTTTGATGTTGACTTTAAAAAATCTTTCAAAGTCATGCCTTTCCCAAAAAACAAAGCGAAAAACGGTATAAACGCCACCTACTTCCGCAATCAGAATATTTTCATCTTCGCCAATTCCGCTTCCTTCTGAAACTTTCCAATCAGCACGCTGATAAATTTCCGTTCCCGGGTCAGCGATATTTGAATCTCCGCCGTAATTATCTTTGTTTCTTCTTCCGGCTTCTCTTACCGTACCGACCGGTTCACCCAGCCAGTTTACCGCAATAGGTTCTTTTGTCGGAATATAATAAAAACCCTGCCAATAAAGGTAACTCATATTTCTGTCATCAATGGCGGTTGCTATGTTTTCGGAAAAAACTATCAGCAAAGCTACAATTGTAAAAATCACGATTCCAATTGCGTTATTAAGTTTCTTCTTTTCTTTTCTGACAACGGATTTTGAAAGTTCCAAAACGGCTTTTACAGAAACGTCTTTTTCTTCCTTTTCACCGGAAAAAAGTTCCGCAACGGAAACTCCGAGAGCTTCCGCAAGAGGTTCGAACATTGAGATATCCGGAAAACTCTGGCCTTTTTCCCATTTTGAAACGGCTTTGTTTGTGACAAAAAGTTTTTGCGCCAGTTCCTCCTGTGTCATTCCGAGGGATTTTCGGTTTTCCGCAATGAATTTTCCGAGTTCGTCTTTCGTCATAATAACACCTTCTTTTTTGGCGGCGGGAGCAAGCCCCCGCCCTACGTTTTGAATTATAATATACAAAAGAAAAAAGCGCAATCCACGGTTGGTGGACTGCGCTTTTTATTCCGTTTTTGATTATCTTTCGACGATATATTTGTGGATTCTTTCGGGAAGATCCTCTTTTTCGCAGGAAGCGGTGAAGGTCATGGTGATGTCGGATTCATCGCAAAGTCTTTTGAGTTTATCGGTCATTTTTGCGAATGCGTCATAATCGCGGCCGCCGATTTTGAAGGTTGCGTCAACAAAGATGTGGCTGATATCGTAGTTGCCTGCGATAAGGCCGGAAAGGAATCCATAGAAGGAATTGAAATCGGAAATATCGTATTCATCGATATCGATAAGACGTACGTCATGGCTTACGTCAAAGCGAAGAGTTGCGCCGCGTTCGATTGCTACAACGCAGCCGTCGCTGGTTTTTACTGCTTCGTCGATGTTGTCGATGAGGTATTTGGTTTTGCCGGAGCCTTTGAGGCCAAGGATAAGTTTGATCATAGTAATGTCTCCCTCTGTTCTAATGTATTATCATTGCGCGAACGCAGTTTGACCGAAAATCAGTCGAGTTTTGCTTCGATTGCCGCTTTCATGTCCTCATATCCCGGTTTCCCGAGAAGAGCGAACATGTTCTTTTTATAGCTTTCGACGCCGGGCTGGTTGAAGGGGTTTACCCCAAGCATATAGCCCGAAACCGCACATGCGATTTCAAAGAAATAGATAAGTTTTCCGACTTCCGCCGGGGTTCTCTCTTTACAGGTGATAACGATATTGGGTGCTCCGCCTTCGGTATGCGCAACCAAAGTTCCGAGTCTTGCCTTTTCGTTGATATCCTGCATGTCCATTCCCGCAAGGAAATTGAGTCCGTCGCCGTTTTCTTCATCGGCGGCAACAACAAATTTCCTCTGCGCCTTTTCAAAACGAACAACGGTTTCGAAAAGATTTCTTGTTCCGTCCTGGACAAACTGTCCGAGAGAATGAAGATCCATCGAGAAAATTGCGGAACAGGGGAAAATTCCTTTTCCGTCTTTTCCTTCGCTTTCGCCGAAAAGCTGTTTCCACCATTCAGCCATCTGACCGAAGGAAGGTTCATAGCTTACGAGAAGTTCGAGTGCCTTTCCTTTTTCAAGAAGAATGTTTCTTGCGGCGGCATACTGCATTGCTTCGTTTTCGGCAAAATTCGGATTTTCATAAAGTTTTTTTGCTTCTGCAGCACCGGACATAAGTTCGTTTATGTCGATTCCGGCGGCGGCAATGGGAAGAAGTCCAACCGGAGTCAAAACGGAAAATCTTCCGCCGATATCATCCGGAACAACGAAGGTTTCCCAGCCTTCTTTATCCGCAACAGCCTTGAGGGTACCTCTTGCTCTGTCGGTGGTGCAATAGATTCTTTCCTTCGCGCCGTCTTTTCCGTATTTCTTTTCAAGAAGTTCGCGGAAGAAGCGGAAAGCGATTGCCGGTTCCGTTGTGGTACCGGATTTTGAAATTACGTTTACAGAAAAATCTTTATCTTCACAAATTTCCGCAATTTCGGCCATATAGTCCGGACTTAAGTTGCATCCGGCGAAATATATTTCCGGGCCGTCTTTGCGAAGTCTGTTGCGAAGAGGAGAAGTGCAAAGTTCGATAACCGCTCTTGCACCGAGATAGGAACCGCCTATTCCGATTACGATGAGCACATCGCTTTGTTTTCTGATTTTTTCCGCGGCGGAAATAATTCTGGAAAACTCTTCCCTGTCATATTCCTCCGGAAGCTCCACAAAGCCGGTAAAATCGTTTCCCGCGCCGGATTTTGTCATCAAGGTGCGGTGAGCTTCTTCGGCTTTCTGTGCTTTTGCGGAAAATTCCTCTTCGGAGATAAAGTCTTTCAGATACCGAAAGTCAAGTTTCGGCATTGGGACACCTCCTGAATAATGATATTATCCTGCATATATAATAACCTAAAACGCCGATTTTTGCAAGTGGCAAAGGCCCTAAATCTCACCACTTGGAAAAATTTTTCATTTTGTGGAAAAAGCTTCAAGAAAAAGAATTTTAAGGGCAGCTCCAAAGCTCATTTTTTCAACCTGATCTTTCGCGATTATGTTATATTCTCCGATTTCTCCTCCGCTTAACAGAACGGTAACTTTGCCCAAAATCTGCCCTTTTTCCACCGGGGCCTCAATGTTTTCAAAAAGAGTCACCTTTTGTTCGATAAGCTTTTCCTGGCCTTTTGGAAGAAGATAAGTTTCCGGGGCATCAAAAACCGGCGTTACGTGATCCGTTACCCCATGTGAAACCGGAATATCGTGAAGTTCTTCAACCGGCGGAACCGGTTTTGCAACAGCAAAATTTGCAAACCCGTAATCAAGAAGTTTTCTTCCTGCGGCAAATCTTTCGTCGGTGTTGGGCGAACCGAGAGTAACAGAAATAAGTTCCATTCCTCCTCTTTCCGCAGAAGCCGCGAGACAGCACCCCGCTTCATCCGTTGAGCCTGTTTTAAGCCCCGTACAGCCCTTATAAAACCTTACCAGCTTGTTGGTATTGGTAAGCTCCGTTTCGCCTTTGCGAAGGCTATCCATCCACACAGTGGAGTATTCCTTTATTTTTTCATGAGAAAGAAGTTCCGCTGACATTCTTGCAATATCCTTTGCTGTGGAAACATGGCCTTCAGCATCAAGCCCTGTGCAGTTTTTAAAAACGGTGTTTTCCATTCCGAGCTCTGCAGCCCTTTGGTTCATAAGTTCCACAAAAGCCTCTTCCGTTCCGGAAACCGCTTCCGCAAGGGCAACGCAGGCATCGTTTGCCGAAGCTATCGCCGCCGCTTTCAAAAGCTCATGAACGGTAAATATTTCTCCCGGTTCAAGCCAGATCTGGCTTCCACCCATGGAACAGGCGTGTTCGCTGGCGGTAACTTCCGTATCAAAATCGAGTTTTCCGGTTTCTATCGCTTCCATAACAAGAAGCAAAGTCATTATCTTTGTAATCGAAGCCGGAGGAACCGGTTTATCTGCTTCATATTCAAAAAGCACTCTTCCGGTGGAACGTTCCACAAGAATTGCGGATTTTGCCGAAATACTTATTCCGTCCGCAAAAGCGGCCGTTTCCAAAGAAAAAGCAAGACACAGCGCAAGCAAAGCAGAAATTATTTTTTTCATATTTTCACCTTTTTTCAAAACAGAGTTTTTTGATATTATTATTCATAAAAACAATCTTAAATGCTTCTTTTGTAACCAAAAACTCCGTTTTTTCATAGAATATCATACAAAACACAGCAAAGGGGCGCTTGGAATATGAAAAGGCGAAATGAAAAATTCAAAAACCCGATCATCCTTTTCGCGGCGGGATTTTTTGCCGGTCTTTTTATAAAATTCATTCCGGTTTTTATAGTTTTCATGCTTCTTTTGCTTGTTGCAGGCGGAATCTACCGGTGTATTTCCAATTGACGGAGGTGTTTTTATGAAAATAGTCGTTATGAACAGCCCTAAATTTCTTGCTCCCTTTTTGCGGATGATTTTTAAAATCGGAAGAGAAAATTAAAAAAAACGCGGCTTTTTAAGCCGCGTTTTTTTGTTGCTATAAATTATTTGCAAAAACTTTCAACGTATTTGTTGATGCAGTAATCGATAATGCGTTTTGCTTCTTCTGCGTTGCAAACTTCGTCAACAACGGTCTGTTTGTTTTCAAGAGCCTTATAAACTTCGAAGAAATGCATCATTTCGCTGTAGATATGTGCCGGAATTTCGGAGATATCGTTATATCCGTTATAGGTAGGATCATCAAAGGGAACGGCGATGATTTTTTCGTCGGCAGCACCGTTATCGGTCATTTTGATAACACCGATGGGTTTGCAGCGAACAAGGGTCATGGGATAGATATCTTCGGAACAAAGTACAAGGACGTCAAGGGGGTCGCCGTCATCCGCAAAAGTTCTCGGAATAAAACCATAGCTTGCGGGATAATGAGTTGAAGTATAAAGAACACGGTCAAGTTTAAGAAGGCCGGTTTCTTTATCAAGTTCATACTTATTTTTGCTTCCTTTGGGAATTTCGATAAGACCGACAAAATCATCGGGTCTTACTCTTTTAGGGGAAAGATCGTGCCAAACATTCATTTACACATTCTCCTTTTCTTTTGTTGAATTTTCCATTTCTTTAAATACTTTAAGCTGAATCGGAATTGCGCAAAGCAAAGTTCCGATATCAGAAATAGGCTGTGCAAGCTGGATTCCGGTAACTCCGATAAGCCCGGAAAGGATCAGCACCGCAGGGATAAAGAAAAGTCCCTGCCTTGCTGTTGCAAGAAAAGTTGCCGGAACGGTTTTTCCGATGACCTGAGTCATCATATTGCTGAGAACTATCCAGCTGTGGGTAACGAAAGTAACGCATTGAAGCCGGAGAGCAAAGCTTCCGATCTCAATTACGTCCGGATCATCACGGAAAAGTGAAATCAGTTCCGGAGCAAAAACAAATCCCGCCGCGGCGATTATCAGAAGAAACGCCACCGAAACTTTTATACAGAAATAAAAGCCTTTTTTGACTCTTTCATAAAGTCCCGCGCCATAGTTGAAACCGCAGAAAGGTTGGAACCCCTGGCCAAAGCCTATCATTGTTGAAGCTCCGAACATTACTATCCTCTGAACAACGCCCATAGCCGCTATAACAGCATCACCAAAAGGTCCCGCGGCATGGTTCAGGGAGATTGTTGCAACGGAGGCGAGTCCCTGTCTTGCAAGGGAAGGAAAGCCTCCGCCGAAAATATCTTTATAATATCTCCATTTGAACTGAATGTTGGAAATACGGAGTTTTATGTTCCCTCTTTTTTGCATTCCATAAAAAAGAACGCAGAAACTTACGAACTGGCTTATTACCGTTGCGTAACCTGCTCCGGCGATTCCCATATCGAAAGCAAAAATCAAAAGCGGATCGAGAGCGATGTTCAGGATTGCTCCAAAAGTTATTCCCACCATTGCATAAGAAGCGTTTCCCTGGAAACGGAGCTGGTTATTGAGCACAAACGAAGTCGTTATCCACGGAGCGCCAAGAAGTATTGCCTTCAGATATGCAACGGTATAAGGTAAAATAGTTTCGGTTGAACCGAGCAGACCGGCAAGTTCTTCGATAAAAAGCTCGCCGATTATCATTATTAATGTTCCGGCGGCAAAAGCGGAAGCAAAACCCGTTGCGGCCATTTTTTCCGCTTCGGAGTAGTTCTTTTTTCCAAGCTCACGGGATATGTAGTTTCCGCTTCCGTGGCCGAAGAAAAAACCCACCGCCTGGATTATAGCCATCATTGAAAAAACAACGCCGACCGCTCCGGTCGCGGAGTTGCTTTTAAGCTGGCCGACAAAAAAAGTATCGGCCATATTATAGAACGAAGTTACAAGCATGCTTATGATGCATGGCACCGCAAGCTTTGCAATAAGTCCGCCGACCGGCGCTTCCGTCATCCGGCGGAACTTTTCTTCATGTGTTTCAGCCATTTTCTTTATCAAGTTCCCATTCTTTTATCTGTTTTGCTTCCTCATACATCATGCAGTAGCTTTTATGGCGGCTTTCTGGAATGATTTCCTCTTTTACAGCATCAAGCACTGCGCAGCCTTTTTCGGAAACATGGCTGCAGCCGGTGAACTTGCATTTAAGCAGATATGGTTCAAACTCACGGAAGCAATACTGAAGTTCGTTTTTGCGGATTATTCCGACCCTTTCCATTTCGATTGCAGAAAATCCCGGCGTATCCGCGACCCAGCCTCCGGTTTCAAGTTCAAAAAGTTCCGTATGGCGGGTGGTGTGTCTTCCACGGCCGAGCTTTCTGCTTATTTCTGCGGTAGAAAGGCAAAGTTCCGGAAAAATATCATTGAGCAGGCTTGATTTTCCCGCTCCGGAGTTTCCGCAGAAAGCACTTATCTTTCCTTTGAGCATGGAATAAACTTCTTCAGTCCCTTTGTGTTCGGGTGCGCAGACTTCATAAACGCGGAAGCCTGCTTTGCGGTAAATTTCCGAATAGGGCTTTGGATCCGCAAGGTCGCATTTTGTAAAAACTATCACCGGTTCTACTCCCTGCTGTTCAGCAACGGCGATAAGCTTATCCAGAACAAGAATGTTCGGCACAGGTTCCGCAACGGAAACCACCATAACAAGCTGATCAATGTTTGCAAGCGGCGGTCTTACAAGGGAATTTTTCCTTTCATGTATTTCATGAATATAGCCTTTTTCATTCGGAAGGACAGAAATGGTCACCTTATCCCCGACAAGCGGAGAGGTTTCGCGTTTTCTGAAAACTCCCCTTGCCCTTGTTTCAAACGTTGTTTTGCCGCAGCGGACATAATAAAATCCGCCGGTGGCTTTTATGATAAGACCTTCAGCTTTGGGAAGGTCTTTTTCTTCAATTTCTATAAGTTCTTCCTTATTTTTACGTTCCTTCAAAATTTCAGCCTCCGAAATTTTCGGAATGATCCGCAACCATTGTTGACGTTTTGTCAACAAAGTTTACGGAATAAGCTCTGTAAAGCTGTCCGTCATAATAAATGCTGAGGGTTCCGAGTCCTTCGCCGAGAACGCTGATTTCCCAGTATTCTTTTTCGGATGGAACAAGTTTTTCTGTTATGATGGTTTCTCCCGCAAGAGAAGCGCTCATTGTAACTTCGGAAGAGACGTTCGGAAGCGGAATTTTGAACTCAACACTGTTTGCGTTGCTTTCCTTTTCCGCAATAATAACAAGGCTTATGGTGCTTCCGTTTGTTACGGAAGTTCCTTCCGGAAGGCTCTGGTCAATAACCTCGGTGCTCTGGCCGTCGCCTTCGACCCTTTCAACGTTTCCGATTCGGATTCCGGCGGAGTTGAGGATCATTCTTGCATCTTCAAGGGTATAGCCGATAACGCTCGGAACGGTGGTGTAGGTGGTTTCTGCGCCCATGCTTACGAAAACCACAACAACGGTACCGGTATCGACCTGAGTATCTGCGCCGGGTTCTGTTTTTATAACATATCCTTCCGGAACCTCATCGCTATATTCGGTAACGGTGTTGAATTCGATTTCGTTATCGGTAAGGATCTTATAAACCTGGTTTTCCTCAAAGTTTTTATAATCCGCAAGGCTGAAATACTGGATGCCGCTGGAGATTTTGACTTTGATCGTCGCGCCTTCCTTAACGGTCATTCCCGCATTTACGGACTGGTCATAGATGATATCCTTATCGTATTGTTCATGGAAAGCGGAAGATTCCACAACAATATCAAAGCCGGAGTATTTTTTAAGGGCTTCGTTGATGTCCATTCCGATAAGCTCCGGCGCGGTTGTATCGGGGACTTCCTCAAAAGGGCGAACCATCGCCATAATTCCTATAACAAAGATTATTGCAACAACGATGAAAGCGATGGTTATACCGGTGAGAACCGGAACGACCGGTGCGTTGCGAACCTGTTCGTCCTTTATCTTTTTTGTTTTCTTTTTGGTGTTTGCAACTTCCTTTGTAATTTTTTCGGTTGCGGGTTCGCTGTATTTGTATTCAAAGCTTATGGAAGGATCGCGCTTAAATTCATCGATATCGCGAAGCATTTCCGCCGCGGACTGATAGCGTCTTGCGGGGTCTTTCTGCATGGCGCGGATCGTGATGTCCTCAAGTCCTTCCGGAATGTTGGGGTTAATCGCTCTCGGGCGTTTTGCCTGGCTCTGGATCTGTTTGAGCGCAACGGAAACAGGGCTGTCCGCATCAAAAGGCAGAGTTCCGGTGGTCATTTCATAAAGCATTACGCCAACGGAATAGATATCGCTTTTTTCGTCGGAAAGTTCACCTTTTGCCTGTTCCGGGCTGATATAATGAACGGATCCGATGGCTTTATCGGTAACGGTGTGCTGGCTTGCTCTTGCAAAACGGGCGATTCCGAAGTCGGCGACTTTGATGGTTCCGTCTTCAAGAAGCATAATATTCTGGGGCTTTATATCACGGTGAACAATGCCTTTATCATGAGCATGCTGAAGTGCCCTGAGGATCTGAACGGTGAAATGAACAGATTCTTTCCAGCGGAGGACTTTCTGCTGTTCAATATATTCTT